>NZ_JBHUBB010000001.1:0-447241 GCF_042789485.1 Streptomyces sp. NPDC056835
GGGGGTCCCCGTATTAAACGGGTCTCACCCGGCGCTCCGGGGGGTGAGGAAAGCAGTCCGGACACGCACCTCCGCAGGCCCCGGCACCCGGCCGACGACAACGCACCCGCAACCCCGCCGGAGGCGCACCCCGGCAGCCAACCGCGAAACCGCAACCCGCACCGCAACCCCAGCCCCCGCCGGCAGGCGCACCCCCGGCGGCACGCGCAGCGCCCCCCATGCACCCGTGACCCCCGCCGCGCGCGTCCGCCCCCCACCCCCTCCCTCCCTAGTCTCAACCCCAACTCGGGCGTTCCGGGGGCCTGATGCGGGAATCAGCCCCCACCCAGCCGCGCCGACCTCGGGGAGGGGCACGTGCTCAGCACCGCACTCAGCACCGCGCACCACGCAGACGTCGTCATCATCGGAGCCGGCCTCGCGGGTCTGGCCGCGGCTCATCATCTGACCAGCGCCGGGGTGAGAGTCAGCGTCCTGGAGGCCGCCCCCCACGTGGGCGGTCGCATGGCCACCGACCGGGTCGACGGCTTCCGGCTCGACCGCGGCGGGCGGCTGCTCACCACCTCGTATCCGGAGTTGCTGCGCACACCGGGTCTGGAGGGCGCCGCCCTGCGGATGTTCTCGCCGGGTGTGGTCGTGCACAGCGACGGACGGAACTACCGGACCGGGGCCGTAGGGAGCGCGCGGAGCGCACTGACAGTGGCACGCGCCCTGGCGAGCGCCCCCCGTCCACCGCTCGGCGGCGCGGTCGACCAGGCCCGGCTGGGCGCGGTCCTGGGCCGCCTCGCGGCGACGCCGACCTCCCGGCTGCTGGCCCGCCCCGAACGCACCGCGCTGGAGGCCCTGTCGGTCCGCGGTCTGCCCGTACGTACGGTCAACGGCTTTGTCCGCCCGCTGCTGTCCGCGCTGCTCTGCGACCCGGAGCTGACGACGTCGAGCCGGTGCGCGGATCTCGCGCTGCGCGCGTTCGCCCGGGGCAGGCTGTGTGTCACCGCCGGCGGCGCCTCCGTACTGCCCGAGTTGCTGGCGCGGGCGCTGCCGGAGGGCACGGTCCGTACGGACGTGTGTGTGACAGACGCGTCGATATCCGGCGTCTCCACCAAGGAGCACGGCGAGATCAGCTGCCGCTCGCTCGTGGTGGCGACCGGCGCGCGGGCCGCGGCCGAGCTGCTGCCGGGGTTGCGGGTGCCGGACTTCCACGCGGTGACGGTGCTGCACCACACCGCGCCTACGGCCCCGTTGACCGATCCGGCGCTGCTGCTGGACGCCGACCGGAGCGGACCGGTGGCGCATACGGCCGTGATGAGCGCGGTGGACCCCTCGCGCGCGCCTGAGGGCCGCGCACTGATCTCGTCGACGGTACTCGGGCCCCCTCCTCCGGCCGCGGTTCTCGACCGCACGGTCCGCGCGCAGCTCGCGCGGCTCTACGGGACGCCGACCGACGACTGGGAGCTGCTGGCCGTCCGTCACGACCCGGAGGCGGTGCCCGCGATGCCCCCGCCGCACGATCTGCGCCGTCCGGTAAGGCTGTTGTCGGGGCTGTACGTGTGCGGCGATCACCGCGATACGAACACGGTCCAGGGCGCGCTGTTCTCGGGCCGCCGCGCCGCCCACGCGATCCTGCGCGATCTGGGCGTACGCCCCGCGTACGGACCGGCGCGGCTGACGGCGGTGGCGTAGTCCGGCCCACGCGCACCCGCGAAGGCTCCGGTCCCGTCCGGGCGCCGACTCACCTCGGACGGGACCGGCTCAACTCCGGTGAGGCGCGGCCCTGTTCAGCCGAGCGCCGCGACCCGGTCGCGGTAGTTCCGTACGGCCGCCGCGTCGCGGTACGGCTCCAGCCGTCGTTCGAAGTCCCGTACGTACTCCACCGCCCGCGCCGACCGCATCTCGGTGGCCTGCCGCGCCGCCTCCGCACCCAGCAGACATGCCTGGTCCAGCTCGCCGAGGCCCAGACGGCCGCAGGCGAGCACGACACGGCAGAAGAGACGGCTGCGCGCGAACGCCGGGGAGCGCAGCTGGAGTGAGCGCTCGGCGTGCTGCACGGCGGCGCGGTACTGCTGGAGGTCGCGGTGGCAGTGCCCGAACTCGTCGGCGAGCTGCGCCTCGTCGAAGAAGCGGGCCCAGTGCGGTACGTCGTCGCCGGGGCGCGCCGTCTCCAGCGCGCGTTCCGCCCGTACGAGCGAGGCCGTACAGGCCCGCACCTCACCGAGGACGCCGTGCCCCCGGGCCTCGGCGGAGTGCAGCAGCGCCTGGACGACCGGGGGTGCGGACGCGCCGATGCCCTGCTGGGCGACACGGGCCAGCTGGACGGCTTCCCGGCCGTGGCCGAGATAGACCGCCTGGCGGCTCATGGTGGTCAGGACGTACGAACCGTACGCCCGGTCGCCCGCCGCCTGGGCGAGCCGCAGGGCCTGGACGAAGTAACGCTGGGCGAGGCCGTGCGCGGCGATGTCGTACGAGGTCCAGCCCGCGAGCCGGGTCAGATCGGCCGCGGCGGCGAAGAGTCTGCGCCCGGTGGTCTCCCCGTACAGACCGCGCAGCATCGGCTCGGCCTCGTGCTCCAGATAGCGGACGAGCGCCTGCCGGGCGTGGCCGCCGCCATAGGCGTGGTCGAGGGTGCGGAAGAGGTCACCGACCGAGCGCAGGGCCTCGATGTCCCCGGCGGTGACCCGCTGGCCGGCGGCGCGTTCGGTGCGCTGCCGGGGGACGGCCTGGGACGCGGCTCGTCCCTGGGTGGGCACGCGGGAGCCGTTCTGCGGGACGGCGGCCGGGTGGGCCACCCGCTCGTCGGGGCGTCCGATCAGCCAGTCACGGCTGGGGACGACCAGCCCGGCCGGGGTGAACGCGATCTTGCGCAGTTCGCTGTGGCTGCCGGAGTCCTTGCGCCAGAGTCCGCCGACGATGTCGACGGCTTCCTCGGGGGTGGAGGCGAATTCGAGGCCCGCGTAGACGGGGGCGCAGGCGTCCAGGCCGAGATCCTGGGCGGAGAGCCGGCGGCCGAGACGGCGGGTGAAGACCTCGGCGATCAGTGCGGGGGTGGTGCCGCGTGGTTGCTGTCCGCGCAGCCAGCGCGTCACCGACGTCTTGTCGTACCGCAGATCGAGGCCGTGCTCAAGACCGAGCTGATCCACCCGGCGGGCGAGACCTGCGTGGGAGAAACCGGCTTCTGAGATGAGCGCGGCGAGCTGGCGGTTGGGGATGCGCTGCGGAGGTCGTTCCGACATCAGCTGTACGGTCTCCTGCCTTCCGGGCCCGGGGAGCAGCCCTCATGGAACGGCGCGAATTTAGTAGCAGTGACCCGTTTCACCGGCAGCTTCGCCCCATATTCATCCGTTCGTGTGAGGATCGATGGCGTTGCCTGACAAGCGGGCGGCGGCGGTGCGGCAGGGGCCGGGTGGGCGACCTGGCGGAGGTCCGGAGGAGGCCCGGCAGGGGCCGGCGGGGGCCCGGCCGGGGCCCGGAGGAGGCCCCATGGCGTCCGGCCGGGGACCCGGCGGGAGGTGCCCGGAAGCACCTGCCCGGCTCGCCGCCGAGGGCCCGCCGTACAGTGGCGAAGGCGCGATATGTGCACGGTGAAGGTTCTGAAGGAGGCACTGCCGTGAGTGAGCTGCGGTACATCCGCCTGGGGTTCGGCGCGGAATCCGTCGAGTACCAGGAGGCATGGCAGGAGCAGCGCCGGGTACACGCGGCCCGCTTCGCGGACGAGATCCCCGACACCTGTCTGCTGCTTGAGCATCCGCCGGTCTATACGGCCGGACGGCGTACGGCGGACAGTGAACGCCCCCTGGACGGCACCCCCGTCGTCGATGTCGACCGCGGCGGGAAGATCACCTGGCACGGCCCCGGCCAGCTGGTGGGCTACCCGATCCTGAAGCTGCCGCGCCCGGTGGATGTCGTGGCGCACGTCCGCCGGCTCGAAGAGGCCCTGATCCGTGCGGCCGCCGAGTTCGGTCTGGAGACCTCCCGGGTGGAGGGCCGCAGCGGGGTGTGG
The DNA here is from genome assembly GCF_042789485.1 of Streptomyces sp. NPDC056835. Classification (NCBI taxonomy): domain Bacteria; kingdom Bacillati; phylum Actinomycetota; class Actinomycetes; order Kitasatosporales; family Streptomycetaceae; genus Streptomyces; species Streptomyces sp. NPDC056835. The sequence goes on from NZ_JBHUBB010000001.1 coordinate 3,992, forward strand.
GTGCTCGGGGATCCGGTGGCGGAGCGGCCGGCCGTGGGCAGGCTCTCGCTGGACTTCGATCCACGGGTGGCGGACGAGGAGTTCGACCCGCGGCTGAACGGTCCGGAGTACGCACCGTCCAACGCGGGCCAGCGCCGGGAGGACCGCAAGCTCGCGGCGATCGGTATCCGGGTGGCCAAGGGCGTGACCATGCACGGCTTCTCGTTCAATGTGAATCCGGACAACACCTGGTTCGACCGGATCGTGCCGTGCGGCATACGGGACGCGGGCGTCACCTCGCTGGCGTACGAGCTGGGCCGGGAGATCACGGTGGAGGAGGTCGTCCCGGTGGTGGAGAGGCAGCTGCGGGACGTACTGGAGCACGCGGAGCCGAAGCCGCGCGAGCGGGAGAGCGTACGGGAGAGCGAACGCGCGAACGAACGCGCGAACGCTTAGGGCGTGCGCGGCCTGGGGCGCGCACAGCCTGGGGGTTGGGCCGGCTCCTGGGCCGACCGGGGAATGTGTCCCTCTGGCCATGGGTTGGCCACACGTAATGCCACGCAAATATCGGGCGTAACCTGGTGTTCGCCGAAGAATCGAATGCCGCGCCAGCAGAGAGAGGTGCCGGACGTGTCCGCTGTCGCACCCGACGGACGCAAGATGCTGCGCCTGGAGGTCCGGAACAGCCAGACCCCCATCGAGCGCAAGCCCGAGTGGATCAAGACCCGGGCGAAAATGGGTCCCGAGTACAAGCAGCTGCAGAACCTCGTGAAGAGCGAGGGGCTGCACACGGTCTGCCAGGAGGCGGGCTGTCCGAACATCTTCGAGTGCTGGGAGGACCGCGAGGCGACCTTCCTCATCGGCGGTGACCAGTGCACCCGGCGTTGTGACTTCTGTCAGATCGACACGGGCAAGCCGGACGCGCTGGACCGCGACGAGCCGCGCCGCGTGGGTGAGTCCGTCGTCACGATGGACCTGAACTACGCCACGATCACCGGCGTCGCGCGCGACGACCTGGAGGACGGCGGCGCCTGGCTGTACGCGGAGACCGTGCGCCAGATCCACGCGCAGACGGCGGGGCGCGAGAGCGGCGCCACCAAGGTCGAGCTGCTCGTCCCGGACTTCAACGCCGTACCGGAGCAGCTGGCCGAGGTCTTCTCCTCCCGGCCCGAGGTGCTGGCGCACAATGTCGAGACGGTGCCGCGGATCTTCAAGCGGATCCGGCCCGGATTCCGGTACGAGCGCTCCCTCGAAGTGATCACGCGTGCCCGTGAGGCGGGTCTGATCACCAAGTCCAATCTGATCCTGGGGATGGGCGAGGAGCGCGCCGAGGTCAGCGAGGCGCTGCGGCAGCTGCACGAGGCGGGCTGCGAGCTGATCACGATCACGCAGTATCTGCGGCCGTCCGTACGACACCATCCGGTCGAACGCTGGGTGAAGCCGCACGAGTTCGTCGAGCTGAAGGACGAGGCCGAGGAGATCGGCTTCTCGGGTGTGATGTCGGGACCGCTGGTGCGGTCGTCGTATCGCGCGGGCCGGCTGTACCAGCAGGCGATGGAGCGGCGCGGCGCGGCGGTCAGCGCCCAGGCCCTGTAAGGGATTCGGGCCTCGGCCAGGCTGTGTGAATCCGAGCACAAGCGACTACCCGGCAGTAGCGACGAGTCGTCCGGCGGCCCGTACTTCCCCGCAGGTCATGGGGGTGTACGGGCCGCTTCCGCGTGTGCGGGGGCGGCCCGGGGGCCGCGTCAGGGTTTCATTCGCGTTTGACCGGTCGGTCACGCACTGGTAACACCAGTGAGTGACCCTGAATACACGTTCCGCGTACAGGTGTCCGCGCTTTCGCCTCTACGTTCACGTTCGCCTTCACCGCTCCTGAAGGGACCGCCGCCATGCCGGTCGCGCCGGTACGACCCGTCACCGAAGTGGTGGCGGCAGCCACCCCCCGCACCGGCATGGTGCTGCCCTCGGTCTCCACCGCGCTGCGCGCCGTGGAGTACCTGCTCCTGAGCGGCGGCCAGCGCACGGCCCGCCGTAACGCCTGGACGGCCGTGCTGGAGGACCGCCGCAGGGCCAGGGACCGGGTCGAGGCGGAGCATGTACTGGAGGCGGTGTCGGAGGCCACTTCCCACGCCACGTAAACTTCTGGCATGGCGAGGAAGGAAAACGCAGACACTGCTGCGAACCCCGGGCGACTGAAGCAGATCGCCCTTACCTACAAGATGACCCGGCGGGCCGACTCGAAGGTCGGTCTTGTCGTCGCGGGTGTGGGAATCGTCACCTTCGGTGTCTTCCTCGCGGTCGGCTTCTTGATCAACCACCCCATCTATCTGGGCATCCTGGGCTTCATCCTGGCGTTCCTCGCGATGGCGATCATCTTCGGCCGCCGCGCCGAACGGGCCGCCTTCGGACAGATGGAGGGCCAGCCGGGAGCGGCGGCGGCCGTCCTGGAGAACGTCGGACGCGGCTGGACCACCACGCCGGCGGTGGCGATGAACCGCAGCCAGGACGTCGTCCACCGGGCCGTCGGCAAGGCGGGCATCGTGCTGGTGGGCGAGGGCAACCCGAACCGGGTGAAGGGGCTGCTGGCGGCCGAGAAGAAGCGGATGGCACGCATCGTGGTGGACGTGCCGGTGCACGACATCATCGTCGGTGACGGCGAGGGCCAGGTGCCGCTGAAGAAGGTCCGTACGACGATGCTGAAGCTGCCCCGGGTGCTGGCCGGCCCGCAGGTGACGGCGGCCAACGACCGGCTGCGGGCGATGGGCGACCTGATGAGCAATATGCCGTTGCCCAAGGGGCCGATGCCGAAGGGGATGCGGATGCCGAAGGGCGGCGGAAAGCCGCGCTGATCGCCGCGTACACGTTCAGAGGGTGGTCCGGAACGCGAGTTCCGGACCACCCTCTTCTATGTGCTCATTGGCCGGACCGGACTCTAGATCCGCACCTGTACGGCGCGGGCGAGGCGGTCGTGGAGCCCGCGGGCGTCGCGGTCCCAGATCAGCGCGGGGATGGCCAGGCAGAGCAGCACGCCGCGTACGAACGCGCGGCCGAAACCGATCCGCTCGCCGCTCTCGGTGATGACCCGCAGGCCGAAGAGGCGCTTGCCGGGTGTGAAGCCGACCGTACCGAGGGTGAGCACGCTGAGTACGAGAAGGACGCCGAGGGCCCAGTTGCCCGATGCCTGCCAGTCACCCCCTGCGAGCAGCCCGTATGCGATCAGCATGCACAGCGCCCAGTCGACGAGGAGGGCGCCGAAACGCCGGCCGAGCGGGGCGACGGAGCCCGGTCCGTGCTCCGGCAGACCGAGCCGCTCGCCCCGGTAGCCGAAGTCGACGCCCATGTCCTCGGCCGCCGCGCGCGGGCCGGAGAGCCACGATCCGATTACTCGCCTGTTGTCCACCTGTCCACGGTACTGCGACCCGTTTTCGGCCCTCGGAACGGGGGTGGCCCCGGGCCGGGAACGGGGGGTGCGCGGGCGCCGGCGGAGGCGTCGTACGCCCCGGCGCGCACCCGGGCTGGTTAACTTCGGCGAAACAAATGGGTCATGCTGGAGAAATCCCGGAAACCTATGGTCGGGTCCAGCGTGTGCCACCGCACTGGCCGCACGACCGATAACCCCCGCCCCTCCCCGGGTCGGGAGGAGGAGGAGCTGGATGTTCCAGAACGCCGACGAGGCCAAGAAGTTCATCGCGGACGAGGACGTCAAGTTCGTCGACGTCCGCTTCTGCGACCTTCCTGGCGTGATGCAGCACTTCACGATCCCGGCGAAGGCGTTCGACCCGGCTGAGGAGCTGGCCTTCGACGGCTCGTCGATCCGTGGCTTCCAGGCCATCCACGAGTCGGACATGGCGCTGCGCGCGGACCTGTCGACGGCCCGGGTGGACCCCTTCCGTCGTGACAAGACGCTGAACCTCAACTTCTTCATCCACGACCCGATCACGGGCGAGCAGTACAGCCGCGACCCGCGCAACATCGCCAAGAAGGCCGAGGCGTACCTCGCCTCCACCGGCGTCGCGGACACCGCGTACTTCGGCCCCGAGGCCGAGTTCTACGTCTTCGACAGCGTGCGTTTCAACACCACCGCGAACGAGGGCTTCTACCACATCGACTCCGAGGCCGGCGCCTGGAACACCGGTGCGCTTGAGGACAACCGCGGTTACAAGGTCCGCTACAAGGGCGGCTACTTCCCGGCCCCGCCGGTCGACCACTTCGCCGACCTGCGTGCCGAGATCTCCCTGGAGCTGGAGGCGTCCGGCCTCCAGGTCGAGCGCCAGCACCACGAGGTCGGCACGGCCGGCCAGGCGGAGATCAACTACAAGTTCAACACGCTGCTCGCCGCGGCCGACGACCTGATGCTCTTCAAGTACATCGTGAAGAACGTCGCCTGGCGCAACGGCAAGACCGCGACGTTCATGCCCAAGCCGATCTTCGGCGACAACGGCTCCGGCATGCACGTACACCAGTCCCTGTGGCAGGGCGGCACCCCGCTCTTCTACGACGAGCAGGGCTACGCGGGCCTCTCGGACACCGCCCGCTACTACATCGGCGGCATCCTCAAGCACGCCCCGTCGCTGCTGGCCTTCACCAACCCGACGGTGAACTCGTACCACCGCCTGGTCCCCGGCTTCGAGGCCCCGGTCAACCTGGTCTACTCGCAGCGCAACCGCTCGGCGGCCATGCGCATCCCGATCACGGGCTCGAACCCGAAGGCCAAGCGCGTCGAATTCCGCGCCCCGGACCCGTCCTCGAACCCGTACCTGGCCTTCTCGGCCCTCCTCCTCGCGGGCCTGGACGGCATCAAGAACAAGATCGAGCCGGCCGAGCCGATCGACAAGGACCTCTACGAGCTCGCCCCCGAGGAGCACGCGGGCGTCCCCCAGGTCCCGACGTCCCTCCCGGCCGTCCTGGACGCGCTGGAGGCGGACAACGAGTACCTCCAGGTCGGCGGTGTCTTCACCTCGGACCTGATCGAGACGTGGATCGACTACAAGCGCACGAAGGAAATCGCCCCGATCCAACTGCGCCCGCACCCGCACGAGTTCGAGCTGTACTTCGACATCTAAGAGGCGGGGCCGGGCGCCCTGGGCGGAAGTCTGGAAACCAGCTATGACCTGCGGAATCACTTCTCGGCAGTTCTCTCTGTTCCCGCTTGTTTTCCATCGCCTTGTGCACCGCGTGTGCACCCGTCCAGCCAAAACCTGACCTCCCGTCAGCACAGCAGTGGGGCCGCACTCCGTCCGGAGTGGCGGCCCCACTGGTTTGTAAGCGCCGTCAAGACAAAGAACCTGTTCGGCCTGCCTTCTTGGTCTCCTGGTAACGGGCAGGGTCAGTGACCTGCGGGGATGGGTGCCGCAGGTCGAAGTCGGGGTATTCGGTGACGCGGAGGACCTGCCCGTCGCGGTCTCGTCGGTGTCCTTGACGCGGGCGGTGCGGTCGGTCATCAGGAGGGAACGCTCCTTGAGAATGGTGCGGCCATCAAACGGCTGATCTCGGCGGCCGAGTACGAGCTCAAGAGGTGGTTGATCCGGAGCGGGCTTCTTGGGGGATGCGATCTGCTGGCTCAGTCGTGCCTCTGAGGCACCGGCACGAGCGAGCGTGGAACCTCGGCTGAAGCGTCGGAATCGGATGTGCGGACTTCGCTCTCCGAAGCGGGCTCGGACATGGGCGCTGCAAGGCGGGGAAGGTGCCGCAAGGCGGTGGGGATTCTGCCTGTCGCCAAGTAGGGGATCTGTACCACGAGGTACATCAGCGGAGCGAGGAGAAGCAGGTACTCGGCGCCGAGCCCAAGGGCCTTGAATCCCGCGATCAGCCCGACTCCGGTGAGGAAAGCCAGGAGGTGAGCCATGACCATACGCCACGGCAGTGGCCCCTCTACGGGCACGGACTCTGCAGGCGCAGATTCTGCCGAAGGGACCATGCTCAAGGGCTCCTGACGCCCAAGGGCATCGATCAGGTGCACGATGTGCTCGGCGAGCACCCTTACCTGGGGACGATCACGAAGGCTGACCTCGAATGCGCTCCCCAACTGCTGGGACATGGCCACGCACTGCGTCAACTGAGACACAGGAGAAGGAGGGAGACGGAAACTACCCGACGCCCTCGCTCGGCCAGGCCCCAGACCTTCAGCTCGGCCTCGCCCCACTGCTTTGGATGTTGGACTCCCAGCCCGTTCAGCGCGCCTTCGGCTTCGCGGATCAGAGTCCGTACCTGGGTGTCCGTGCGGCCCCGTAGGAAGGACATTTGGTTGAGCAGTCGTCCTGGCTTTCTGACAGGGCGGGCCACAAAGACGAAACCGGCCAGAACTGCGGTGGGGGTCACAACAGTGGCTAGAGCTGACATGGCCGCATAGAAGTGAAAGAGGAGCTTCAATACCGGTCCCTTTAGTCCCTACGGGGTATGGAACCCTCTACCTCCAGCCGTCGACGGAAACCTCCGGGCCTCCCGTGAGGTACCGGTGGAGGGCGCTTGAGGTGGTGTCCACGAAGTTCTCGGGGATCGAGTCGGCGTCGACCCAGCAGACCTGGGCGTGCTTGCGTGGCTCGCGGTTTTCGGGTTCGCCGGTCCACTCATGGGCGGCGAAGACGACCGTGAGGAAGCCGTTGGGGGCTTCGACGCCCCAGGCCCCGTGGATGATGTGGGCGACCTTGAGGGACCCGGGCTTCACTGTGAGGCCGGTCTCTTCGTACAGCTCCCGGACTGCGGTCTCGGTGATGGGTTCGCCGGGCTCGCTCTTGCCGACGGGGAGGTCCCACATGCCCTGGGCGAACTTGGCGTTCTCGCTGCGCTGGAGGAGGACGACGCGGTTGGTGGCCTTGTCGTGAACGATCACGGCGGCGACCAGCAGGGTCATGGATTCCATGGCGGGCTTGAGGGCCTTCGGCTGGTCGTTGGTCTGCTGGGCCACGGTGTTCCCTTCGCCGGGCGGGTTGTTGGGCATGTTAGGCGAGGGCTTCGCGGGCGCGGCGGGCGAGATCGGCGGCGCCGGGTACCTTGCGCCGCTGGTAGACCGCGACGGTGGAGCGGATCGACGTGATCGCCTTGCGGGTGCGGTCGGAGGTCGTGCCCTCCATGAGGGTCAGTGCCTGGGACCAGGCCGCTACGGCCTCGTCGGCGCGGGCCTGGGTGGCGAGGCTGTCGCCGAGGTCGGCGTGGGTGAGGGCGTGGACGCGCTTGTACTTCTTGGGGTCCCAGCGGGTGAGGGCGTCGCGGTGCTGCTGTTCGGTGCCGACGTGGTCGGCAAGGTCGGTCAGCGTGCGGGCGGTATGGCTGGCCACGGTGCCGGCGGCGGGGCCGCTGACGCGGGAGTAACTGGGCTGGGGGCCGTCGTCCCGTAGGAGCGCGTCTTCGGCGGCGAGCAGGGCACGTGCGGCCAGAGGGTTCTCGTTGATGGCGGCATAAGCGCGGGCGTGGGTGATGTGGAGTAGCGCTTCAGTCTGGCCGTCGATGTGGCCGACGCCTTGGGCGAGGGCGGCTTCGGCGAGGTCGACGCAGTGGTGGGGCTGTTTGAGGCTGAGGGCTTGGTGGGCGAGGGCGCGCATCATCCAGGCGGCGTGGCCGTGGGGGTCGGCTTCGCAGGCGAGCTGGTAGCCGACCTGGTAGTAGCGCTGGGCAGCGCCTTCGTGGCCGAGATCGTGGTGTTTCCAGCCTGTTGTCGCCGCAGAGACTGTGTCCCATGCAGGTCGTGTCGCTTTAGGGGGCGGCGGTTGCTCCAGCCCGTGTCCCGTTGGCACGGTCCATCGTGTCGCTTTCCATGGCAATGATCACCATATCAGGTGACGAAGGTCACTCTTGGTGGCCTGTCGCTGGGCGGGCTGGGAGGCCGCCCCCGCGCGCGTCGGGGGTCGCAGGCGCAGGGGCGGCCGGCCTTGGGGTCAACGCAGTGCTTGGGCGACGCGCTGGCCCAACCTCTCGTCGTGGAGGGTGCCGACCGTTCGCCAGGCAGCGTCGGAGACTTCTTCGGCCTGGAGTTCGCCGATGTCGGCGGTGGTGCGGAAGAGGAAGCGGAAGTCGAAGTGCTGGTGGGCGGGCTCACCCTTGGCGGGGTTGGCGTCGATGGGGTGGATGTCGATGTGGAGCGGAGTCTCACCGTGCGGGGTGACGACGTGGGGCGGGATGCCGGTCTCCTCTGCGAGTTCGCGGCCGGCGGCCTGCAGGAGCGTCTCGTCCGAGGGCTCCAGATGACCGCCGGGCAAAAGCCACTTCTGGGTCACGTTGTGGAGAATGTGCAGGATGCGGCCGTCGGGGCCGACGAGGACGGCCCCTGCGGTGACGTGGCCGGGCAGAGTCTTGCGGTTGGTGAGATCGTCGCCGTCGTCCAAGAGACCGAGGACGACGCCGAGTTCGCGCTTGTCCTCGGGGTGTTCGTCGAGGTAGGTGGCAATAGTGGTGCGGATGTGGTTGGCCGTGATGGTCATGGTGATCACCTGTTGAAGTAGGAGAGCCAGGTCGCCGCGATGGCTTCGCGGTCGGGTGCGGGGACCTTATGGATGCCGGGGGCGAGGTCGCCGCGGGTGAGCATCCTGATCGCGGCGAGGATCTCGGCCTGGACCAGGAAGATGAACGGCCCAACGCTGGCGCCGTGGATGAAGTTGACGGCGTTGCCGCCGTTCGCCAGATAGAAGTAGTGGCCGGTGGTCTGGTAGCGGGTGACGTGGTCGCCGACCTGGGTGCGGGTGTAGACGTCGGGGAGTCCGGCGAGGTCGAGTTCGTCCTCGCTGCTGGTGACGGTGGCGACGTAGGCGCCGTTGCGCAGGTGGGAGAAGTCCTCGCCGTGCAGGGAGACGGCGCCGGTCGCGCAGAGGACCAGGCCGGCGCCGGTCAGGGCGGCTTCGCGGTCGCGTGCGACGGCGAAGCCCTGGGAGAGGGCCTGGGTGCGGCGGACGGGGTCGATGTCGAAGACGGTGACCTGGACGCCCTTGGCATGCAGGAGCCGGGCGATCGAGCTGCCGAGCTTGCCGAAGCCGATCACCAGGGCGGGGCGGCCATGGAGGATGTCACCGCGATCGCGCATGACGGCCTCGGTGGAAAAGACGACCGACTGGCCGACGAGGAAATCCTCGGGGTCCTTCAACGGGGAGCGGGCGACGGAGACGACGGGGCAGGGCAGTTTGTCGAGGTCCTCGTAGCGGCGGTGCCCGTTCTCGGTGTCCTCGATCACCCCGGCGAGCTGGCCGGTGAACCGGCTGTGGACCTCGGCGAGGCTGGGGGCGAAGTAGCCGCCGACGTCCAGCAGGGTGACCGTCTGGTCGGCGGCACGGGATTCGAAGTAGTCCAGAGCGTAGTCGGCCTGGGCGAACATTTCGCGGGTGAGGGTGTCGACCATGTGCGTCTGCTCGACCTCGCGCTTCGCGGCCGGGTGGACGGACTTCGGCTTGGGCAGCACCGCGGTGAGCCGGGTCATCGCGGCGACAGCGCGGACGAACGCGGGACGCTCGGCCAGCAGGTGCGTGATGAGGAACGACGCCGTCTCCTCACCCGGGGCGAACTGGGCGGCGATCCGGGCGAAGTAGGCGTCCAGCCGGGCGCGTTCGAAGGTTTCCATGGCAGTTCCCTCTCATCCGTTCCGTCCGGGGGTCGTGCGAGGAGATGCGGGTTCAGCGAGTGCGGGCGCGTCCGAACAGCAGCCGGTCGGCTGCGAGCGCTGCATCCAGGTAGGCGTCGACCTTGGCGGCGCCAGCGGACTGCGGCAGGGGGTCCAGCCCGAGTAGGAGGATTGCCTCACCGCTGCGGGCGACCTGTTCGGTCCAGGACCGACGGGTGGGCAGCCGCAGCCGCCGGGAGGCGCCGGGGAAGTGCACCAGCACCTGGTCGCCGACGATCTGCAGGCAGCGCTCCAGTTCCGGGATGACCTCCCGGGCCCCGGCCAGGCCGCCCAGGCCGGCGGACAGCCGCCGCATCCGGGCCTCGGTCGTCTCAGCGGTGCCCGAGCCGGGCAGGGCCGGGGTGTGGGTGATCAGGATGTGCGCGATCTCGCGGCCGTCCGGGCGGGTGCCGGGCCAGGTCCAGGCTGCGAGCGACACCAGCAGCCGCAGCTCAGGGCCGGGCGGAGTGAGCAGGACGCTCATGCTGTCGTGCCTCCCGTGGCCTTGAAGCAGGACCAGACGATCTTCCCGGCCGGAGCGCGGTCCTCGACTCCCCAGCCGTCGGCAAGCGCGTTCACCAGGATCAGCCCGCGTCCGGAGGTGTCCGTGCCGGCGGCCTGTCGGGCTTCCGGGTGCTGGCGGCGGCTGTCGTGCACTTCCAGGCATACGACATCCTCGTCGGCGTTGAGCTTGACCAGGAAGCCGTGTCCGGGGGCAGTGCCGTGGACCAGGGCGTTGGTGGCGAGTTCGGAGACGCAGAGCCGGATGTCCTCGGCGCGGTCCGGCAGACCCCAGTCGGCCAGGGCCTCAGAGGTGAAGGACCGTGCCTGGCCGACCGACTCGGGCCGCGCGTCGAAGAACTGCTGGGTCGTCTTGGTCATCACGGTGGTCCTCATGACTCGGCGTCCAGGACGCGGGTGGTGCCGGGGTGACGGCGGCGGACGGAACCGCTGCGGGAGATGGAGTGGTGGGCCGTGCGGGGCTTGCGGACCAGCAGCAGCCGCGAGCCGACCGCCTCGATCCGCCGCCCGCGTTCAGCGGCTATGGCCTTCGGCCCCAGGTGCGACATGGCCGGGGCGATGACGCCGTAGACGTCCGGCAGCGCGAGCACGTCCAGTAGCCCGGTGAACGCCGCTGAGGCGGGCCCGGCGGACGCGTCGCGGTCGGTGAAGACGCCGGACAATTGCAGTTCGTGGCTGCGGCAGTACTCGGCGAGCGAGGCGACCAGGGCGTCCTGCCGCGCTTGGGAGACCCGCACCAGCCGCAGGAAGCCGTAAACGACCGGGCCGCTGACCGGGCGATGCTCCGTGAGGGGTTCCATGCTCAGGACCGTCCAAAAGACTCGACAAGTGATGACGCTCTGATCGTGGCGTCCGGCCAACTCGCGGCCAATCACCGGCCGTTCTACTTCCGTTCCACTTCCGTCCTGCCGACTGCACGGATCTGCTTCGATGACCGGTGGAAGGGAGTGACGCGTGGCGACCGTGCACCACTGGACCGGCCTGGAGGCCAGGGCCCTGCGGCTCGCCCTGCGACTGAGCGTGCGGGCCTTCGCCCAGCAGCTCGGCCTGGCCGTCGCGACCGTTTCCAAGTGGGAGAGCAAGCTCGCTGACACCGAGCCCAGACCCGACACCCAGGCCATCCTCGACACCGCCCTCGGCCGCGCGGACGCCGCTGTCCACCTGCGGTTCGAAACGCTCCTGTCCGAGATGACCAGCCCGGTGCAGAACGCCGGCCGACGCCGCGTCACCGCCTCCGGCCCCCGGGCCTGGGAGTACGAGTCCTGGGCCGACGACCTCGACCGCGTCGTGGTCGCCCTGTCCCGGCAGAACTTCGCCTTCGCCGACAGCCTCCTCACCCGGTGGCTGAGCCGGTTCAAGGCCCCCGAGCTGGACGAGAAGGGCCTGTATCTCTTCGCCCGCTCCACCGCCCTGCTCGGCGATCTCAAGCGCGACCAGGGCGTTGTCCTGGGCCCGCTGTCCGCCCAGCACTCCTATGCCGGCGCCCGCGCGGCCTTTACCCAGCTCGACATCCCCCGCCGCGTCGCCCAGCTCGACTTGGCCCTCGCGGTCGTCACCGAGATGTCCGGGAAGCTGGAGATCGCCGCCCGCAACTACGAGACGCTCGCCGTCGATGAACGGCTCTCCCGCCGCGACCGGGCCCGCGCGAGGCTGTGGGTGGGGACCGCGCTGAGCAAGGACGGCCAGCACGACTATGCGACCCGCGTCATGCAGGTGGCGACCCGCGACTTCGAGGACCTCACCGAACCGGACGACTGGTCGGTGGCCCACCAGAAACTCGCCCTCGCCCGCCGCGGCGCCGGCGACCTTACCCGGGCCCTGCACTTCATCGACATCGCCCGCAGCAGCGGGACGCCCGACTCACCGATGCAACGCGTGCGACTGGACACCGCTCATGGCCACATCCTGCTCTCCGATGCGGCGACCCAGGATGATGGACTCCTCGTCCTCGACCAGGCCGCCAAGGTGGCCGCGCAGTACGGACTTGTGCACCAACTGCGCAGTATCGAGGGCATCAAGGCCATGAGCGAGGGGCCGGTCGGCCCCCGGCAACGATGAACCAGGGAGAAACGCGTGAGCAACGACCAGCAGGGCATCACCGAGGACCAGTGGCGCCAGGCCAAGCTGATCTGGAACTACCACCAGATGCAGCACGAGCTGCGGCCCGTCGACGTGGCGATCGGGCTGGGCAGCCACGACCTCGGCGTCGCGGCCCACTCCGCCGAGCTGTACCGCTCCGGGCTCTTCCCGACCCTGGTGTTCACCGGCGGCAACAGTCCCACCACCGCCAAGGTCTTCCCGCGCGGGGAGGCCGTCCACTTCCGCGAGCACGCCATCGACCTCGGCGTCCCTGCCGAGGCGATCCTGCTGGAACCGAACGCGGGCAACACCGGACAGAACATCACCCTCTCGCGGGAGGTCCTCGTCGCCGCAGGCATCACCCCGGCGTCGGTGCTGCTGGTCTCCAAGCCCTATATGGAAAGGCGGTCGTTCGCGACCGCCCGCAAGCTGTGGCCCGACGTCGAGATCCTCTGCGCGTCGGAGCCGCTGGAGTTCGACGACTATCTGAAGTCCATCGGCGACGAGAAACTCGTCTTGGACATGCTCGTCGGCGACCTCCAGCGGGTCATCGAGTATCCAAAGCTCGGATTCGCCATCGAGCAGGAGGTCCCGGAGGACGTGCATGCAGCGTACGAGTCCCTCATCCGCGACGGCTTCACCAGCCGCCTCATCAACCCCTGACCTGCCCGAGCCGGGCGGGTTGTGTGCCATCCACCAGCCGAATTTCCTGCCCCGGCTGACCACGCTGGCCAAGCTGTTCGCGGCGGACTACTGGATCGTCCTGGACGACGTGCAGTTCACCCGCCGCGACTACCAGCACCGAGCCCGCCTTGCGAACCTCGACGACCCCGCCGGTCAGCAGTGGCTTACCATCCCCACCCGCCTGCCGAGCGGACGGCCCACCCTCATCCGCGACGCCGTGATCGACGACCCGGACCTGGCCCGCCGCAGGACCGAGGGGATGCTGCGGCAGCACTATGGGGCCAGCCCTCACTGGCGCGCCCTCGCCGAGGCGCTGGATCCGGTGCTGGATGCATTCGACACCGGCAAGACCGCGACGGTTGCCGAGACCTCCACCCGCGTCCTGCTGGACCTGTTGGGCTGGGAGGGCCAGGTCCTCACCAGCAGCCGTCTGTCGGCCCGGCCGGGCCGCTCCGTCCGGCTCGCGGACCTTTCCGCGGCGACCGGCGCCCGCGCGTATCTGTGCGGGACCGGTGGCATGACCTATCTCGACCCCGCCCCGTTCACGGTTCAGAACATCGCCGTGGCCTCGTTCCGGCCGCCCACCACCGGCATCTGGTCCTCCGGCCGCCGCCTCAGTGCCCTGTGGGCCTTGGCCACCCTGGGCCCGAACGCCGTAGCAGGCCGCCTCCGGGCACTCGCCGCCCACCGCGGCCGGCTCCAGATGGCAGCCGCCCCCTCCTCATGGAGGGGGGCGTACCACCGAACGTGGCCCTGGCAAGACTTCCGTGAAGCCGGGATGAGCCCCCGTGCGCCGGTAACACTCCGTCACCGGTAGTCGCAGTATCGGCGAGCGCCCCCTGGGCAGCGGTCCGCCTCAGTGATCCTCGACGATGAAGCAGGCCCGCTCGTAGAGTTCGTCGAACGTGATTACCTCGACGTCCTGGATGGATGTCCGGTATAGCTCGAAGGAGCTCATCTTCTCCGGGTTCACAGCGCCGTTGTGGGTGAACTCGCGCAGGCTCCCGATCACCACGACCTGTCGCGGGCGGGTGGTGGACAGTTCGGTGCCTGTCGGGGTGCCGTCTTCCTCGTAGATCCGGGTGAGGAACTGGCTGGAGATGAGCTGTTGGGCCTTGCTGGCCGTCTTTTGCACCTGCGCCACACCGCCGCCGAGTTCCTTGGATGCCTGGTAGACGCCCGCGCGGTACGGGGTCTTGGAGAGCAGTTCGGTGTCGTGGGTCTTGATCTCGCAGAAGAGCATGCTGCTGATCAGGCCCTTGGACCGCATGATGGCGTCGATGCGTTTCCCGGCTCCGCCGAAGATGTTGGCGCCGGTGGTGATGCGTTCCAGTTTGCCGTCGTTGATGGATTCGCAGGCGATGAGGTTGAGGCCGTAGCCGAATATCCACTGATTCGCCTCGAAGAACGCCTGCCAGACCGCCTCCGCCCCGCGTGTCGTTGCCAGGCTCTCCTCCTGCCGGAAGTAGTCCGGATCGGTCAGCAGTCGCTCGAACCTCTGGAGCTGTTCCTTGCGGTTGCTGATCAGCCGGATGTCCTCCTCTGTGAGCCCGCCGCCGATGGCTGTCCTGACCGCACCGAGAACCGTCGTCCGGTCCTGGCCGGTCAGCAGCTGTGCCAGTTGGGCCTCGTCGCCGGCCACGAGCTGGAGGGAACTGCCGGGTGTGCTCAGGTCAGTGCAGCCCTGGAGGAAGTTGATGACTTTCCAGAAGTTCTCGTGGACGTCCCCGGTGTCGACAAGCGCCTTGACGGCCCGCGTGGTCCCGGTCTCAGGCACTGTCTGCGTGGTGGAGACTTCCCCAGCCTTCTTCTTGTCCTTCTTCCAGAGCTTGATCCTCGGCGTGAAGGTGTCGCCCTTCTTGATGATGGTGACGCTGCACAGGGTCGCTACCTGCGGACGGTCGTCGAGGACGAAGTCGGTGATCATCCGGCTGGCGCGGGTGTCGTAGAGGTAGTGGAACCCGTTGCTGTCCTGCGAACCGCGGATCTCTAGGTCGGTGAAGTTCCTGCGGGTGACATCGAACTCGGTGGTGGAGAAGGGGAGCCGGATGCCTCGAACGGTGGGGGTGGCGGGCTCTGCGGCTTGGGTCCGCCAGTCCGGTGGGATGTTGGGCAGCGGACGGGTGTCGCCTTCGACCACGAGGTCCTGGACGTCGATGCGCCCGAGCTGGATGAGCACGGACCGCAGCGTCTGCCAAACCACCTCCTTCGCCTCCGGGGTGCAGTTGGGCAGAAGCTCGCGCTCCACCGTCAGGACCGCCTCGTAGGTGGCATCCGTCCAATTGTCACCAGGTATGGGATGGAAGAAGCCGCCGTCACGACGGAGGGTCAGGACCGCGGTGCGGAGCAGGTCGCGTGAGGTCTCCTCGCCAGCGCAGTCCAGGAGGCTGAAGGCCTGGCCGAGGACCAGGTCGAGCTTGCCCGTGTCCTCGTCCTCCAGCGGCAGCGGGACCAACGGGCCACTAGGCGGAACTCGTACCGGCTTATACAGGGGACGGCCCGAGAGGAACTCGTGCGCACGCAGACCCCATCCGTCCGGCGCCAGAAGCAGGTTCAGTTCCTGGACGTGTTTTGTGGCCTCCTCGACGTCAGCCGCCACTTCAGGGTGGACCACCCGTTCCAGAAAGCTGAGCAGCACCTCGTCCGGCCCGTCGGAGAGCTCCAAGCGGGAGTCCTCGAAGATCCAGTCGTCAGGCAGGTCATCGTTGTTGAACCGGTGCTGCTGGATATCGGCACGGACAGTCGGAAGCTGACTGTCGCCGACTGGAGTTCGGTCGTAGAGGCCCTCCAGGAACGTGACCTCGTCCAGTTCGCCCCACCAGGGGCGCGAGATCCCGCGCAGGTACTTGAAGATGTCACGCCGTGTCACCGCCGTGATGGTCGGCGGCTCCTTCGCTCTCGCGGGATCGGCCGAAGTCATGCGTCCAGGATGGATGGTTAGGCAGTAGGTCGCGGGATAATTGCGACTTTCACCTCGTCGAACACGCTGCCACCCACACTCGCTCCACCCGCACCGCCTCCAGGTGCGGAGACATAATCCGTACGAAGTCATCACATCCGCCGCGGGTCCCGCTACCCGTAACGGAGTGCTACCGGCACACGGGGGCACATCCCGGCTTCACGGAAATCTCGCCGGGACCCGAACGTCCCCAGTCGCATACGACTTCCTCGTGCACCATCGCGTACCGATGTCTGTGCTCAGCTGCACGATCCGAAGGGAGCTGAGCCGGGGCGGGCGGCGGGCAAACGCCGCACGTTGTCAGCTGCGGCAGCCTGCTCCCGTAGCTGTTCGATCTCCTGGTGCTGGGCGGCCAGCCGGGAGATCGCGAGGTTCTTGAAGGCCGTGAGCTCGGCGCGATCCGCGTCCCGTTCGACGACCCGTTCTTTCAGCTCGGCGACCTGAGCCTTCAACCTCTCGATCTGGGATGCCCTGGGGTCTGTGACGATCCCGGCTGCCTGGGCCTCCTTCACCCGCCGTTCGAACTCCTCCGCGAGGTGCTGATAGGGGCCGGGCCGTTCTCCCTTCGGATAGAAGCCCGTGCGAGTCACCCCTGCCTCGGCCGCCAAGGTCTTGAGATCGCACCCGCCACCTGGCGGGATCGCTCCGGCCAGCAGCCGGTCCATCGCCGCCTGGATCGCTGCTTCGTTCCGGGCGCGGGTCTCTGCTGTCAGGCGTCCCATCTCAGTCCTCCGTCCCGGCCGCGGGCGTCGGGTTCCCGCTGGCGGCGTCGATGTCCGCGAGGACCTTCTCCGCACGGATCAACTCCGCCTCCAGCCGGGCGCGTTCAGCCTTCTGCCCGCGCCCGAGCATCCCGATGAACACCTTGTTCTGCTCGACGGTCTTCTCCCAGACCGGGCGATGACGGGAGTGATGGGTGGCCTCCGGGCAGCGAGCCGAGTCGCACATGCCCATCAACGGCCGGTCTGCGGTCGGAGTCCCCGCGAGTTTCAGGCACAGTGCCTTGGCGGGGTCGGCGAACCAGCAGTAGTTCGCGGTCCCCAGGTGCAGGGTCTTGGCGCGTTTCGCGAGCATGCTGCGGACCTGCTGGTCGTTGATGATCACATTCGGTGCTGTCTGGAGCGCGTCGTCCAGCTTGCCATCCACACTCTGGAAGAACTCCAGCAGGTCACGGGCCCCATAACCGGACGGCTTGATCCCTGCGCGAACGTTCTCCCACTCCTCGGCGACGATGGCGAGGTTCCGCTTCTCCTCCTCCTTACCGACCTCTGCGAGGAATCGGGACTGGGATCCGCCGGGACGGTTCGCGTAGCCCTCGGTGGTGACCACCGACACATGCTTCAGGTGGATCTTCGCGGCGAGAGGGCCACCAGGTCGGTAGGCGAGTTCGACGGCGAGCGATCTTCTCAGCATTCGCAGATTCACCGGTCCGTCGGAGATCGGCGCGAGTCCGAGCCGCTGGCCGGACGGACTGTTCACCCAGCTGCGGAAGTGCTTGTAGGCGGAGGGGAACCCCGACACCGTGAACAGGTGCGGGCTGGAGGAGTCGTGCAGGCGCTCGGCCAGTTCGATCGCCTCGTAGACCTCCTCGGTCACCACCCATTCGTCGTCAGTGCCGCCGAGCCCTTGACCCTTGATCAGTTTGCCGCCGATCCGGAAGCGTCGCAGTCCCGGTAGGACTCCTGTGGTGGACGGCGGCACCCCATCAGGAGTTCAGCGAGCTCGCTGGCTCTCATTCCGCTAACGGCCGCCGTCAAGAGCAGGCAGGCCGACCGCATGCGCGCGACCAGAGGGCCCGCGTCCAGCTCGCCCAGCGGTGCCGTCCAGGGGACGGTTCCCTGGCCATCCGCCCTCGGAACGCGAACAGCGTCACGGCCGAACGGCGCCTCGACGCCGACCGCGGCCACGGCCCGCTCCAAGTCCTCGCGCAGAAAGTGCACCCAGGGCAGCGGGAAGCTGCCGATGCCGGCGTCCCTGGCCACGGCGGAGAAATTGACCGGCAGCAATGGGTCAGTGGAGGCGAAGGTGCCGTTGTTGCGTCGCCGTGCGATCTGGTGGGAAGGCAGCCGGTCCGGGGGCCTGCCCTCGGAGATGCGGTGCTCGATGGAGGCAAGGAGAGCGTCTCGGGTCGGAGCGTCCAGCGGGCACTGGGCGGCCCCAGGCGTGCCGTCCGTCTTCGTTGTTCGCCTCCTTCCGCTGTCGTAGACGGGTCTCGCCAGAGCGGCGCGCTCTCGGCGAGCCTCGGAGACCTGGCCGACGAGCTCGACCACATGCGGGCCGAGGGCCTGCACCAGGTAGAGGCAGGCTGCCAGCAAGGGCTGGAGGACTTCCGGAGAAACCACAGGGGTCGAGTTCTCCCCGTTGGCCGGCCGCTTCCTTCCTGCCACGAGTGATCCCAGCTGGCCGTTGAACGGCCGGAGCCCGCCGGCGAACCGGTCAGTGGTGAACAACTCGTTGTAGCGGACCACGTCGGCGATCGTCTGGGCGGCAGCGGCGGCCACACTTTCCTGACGGCCCACGACCTTGCCGTCCTTGTTCCGGCGCTGGGCTCGCTCCATGACGAACGCGGAGCACAGCTGGTCGGTCACCTCGTGCAGCGCGGTGACGCCCTGTTCCGTGAGCCAGTTCAGCCATCTGACCAGTGCATCGAACTTGAGGGCGCAGGTGGCCAGGGTCCGAGGGATTCGGTTCGCCTGGGCGAGCGTCCGTACCCGTTCGTGGTCCGGCGCCATGAGCGCGAGCAGCCGTGACGACCTCGCCGCGTTCAAGGCGGGCTGGATCGAGCAGGTCTACGCCCACCGTGTGAACCCTGCCACGTAACTCACCTCCCGATCAGGCTCCGGGGCGGGCCGGTATCTCTCGCCCGCCCCTGACGCCTCCAGCCGACCGGAGCCCCCATGAGCCGGAATCCCAGCGCCGAACTCCTCGACAACCTGTTCACCGTGGCCGGCCAGTCCACCGCCGTACGGGAGGAGGTGCGCGTGTGGTCCATGTCCGGAGTCGAGCGTGTGACGTTCCCCGACGGCACCACGGCCATCTTCAAGTACGCCAAGAGGCCGTTCGACAGCGAGGACCAGGCCCTCCGCCTGGCCCACACCCTCGGCGTTCCCGTCCCCCAGGTCCACGCCTCCGCCGTTCTGGACGGCTGGCTCGGCATGCTCATGGAGGACCTCGGGCCATCTGTCCGCGAGGCCGATGACCTGGACGGTGTCGCCGCGGCTGTGGTCCTGCACGGCACCCGTACGGCTTCCCCCTTGCCCGTCCTCGACAAGGAGCGGTTGCGCATGCTGCCGGCCCGGGCGCTGGAGCATCTCGAACGGCTGCGCAAGGCCGACCGGTGGCAGGACGCCGACGACATCGAGGACGCGCTCGACCGGATCGCCCAGGCCGCCGACGCCCGCTCGGCCGGAGCGACGCTGGCGCCCTTCGGCTGGGCGCACTCCGAGTTCCACCCCACCAGCCTCCACATCGGTAAGCACGGCTGGAGGCTGCTCGACTTCGCCCGCGCCTTCACTGGTCCCGGCCTGCTCGACCTCGCCAGCTGGCACGGCACCATCGAGCCTCCCCACCCCGTGCGCCTGCGCGTCTTCCTGGAGCGGTACGTCACCGCCGGCGGCACCCCCGACGCCCTCGCCCCGCGCGGCGGGCTCACCGCCGAGAACTGGGCCCTGGGCTGGCACCGCATGTGGGCCGTCGAGTGGTTCGTGGAGCAGTCCATCCGCTGGATCAACGACCCGGCCACCGACCCCGCCTACCTCAAGGCCGTCCGCCGCCACCTCACCGATGTCCTCCACCTCCTGGAGATCTGACGTGCTCGCCCAGGCTTCCCCATGGCACACCCACGCCTTCCAGCGCACCGCCGCCCAGCTCGCCGAACCCCTGGCCGTACCCGCCCGGATGGAGTGGACCACGAGGCCCGGCCAAGGTCCCGGCGCCGAGATCCTCGGGCCCGACCTGTGCGGCGAGCGGCTTCTAGAACTCGGTTGCGGCCCCGGCCACAACGCCGCCAACCTCGCCACCCGCCACGGGGCTCACGTCACCGGCGTCGACCTGGTTGGCCTCCAGGTTCGACGCGCCCGCTCCCACTACGGACGGCTGAACAACCTCACCTGAACACCTGGCCGCGGCCCGGGCGTGGGCGGGGCGGCTGCTCGACGTGCGGACTGGTGCGACCGCTGCTCCGGGCGGAACCGAAGCAGTCTGACGCGAATCCGTGGCAGAAGAATCGATGCCCTCGCCACGACTCATGGCGAGGGCATCTGACGGGATCAGCGGTGCCGACCGCGTTCTTCGGGCCTTACGTTCCCTGGTGCGGCCGGCTTTTGTGGCGCGGCTGACCTGGACGAGGTGCCGCCGACGGTGCTTCGCCTGCGCGCTGCTTGCACGCGCCTGTTCGGATCGGCGGTGACGCGCCACATCAGCGCCGGAGAGGTCTGCCAGCACGGGCTCGCTGGTCTGCTGGCAGCCGGTCCGCAGGTGGAGGAGCGCCTGCTCAGCTGCGGCGGCCTGCTGCTGGTGGCCACGCTGTGCGTGCCAGTTGGCGGCGGCGCGGGCCAGGTGGAGGGCGGCAAAGATGAGGGCGCTCGACGGAACGCTCCGATCGGGGCGCCCTTACGCGTCCTTGTCCAGGCGGATCACGGCCGCGGGGCAGCGGGCTGCCGCGTCGAGTACCGCCTCGCGCTGCTCGGACGGGGGGGACCTCGTCGAGTACGACGACCACGCCGTCGTCGTCCTGGTCGAACACCTCAGGGGCGGCCAGCACACAGACCCCCGCCGCCACGCACTTCTCGGTCTCGGTGTGAATACGCATCAGAGCACCTTTTCCCAGGTCACGAGGCGCGTTGCGCACCCCGCACACGATCACGTCGTTCTTGAGAGCCACGAAGTCCGGTCAGGACACCGGGCGCAGCCCGTTCAGTGGGCCGCGGGCAGTACCTCGTCCCAGGCGACCGGGAGCGCGGCGGGCCCGGTCACCACGGTGTCGGTCTTGAATTCGATCTGTTCGAAGGGAACGGCCAGCCGCAGGCTGGGGATCCGGCGCAGCAGTGTTTCGAGCACGGTCTTCAGTTCGAGCCGGGCCAGTTGCTGGCCGGCGCACTGGTGCGGGCCGTGGCCGAATCCGATGTGCCGGCCGGCCTCGCGGGTCACGTCGAGCCGGTCGGCCTCCGGGAACTGCTCCGGGTCGTGATTGGCGGACTGGATGGCGGCGATGACGAACTCGCCTGCCGCGACGGGCTGTCCGCCGATCTCGGTGTCGCGGGCGACCTCCCGCATGATGCCCACCCCGACACCGAGGAACCGCACCAGTTCCTCCACCGCGCCCGGCACCAGCCCGGGGTCGTTTCGCAGGGCCGTGAGCTGGTCGGGGTGGTGCAGGAGTGCCAGCACGCCGTAACTGATCATGCTGGCCGTGGTGTCGAAGCCCGCGACGAGCAGACCCGCCGCCGTCATGACCAACTCGGTGTCGGTGAACGGCTGGTCGCCGCGGTCGCCCCGTTCGATCAGGTTGCTGAGGATGTCACCACCGGGCTCACGTCGCCGCCGGGGCACGAGGGTGTACAGGTAGTCGAAGAGCGCATCGAATGCGGCGGCCTTCTCCTCCGGGTCGGCGGTCGCGGTGAAGAGCGCGGCCCCCGCCCTCTGGAACAGCGTGTGGTCGGTGGCGGGAACTCCCAGCAGTTCGGCGATGACGGTGGAGGTGAGCGGTACGGCGAACTGCTGGTAGAGGTCCACCGGCGGGGCCGATTCGCCGAGCGCGTCCAGCCGTTCGTCCACGATCCGCTGCACCGTGGGGCGGAGCCGTTCGATGCGTTTGACCATGGAGAGTTCGGGCCCCAGGATCCGGCGGAACCGCAGGTGATCGGCCCCGTCCATCCGGGAGAACGCGCCCTCCGTCACGGGCGCGTCGGGCGGCATGTCGGCGAGGATGTGGGCCGCCTGTCCCGAACGGTTGCTGAAGCGCTCCGGATCGCCGAGTACGTCGCGTACGTCGGCGTAGCGAGTGACGAGCCACGCCTCGATGCCCGTGGGGCCGACAACCCGCGCTACGGGGAGGTCTGTCCTGAACCGGGCGACCTCGGGCGCCGGCCGGAAGGGGCATTCCTGTTCGCGTGGCAGCGGCAGCGGGAGCGGAGCCTCGGCGCCGGAGAGGGTGTGGTGAGCGGAAACAGCCATGGCATTCCCGTCGGTCGTGGGGGTATTCATGCACGACATGAAAAATGTCTGCGGCAGACAAATTAGCACCCGTGACGGCGCTCCGCGCGAGACCGCTGAAGATGGCCGGATCAGTTGCGGCGGGGAAGGCCCGGGGGTACTTTGCGGCGATGCGTCATCCCGAGGAAAGGTCTGGGCTGTTCGTGAGGACGAATGTCCCGGAGACGGCGGGGCTGCGGGAACGGAAGAAGCTGCTCACGCGCCGGGCGCTGATGGAAGCGGCGACCGGGCTGTATGAGCGGAAGGGTTTTCACGCGACGTCCTTGGAGGACATCGCCGCGGTGGTGAATGTCTCGCCCCGGACCCTGACCCGCTACTTCGGCTCGAAGGAAGGCGTGATTCTGGGGTACGAGGACGACGACAACGCCGCCTTGCTGCGTGAACTCGCCGCGCGCCCGGCCGCGGAATCCCCGCTGGAGGCACTGCGGGCCGCCACCCTCGCCGTGATCGACGGCAGTTCAGGAGAGGACGGCGAGCGCTATCTGCGAGTCCAGCGCTTGATCATGGCCAACCCGCCCCTGCTGGCCAAAAGCCTGGAACGGACCACGGAGCAGTGCCACGTGCTGGCGGGTGTGCTCGCCGGACGCATGGGAGTGGACCCCGACACGGACATGTACCCGCGGCTGGTCGTCGGAGTGGTCGGGGCGGCGGTGCAGACCGCGAAAGAGCGCTGGCTGCGCGTGCCGGGCGAGCCGGCGGAGCGGTTGACGGATTTGTTCCGGGAGGCCCTCGACCTTCTGGGGCCATGGCCCGCTCCACCGGCGAAGGCTGCCTCGTAGGTACGGGCGACCTGGACGGGCTGTAGGGCAGGGCTGCTGTCCGCCCCGTCCCGAGCCCCGTGAGGTGTCCGGCGACCATTCGCGGTTACCTTCTACGGCTGCTCCAGATGATGGCGGCGGCCAGGATCAGTGCCGCGCGGGTGTGGTGCGATGTGGTTGGGGGCTGGTTGCGGCCGGGTTTCGTTCCGCTTGTCGCGCTATGCGGGGTGAGGCCGTCGCCCGCGAGGTTGCGCAGGATTTCGCGTCCCTGTTGAAGGCTTCCGGGAGCGGCGATCATGAGTTCGAGTGCGGTACGGGCGGCCTGCTGCTCGGAAAGGGTCTCCTGGGCGAGGCCGAACATGATGGTGCGCAGGTTCTCTTCGAAGACGTCCGTGATGGACAGTTCGGGACACAGGTGACGGATGGATCCTTCGAGGTTGGCGAAGGATTTTCCGAGGAGGGCGATGACGGGGCTGGACTGGATACCTCGGCGGGTGGCGTGGGTGAGAACGGCGGTGAGGGTGACACCGAAGTTGAGTCCTTCCAGCGAGGCGGAGGTGACCTTCGGGACGAGGGCGGCCATGTCGGTGCGGAAGCCGGCCAGGTCGGCCCAGGCGGTGGGGTGTCCCATCTCGGTCCAGGTTTTCGCCAGGCCGGTGCCGTCGTTGGCGGCCACGTTGAGCAGGGCCAGGACGAGGCTCCTGCTGACGTTGGCATCGACGCGGCCGACCATGCCCCAGTCGATCAGGTGGGCCGGGTGCCCGGGCGCGACGAAGACGTTTCCCGGGTGGGGGTCGGCGTGGAAGTAGCGGTCGAGGAAGAAGCCCCGGAACATGAACGCCATCAGGTCCCGCCCGATGCCGGTGCGCTCGTCGGTCGTGAACGTCTCGGGACCGGCGTCCCGGATCGATGTGCCGGGGGCGAGGGACTGCACCAGGACCCGCCGGGTGGGGTCGAGCAGGATCTCGGGAACGGTCAGGTGCTTGAAGTCCTCGGTCAGGCGGCGGGCTGTGCGCATGTTGGCGGCCTCCTTGCGGAAGTCGCTCTCGCCCTCCATGGCGTCGAAGAGCACACCGAGCATGGCCGGCAGGTCGATCACCGTGGTGAACCGGGGTGCGGCCCGGGCGATCATGCGGGCCGCCCGCCGCAGGACGGCCATGTCCTGGGCCATGACCGTCTCCACGCCGGGGCGCTGGATCTTCACCGCGGCCGGTGTGCCGTTGGGCAGAACGGCGCGGTAGACCTGGGCCAGCGACGCCGCCCCGAGCGGCGTACCGGTGTCGATCTCGCGGAACAGGCGCGGCCAGCGGGCGCCGAAGTCCTGGGCCAGGACGGGCTCGAACACGTGGAACGGCACCGGGGTGACCTGGTCATGGAGCTGTTCGAACTCCGCGATCATCGCAGGGGGCACGAAGTCGGGGCGGGTGGAGAGCATCCACCCCCTCCTGTGCGTCACCGGCTGGGCGTCGATCACCGACCGGGCGCCGCCGCCCGCGGTCTGGCGGGTGGCCGCCTCCCTGGAGCTGTTCCACGCCTTCGCCCTCATCCACGACGACATCATGGACAAGTCCGACACCCGTCGCGGCCGGCCCACCGCCCACCGCGCCCTGGCCGCCCACCACGCACACCACCCGGACGCCGACGCCCTCGGGGTGAACACCGCGATCCTGCTGGGCGACCTCGCCCTCGGCTGGTCCTACGAACTCCTGCACACCAACGACACCCGGCTCCACCGGACCTGGAAGCTGCTGAACGCGCTACGCACCGAAACCCTGACCGGCCAGTACCTGGACCTGACCGCGACAGGAGATCCGACGGCCGACGTGGACACGGCGTGGCGCATCATCCGCTACAAGACGGCCAAGTACACCATCGAGCGTCCCCTGCATCTGGGCGCGGCCCCGGCCGACGCCGACCCCACCCAACTGCGGTCCCTGTCCGCCTACGCGATCCCGCTCGGTGAAGCGTTCCCGCTGCGCGACGACCTCCTCGGCGTCTACGGCAACCCCGAGCAGAGCGGCAAGTCCACCCTGGACGACCTGCGCGAGGGCAAGCACACCGTGCTGGTCGCCACCGCCCTCGACCGGGCGACCCCTGCCCAGCGGCGCACTCTGAAAGGCCTCCTGGGCGCCCCCTCCCTCGACCAGGCCGCGGCGGACACGCTGCGAGCGGTACTGATCGCCACGGGGGCGGCGGCCGCCGTCGAACAGATGATCACCGACCGGCTCCACGCCGCCCAACGAGCACTGGACGGCAGCGCCCTGCGGCCCGCCGCCACCACAGCACTGTGCCGTCCCGCCGCCTCGACGGCTGTCCGTGCGTCCTGGCAAAGAGACGACGGCCCGTCTGCGATCGGCCTCACCAGCCACCTGCTCCGCGTCATGGAGTCCCCCGCCACCGAGCCGACGGAGGGTCAGACCGGCCCGGTCGCCGCGCTGCGGTCACTGATGGCCTCGGTACAGGCCGTCGCCACCCCGACCCAGCTCTCCCGGTTCGTCGAGGCCCACCGCAAATGGTTCCACGATCTGCTCTCCTACAACCGCGAACTGCTCATCGACGGAACCACCCGCAACATCGTAATGCTGCTCGCCCGCCTGAACAACTGCCCGCCCGAACAGGCCGTCCACCAAGCCGTGGCCCTGCGAGACCGCCTGACGACACTGTTCCTGCGGCTGCGCGAGCAGGAGGACCCCAAGCTGAGCGCCCCCGGAAGGGCCTACGTCGCGGACCTCGCCCACGCGATCCGGTCCAACCTCGACTGGGGCTCGCACTCCCCCCGCTACACCGTCGTGACCCCGCGTACCCAGCTCCCCCCGCCGAATCCCGCCCCCATTCCCCTGACACTCACCGACCACCCCAGCGACCCCAGCACCGAACCCCTGCCCCACCCCTCGATCGCCTGGTGGTGGCAACAACTGCGCACGTGATCGGCCCCGGAGTCCTCTCCCTGATTCCCGATGCCCCCACCAGGAACTGCCCGCGTTCAGCGGAGCTGCCGAGGATGTCAGCTACCGGGCCGGGCAGGGCCGTTGGCCGCTGGGCCCTCGATTGGGTCCGCGGGCCCTGCGTTTGGGCCCGGGCTCACCCTTAGGCTGCTGTCGCTTGGGGGAACGGGTGGTGACGTCGGCGAGGAGAGCAGATGAAGGGCTCCGGCAGGTTTCAGATATGGCATGAGCATGACGGAGCGCGAAGTGGCCGGCGGCTTGGTGGGCTTGGGGACAGAGGTCAGAGCGGTGCCGAGTACGCCGCGATGGTCGGTGTCGTCTCACTGGTCGTGGCGGCGATCGTCGGTCTGAGCGTGCCCGCCGACGAGGCGACCGGGCTGAAGAGCGCGGTGTGCCGAATACTCCACCCGCTCAGCGGCGCCGAGGCGTGCTCCACGGGCGACTACGCGGGCGACGACAGTGACGGGGGCGACGGAGGGGGTGACGGAGGCGGGGGTCCCGGCGATCCCTTCGTACCCAACGGCGACCCCTTCGAGCCCGCGAAGTGTCTCCTGTCCCAGGACCAGACCAAGGACACCGTCGTCATCCAGGTGGCCTTCATCAAGATCAGCGCCTCGGAGACGGTCAAACTCCAGCAGTGGTCCGACGGAACCGTCACTCTGGAGCGGGTGAATGAGACCGGGGGCGGGGTAACGGCCAGCATCTCCGCGGGGATTCCGGGACTGAAGGACTGGGGCGGCAGCGCTTCGCTGAGCGGCAGCTATATGGCGGGCAGCGGTAACGGCGGGCAGTGGCTGTTCAACGGGAACAAGACCGGCGATCCCCAGGCGGATCTGGCGGCCAACCTGGAGGACGCACAGCAGTTCGCCGCGTACCTCAAGGCGAACGACGGTTGCAAATACCAGAGCGGCTACAACCCCGGGGCGGCGATGGCAGCCTGCCAAGGGGACGCGGCCGCCAAGAAACCCGATCTCGCCCCGGAGTTGGCGCCGGACGTCGACATCACCAAGACCTCCACCGAGGCATCCGGTGGAGTGAGCTTCGGCAAGTCCTTCAAGAGCAACGGCAAGAGCGGCAAGGACACCAAGGGCGGTAAGGACGGCAAGGGCGCCGACGGCCCCAAGGACCTCGGCAGCATCTCCTTCGAAGGGCTGTCCGGCTCGATGACCGAGGACGTGGTCGTCATGCGCGCCAAGACCGGCCCGGACGCCGGCAAGATCACATTCGTCTACACCTTCTCCGTCAGCGGCACGGCCGGCGGCGTCGCACAGGCCAAGGGCAGCAGGATGCAGCAGGTCGCGGTCACCTACGACGCCGCCGCCTACGACCAGGAGGAGAAGGACGGCAAACCACACCGCCCGCAGAAACTGACGATCACCACCAGCCAGGAATCCGGCGACGGACCCGGCATCCAGACCGGCGCGGGAGCCAACGCCGGCCCCGTGACCATCGACATCGGCGGCGGCGGCGGAACCATCAACTCACAGATCCACACCGAGTCCGCCGAGGTCACCCTCGACAACGACGCCGACAGCACCGCCGTCGAGGACTGGCTGCGCGGACGCGGCGACACCCCCGCAAGCAACCCACTGCCCACCCCCTCCGACGCCGCCGAAGCACTGGACGACGACGCGGGCCCCATCGAACGCCTCCTGCACGACAAGGGCAAACTCACCCGCCTCGACTACAACGCCAACACCGACTGGTGGAACGCCTCACTCGGCATCGGCTTCGGCATCTCCGCCGGACAGCTCACCCTCGGCTTCAAACTCTTCGGCATCGACATCACCCATGAGCAGAAGACGCAGACGATCACCGGCGACCCGACCTACGCCACCGGCCCGCAGAGCGGCGGCGCCCGCCCCTGGATGGAGTGGAAGAACTGCACACGGACCAAGCCCATCCCCACGTGAGATCGGCACGGGCCGCGCAAAGCGCGGCCGTGCGGCCGGACCTCGCTCAAGCCATGGTCTCCGGCGCGATCTCGGCGATCAGTCCCTCGACGCGCTTCTTGATCTCGTCGCGGATCGGGCGTACGGCCTCGACGCCCCGGCCCGCCGGGTCGTCCAGCGTCCAGTTCAGGTAACGCTTGCCCGGGAAGACCGGGCAGGTGTCGCCGCAGCCCATGGTGATACAGACGTCGGACTCCTTGACGGCGTCCACGGTGAGGATCTTGGGGGTCTCGGCGGAGATGTCGATACCCACCTCCGCCATCGCCGCGATCGCGGCCGGGTTGACCGCGTCGCCGGGGTTGGAGCCCGCCGAGCGGACCTCGACGCGATCTCCGGCGAGGTGGGTCAGCCAGGCGGCTGCCATCTGGGAACGGCCGGCGTTGTGGACACAGACGAACAGCACAGAAGGCTTGTCGGACATCAGGCGGTCTCTCTTGTCTCGCATGTCTCGCGACGAGGTCAGGCGCACATGACATCAGCACCAGATGGCATCAGCCACCACCGATGTGAGAGTATCAGCCCATGATGACGTCAGTCGACACTGACCTGATCCGGGTGCTGGCAGACCCGCTCAGGCTCCGGATCGTGACCCTGCTCGCCCACGAGACCCTTTGCACCACGCACCTGGTCGAGGAGACCGGTGCCAAGCAGACCAACCTCTCCAACCACCTGCGCGTGCTGCGCGAAGCCAGGGTGGTGGAGACGGAACCGTGCGGACGCTTCACGTACTACAAGCTCCGACCGGACGTCATCGAAGCCGTGGCAGGTTCCTTCACCGATCTGGCCACGGCCGCCCGTGCCACCCGAGCGGCCGGCACGAAGAGGGCCTGTCCGTGACCAGCACCCAACCGAACACCACCGCCCCCGCCGCCCCCACCGCCCCCACCGCCCCCACCGCCCCCACCGGGACGGGAGACGACTCGGTCGTCGCGAAGCTCTCGACCCTCGACCGCTTCCTGGCCGTGTGGATCCTCCTCGCCATGGGTCTCGGCCTGGGCCTGGGCCGGCTGATCCCGGGGCTGAACGACGCTCTCGCCAAGGTGGAGATCGGCGGCATCTCCCTGCCGATCGCCGTGGGCCTGCTGATCATGATGTATCCGGTCCTGGCCAAGGTCCGTTACGACAAGCTCGACGCGGTCACCGGCGACCGCAAGCTGATGGTGTCCTCGCTGGTCATCAACTGGATCGTCGGCCCGGCCGTGATGTTCGCGCTGGCCTGGATCTTCCTCCCCGACCTGCCGGAGTACCGCACCGGCCTGATCATCGTCGGCCTCGCCCGCTGCATCGCGATGGTCATCATCTGGAACGACCTGGCCCGCGGCGACCGCGAAGCCGCCGCCGTCCTCGTCGCCCTCAACTCCGTGTTCCAGGTCATCGCGTTCGGCCTGCTGGGCTGGCTCTACCTCGACCTGCTGCCCAACTGGCTGGGCCTGGGCGGCGGTCAGAGCCTGGACATCTCGATGGGAAAGATCGCTCTGAACGTGGTCGTCTTCCTCGGCGTCCCCTTGCTGGCCGGCTTCCTCACCCGCCGTATCGGCGAGAAGAAGATGGGCCGCGAAGGCTACGAGGCGACGTTCCTGCCGAAGATCGGCCCCTGGGCCCTCTACGGTCTGCTCTTCACCATCGTCATCCTCTTCGCGCTCCAGGGGAGGACGATCACCTCGCGGCCGCTCGACGTCGCCCGCATCGCACTCCCGCTCCTGGTCTACTTCGCCGTCATGTGGGCGGGATCCTTCCTGCTCGGCAAGACGCTCGGGCTCGCCTACGACCGCACCGCCACGCTGGCGTTCACCGCGGCCGGCAATAACTTCGAACTCGCCATCGCGGTCGCCATCGCCACCTTCGGCGTCACCAGCGGCCAGGCACTCTCCGGAGTCGTCGGCCCGCTCATCGAGGTACCCGTACTGATCGGGCTCGTCTACGTATCGCTCGCCTGGCGAAAGAGATTCGCCGCCACGGCCCTCACCACCCCCGCGCGACAGTACTGACGCACGGCGCGCGCCCGGGCCGGGGGTATCCCGGGCCGGGCCGGGCCGGGCCGACCCGGGCCGGGATAGGGCATCCGTGCCCGAGTCAGCCGTGCTGGTGCTGGACGAGCTCGGGCGGTGTCCTGCTCATGTACCAGCCCTCGACACGGGGTCCGACCAGGTCGGACGGCCAGCCCGCCGTCTCGACGGCGGCATCGTAGACGGCGTCACCGAACGCCACGATGGCCTGGTGCGGGTCCGCTGTCTCCCTGAGCACGGCCCACGGCAGACGAACCAGACCGGCGTCGGGATGCCAGGCGGCGCCCTCAACACCCCAGGACCGGCCTCCGAGACCGTCCGGCTGGGGCCAGATGTACGCGTACATGCCGACGTTCGGCGCCTTGGCGTCCCCGAAGGAGAATCCCACCGACACGTACGCGTCGAGCTGGGCGTTCTGCATGAACGGCGGCTGGTGGGGCGGCGGCACGGTGGGCTGCGCCCGGAAACGCGTGGCTGACAGGTCGAAGCCGCCCCACATCACACCGACTCGGGGGCGGTGCCCCAGGAAGGGGGCCTGCCACGCCTCAAGCCCGTCAGCGGCAAGGTTCAGCGCTGTCCAGATCAGCCGGGCCGCATGGCCGTCCCAGGTGCGTTCGACCTGATCGTCCTCGAAGCGCGGCGGGGCATCCGGAATCTCACAGATCAACGAGGTGCGCGGTCGGTGGATGCCGAGCTCTTCCGCCGCGTCGCAGAACGACGCGTAGAACGTGGCGACCGATCCCTTGGACAACGGCACC
Source organism: Streptomyces sp. NPDC056835 (assembly GCF_042789485.1). NCBI lineage: Bacteria > Bacillati > Actinomycetota > Actinomycetes > Kitasatosporales > Streptomycetaceae > Streptomyces > Streptomyces sp. NPDC056835. The sequence goes on from NZ_JBHUBB010000001.1 coordinate 34,427, forward strand.
GTCCGCGAGCCGTTGTCGGCCTCGATGACCACGCCACCGTCGAGCAAGTCGTAGTGCACCGCGAAGGTCACGCCTCGCTGCCGAAGGGTTGGCGTACTGAGCCCCCGGGGGGTGACATCGAGAACGATGTTTCCCCAGCCGACTTCGAAGGGCTCGTCGAGGGTGTACTTGCCCGCGACCTGTACCACCCGGTTCACGTAGTCGACCATGGGCGCCAGGTCCTCATGGACCAGCGTCGGCCACGCGTTGAGACGTTCGCTCACGGGGAGCCTCCCAGCGTGTCGATGGGATCAGCGGGACGTGGCGGCAGGCGCTGCGCCCGCTCCCACCGTGCGGCGACGGGCGGGCCTCACCGCGATCCAGTACCAATTCTCACACGCGGGTCAGGGTCCTGCCCGCTCCGTGAACAGAGCCACCACGGCCGCGGAACAGAGCCACCACGGCCGCGGCTGAACACCGACGGCGGTACTCACGCCGCGGGCTGTTTCAGCAGCTGGCCCATCGCCGCCAGGACGGACGGCGCGACGCGGTAGTACACCCAGGTCCCGCGCCGCTCCGAGGTGAGCAGGCCCGCCTCGCGGAGCTTCTTCAGGTGATGGGAGACGGTCGGCTGGGACACCCCGACGTCCGAGATGTCGCAGACGCACGCCTCGCCGCCCTCGTGCGAGGCGACCAGCGAGAACAGCCGCAGCCGTACGGGGTCGCCGAGCGCCTTGAACATCGCGGCGGTACGCACCGCTTCCTCGGCCGTGAGCGCCCGCTCGGACAACGGCGGGCAGCATGGCGCCACGTCCGGCTCGACGAGCGGCAGCACTCTCGTATTCGACATACGTCTATGTTGACACACATCGAATCAGCCGCGCCGCGACGTCGGCGCGCTCCACGGCAAATCCCCTTGCTTCGACGAATGTCTATGTTGACAGTCATCGAAACAGCTGGAACCCTGACGCCGTAAGCCATCGACAAACATCGAAACAAGAGGGAGTCGCCGTGACTGTGCCGATGACCGAGGCGCCCGCCACCGGCCTGCCCACCGTGGTGATCGGAGCAGGCCCGATCGGCCTGGCCGCCGCCGCCCACCTGGTCGCACGCGGCGTCGAGCCGCTGGTCCTGGAGGCCGGGGACGGTGCGGGCAGCGCCGTACGCGAGTGGAGCCACGTCCGCCTCTTCTCCGCCTGGGCCGAGGTGGTCGACCCGGCCGCCGAGAAGCTTCTCTCCCCCACCGGCTGGACCGCGCCCGACGGCGCCACGTACCCGACCGGCGGTGACTGGGCCGCCCTCTATCTCCAGCCGCTCGCCGACGCCCTCGGCACCAGGGTCCGCTTCGGCGCCCGCGTCACCGGCGTATCCCGCCTCGGCCGCGACCGCGTCGTGGACGCCGACCGCGAGCGGCAGCCCTTCACCGTCCACATCGTCCACACGGACGGCACCGAGGAGCGGATCACCGCGCGCGCCGTCATCGACGCCTCCGGCACCTGGTCCACCCCCGGCCCCATCGGCGGCGACGGACTGCCCGCGCTCGGCGAGCGCACGGCGGCCGACCGGATCTCCTACCGCGTCCCCGACCTCAAGTCCCCAGCCGTACGGGCCCGGTACGCGGGCAGGCGTACCGCCGTCATCGGCTCCGGCGCGTCCGCCTTCACCGCCCTGGCCTCCTTGGCCGACCTCGCCAAGGAGGCCCCCGGCACGCACGCGGTATGGATTCTGCGCCGCGGCGTCAGCGGCTCCACCTTCGGCGGCGGTGAGGCCGACCAACTGCCCGCGCGCGGCGCGCTGGGGCTGGCCGCCAAGGCGGCCGTGGACAACGGATACGCCGACGCGGTCACCGGGTTCCGTACGACGAAGGTCGAGAACGACGACGAGCAGCTTGTCCTGACCGCCGAGGACGGCCGCCGCCTCGACCCGGTCGACGAGGTCATCGTCCTGACCGGCTTCCGCCCCGACCTGACCTTCCTCGAAGAGCTGCGCCTCGGCCTGGACGAGCGGCTTCAGGCACCGGTCGAGCTCGCCCCGCTGATCGACCCGAACGTCCACTCCTGCGGCACCGTCTACCCCCACGGCGCCAAGGAGCTGTCGCACCCGGAGCCGGACGTCTATCTGGTCGGCATGAAGTCCTACGGCCGGGCCCCGACGTTCCTGGCCATGACCGGTTACGAGCAGGTCCGTTCCATCGCCGCCGCCCTCGCCGGGGACCAGGAGGCCGCCGCACGCGTCGAACTGACCCTGCCGGAGAGCGGCGTATGCGGCGGCGCGGGGCTCTTCGACGAACCCGACACGTCCGCGGCGGACGGCAACGGCGGAGGTTGCTGCGCCGCCCCCACCACACTCCGGATCGGTGCCCCGGCGCCGTCCGGCGGCTGCTGACCCCCTCACCCCCCAGCAGGAGAGGTGTACGTCGTCAAAGCCAGTGGACCACCTCCTGCTCCCGGCCCGCCGCGTCGGTCCTGGTTTCTCAGCGATCGCCGCTGAGGCGCCGGACCTTGACCGCGTTGTCCGTGCGGGTGGCCGGCCGGCCGTCGGGGGCGGTCTGGGTCCGTTCGTGTTCCTCGCTCAGAAGTACCTCCCACTGGCCGTCCGGGAGTTGGAGGGATTCCAGGACCTCGTCCGGCTTGGGGAAGTACACGGCGGGGTCGGGGTTCTGCTCCCAGGAGGGGAATCCCGCGTGCCCGGCGATCAGGAGCACACCGCCGGGGGCGGTGGCCGAGGCCGCGGTCCGCAGGACCTCCTCCCGGGACGTGTCACCGCGGAAGTAGAGGAAGTGGGCGGAGACGAGGTCGAAGGTTCCGGCGGGGAAGGAGGTGGCGAGGTCGTGTCGCCGCCAGTCGATACGGTCGCCGACCCCGGCCGCCGCCGCGTGCCGGACCGCGCGGTCCAGGGCGACCTGGGAGATGTCGGTGGCGGTGACTCGCCAGCCGCGCCGGGCGAGCCAGATCGCGTCGGCTCCCTCGCCGCAGCCGAGGTCCAGGGCGCTGCCCGGTTCCAGGGCGGTGGCTTCCCGTACCAGTACGGTGTTGGGGTTTCCGCTCCAGACGCGGTCGTTCTCGCCGTAGCGGGTGTCCCAGAACGCCTCGTCCGAGATGCTTACGTGCGTCATCGGTGTGTTCTCCTTCGTATCGGAACGCTCGCGGGTGCGGATGGGGACGCCCGCGGGCGATCCGGTCGGTGATGGTCTTCCCCGTACGGGGTCACAGCCCGTGCCCGTACGGGGTCACAGCCCGTGCCCGGAGCCACCGAGCACGCGGTGCTCCGCGGCCTCCCGCTCCCGCCTCGGGGAGAAGGGATCGCGGCGGGCGGCGACGGCCCGGCGCGTGTCCTCGGCGATCAGGTCGGCGTTGACCGCCCCGGCGGCGCGTACGCCCGTGGCGGCGGCTCCGAGGACCTGCCCCATCAGATCGGTGACATTGCCGGCCACCCACACCCCCGGCACGGCCGTCGCGCCGACCGGGTCGGAGGCGATGTACGTACCGATCAACTCGCCGTCCCTCGCCAGCTCGACGGGGGCCAGGCCCAGACTCGTGAGCAGGTCCGCACGGGCGGTGAAGCGCGGCGCGACCACCAGAGCGCGGACGGGGACCGTCCGTCCGCCGGCCAGGGTGACGCCGGTGAGCCGGTCGTCCGTCACCTCCAGACCGGTCACCTCGCCGTCCACCACCGCGATGTCACGGGCGGCGAGCTGCTCGTACTCCTCCTCGCCCGGGTCGGGCGCGGTGTGCCGGAACAACGTCACCTCGCTGCTCCACTGCCGCCACATCAGTGCCTGGTGCGCGGCGAGCCGCCCGGTCGCGAGGACGCCGATCGGCTGGTCGCGTACCTCCCAGCCGTGGCAGTACGGGCAGTGAAGCACCTCGCGTCCCCACCGCTCGGCCACGCCGGGCACCGGAGGCAGTTCGTCCACCAGCCCGGTGGTCACCAGCAGCCGTCGCGCCAGGACCGTGGTCCCGTCCGCCAGAGCGACACGGAAGCCGCCGGTGTCCAGACGCTCGGCCGCCACGGCGTCGCCCGCCATGATCTCGCCGCCGTAACCGGTCACCTCCGCACGGCCCGCGGCCAGCAGCTCCGAAGGGGGTGTGCCGTCACGCGTCAGAAAGTTGTGGACGTGGGACGCCGGGGCGTTGCGCGGCCGGCCCCCGTCGATCACCAGTACCGACCGCCGTGCCCGCGCCAGGGCCAGCGCCCCGCTCAGCCCGGCGGCTCCCCCGCCCACGACCACGACGTCATGGCGGCGCTCCCCGACCCGAGGGGCGATGGTCCCGTTCTGTCTTGTTTGATCACTCATGCGCACTATTACCTCCGTTCACTGGAGATGGTCCGCCCGCACTCCGCCCTTCGACAAACCTCTTTGCTGGTTCGGCAAAGAGGGAGGGTGTGCCGGGTGTGCTCCATGTCCGGGTGGAGGCGGGTGTCCGTTGTCAGTGGGCGCTGGCACCATGACGGCATGAAGACCTACAACTGGCGCCCTTTCCTTGAGCGGTGGAGTGCGGACTGGCTCGACTCGCCCGGCGTGCGGGGGCGCGGAGACGTGGACGAGACGGTCCTCCGGGACCGGTGGCTGGGGTTCCCTGCCGCGGGGGAGGACCGGATCACCGAGCTGGAGGCGCGGTTGGGGGTGACGCTGCCGCCCACCTTCCGGTCGTTTCTGGCGACCACCGACGGGTGGCGGCCGGCGGGGACGGCCGTGAGCCGGGTGGGCGCGGCGGAGGGCGTCCACTGGTACGGGGACCCCGACGGCCTTCAGGCGGTCGATGAGGGCGCGCTGGACGAGCATGCCTCCGAGGAGGAGGTGCTGAGGGCCGGTATGTGGGGCAGGGCGCTGCGGTTGTCCGCCGCCCCCGACACGGTCGAGGTCCTGCTCGACCCCGGCGATCCGGACGCCAATGGGGAGTGGGCCGCCTATCTCCACCGGGGCGGGGCGGGCGGCGAACGGCCCGAGCGCCACGGATCGTTCATGGATCTCATGCAGGCCCTGTTCCGTGAGTTCCACCGCGCTCAGAGTGACGGTCCGGGGTTCGTGAACGAGACGACGCGCGAACTCGACGCCGATGTCGAAGAGGCGCGGTTGGCCTGTCTGGACGGTGCGGACATCGACGGAGCGCTCGAACTGCTCACCGAGGCGGACGAGTGCGGCCGGCCCCGCGCCCGTGGGCTGCGGGTCCAGATGGAGGCGATGCTGAGTGGTGGGGGGCGCGGGGGCGTCGACCGTGCGGGCAGCGGAGGCGGCTGGGGTGATGACCGTCCGGGCAGCGGGGGCGGCGGCATCGTCGGCGAATCGACGGATCTCCGTGTCGTCGGACGGATGGACGATCCGTTGTACGCGCGCGAGCTTCTGCCGCTGGCCGCGCTTGAGCACCTACGGGTGGGCCATGACGAGGCGAAGTTCCTCCGGTCCCCCGACGGGCGTGATCACGGCGGGGACGACCGGAAGCAGGCGCTGGCCCTGCTGCGGGAGATCGATGAGCGTACGTTCAGGTACGAGGCTCCCGGGCCCTTCGGCGACGCGGTCTTCTCGGCGCGTGAACAGGCGCGATGGGGCGATACGGACGGCGCGTGGCGCACGCTGGCGGCGGCCGTGGCCGGCTGGGAGCCGTACGGCGAGGAGCACTTGGCTCCCGTCGGGCTGCTCGCCGACCCCCTCCTCGGGCCGGTGATCACCGCGGAGCGCGGGCGGTACCTCCTGGAGACTCCCCGGGCCGGCGGGCAGGGCGCGGCGGACGACGGTGATGTGCCGGCTCCCCGGGCGAGGCTGGACGGGCTCGGCTGGCTCGCCGAGGACACCCGGCCACCGGCGCCGGATGCCTATCGCTTCGTCCTCGTCCACGATGTCTCGCCGCAGGAGCTGGCCGACCGGATCGGCCAGGGGCCGCTGTTGGCGCCGTGCGACGAGTCGGAGGCGGGGCAGGCCATACGGATCGGATCATGCGGCGTCTGGGGAGCGGACTCGGGGAAGTGGAGTTTCGCGTTCGAGAGCGGGCGGAATAGTACGGAGCCGCCGAGTGAGGCGGTCTCGCGGGGCACGAAGTCGGTGACGGTGTGGTGCGAGCGCGGTGGCCGGTCCGCGGCGCTCCCCGGAATCTTCCACTTCTCCTACGCGGAGGACGGGGAGCGCGTGTACGGATTCACCGTGCGCGACGGAGAGACCGAGGAGTGGGGGGTGATTCTCGACGCGCTCGACCCCGGGCATCTCTTCCCGGACGCGGGTCCCGGCTGGGACGAGGACTCCGACGGGAACTTCGACGGGGACTCCGACAGGGACTCCGACGAGGGCTCGGAGGGCAGTTGGGCCCTGGATCCCGATGACGAGTACGAGAGTCTCGACGCCATCTCGGAGGTGTTCGGGGTCTCCTTGCCGCGCTTCGCGCTGCGCCAGGGGCGACTGCACGCGATCGCGCCCTCATGACCTCGATCAGGCCGCGGTAACCGAGCGGGACCGACGATGCCCCGCTCGGCTCCTCTCCCAGAGGTGGGAGGGAAGCCGAGCGGGGCACAACGCCCGGCCCGGACCTCGCGGTTGGGCAGGTGCTGACCGTTCTAACCGATCAGGGCTCGCACCATGCGGCAGGTGGTGTCCGACGGCGGGTGGATCCCGATCCGGGCCGCCGTCCTCCGTATCCTGCCGTTGTTCGCGTTCGCCGGGTGGTACACGCCCGAGTCGAGCAGGGCGATGGCGAGGCGCATGGCCTTGAGCCGGCGGTTATGGGTCTCGTACCACTCACGGGGCCGGCCCGCGGGCAGTGGCTTGCGCTTGAGGGTTGGCTGACTCTCGAAGGGTTTCGTCGGCATGGTGGCAACGGCCATCGGCGACCTCCCGGCGCGGTGGTTGTTCCCTCACGAACTACCTCCATTTTACCGCGCCCCACTGACAATCGCCCCTGGCCAGAGGCTATTTGACGGGTACCCCGCGACCTCCGGCTCAGGAGACTAGACGCGGTCGGCCGCGATCAGGAGGTACTGGAAGGAGCCGTCCTTGTAGGAGTTGATGAACGCTTCCTCGATGCCCGTGACCAGTGAGGACGTGGCCCGCAGCTCCCAGTAGGGCAGGGTCGCGGGAGTGAGGTCGACAACGGCCTGCGGCACGAGCCGGTTGTCGGCCATGGCGCGCAGGTACTCCCGGCGGGAGTGGATGTTGCACTCGAAGTGCGCGTTGATCTGGGACACCCACTTCGAGGGCTGGCCGTAACGCGGGTTCCAGCAGCCGGTGATGGTCACGTAGCGACCGCCGACCGCGAGGACGCGGGAGTGCTCGGCGAAGAGGTCGCCCAGGTCGACGTACATACTGGACTCGTTGTTCCAGGAGGCCGCGGCCTGCCCGGTCTCGAAGGGCGTACCGAGCATGTTGCAGACGCGGGCGCGAACGTGGTCCTCGATGCCGAGCTCGCCGGCACGCCGGTTGGCGAACTCTGCCTGTTTGGCCGACAGTGTGACGCCCTCGACCTTGCACCCGAAGCGCTGGTGGGCCATGACCATCGAACCGCCGCGGCCGCACCCGGCGTCCACGAGGGTGTCGTCACGCTCGATGGGGCCGAGGTGGTCCAGGAGGAGTTCGGCCTGTGCCGACTCCAGGCGGTGGAGCTCGGCGATCAGCTTCTTCTCGTAGGCGCTGTCCTCGACGTCGCCCAGGGCGGCATGGTCGACGTCGCCGATGCCGTAGTGGTGGTGGTAAAGACCGTCGACATCGCCGAGACGCAGGTTCACCGGCCTCGCCTCGTGGTCCCAGTAGCGGGCGATGTCCCCCTGGTAGGGCGTCGCCGGAGAGGGGATGAACACGGAGGTGCTGATGCCGGTCCGGGCGGCGACAGTGGTGGTGGTGAGCTCGGCGTTGGTCACTGATGAATCCATTCTTCTTACCAGAAGTCGGGCAGGCTGTAGCGGTAGGTATTGGTCTGGTGCCAGTAGTGGTTGCCGTCGACCCACGCGGCCACCCCGCGCAGAAAGCGCCGCACGCTCGGAACGGGGCAGGCGGCGGCCAGGGCCTCGGCTTCGGCCTCGAAGTCACGCATGAGGTCGTTGTGGACCTCGACCGCCTTCAGGTAGGCCTCGCGGTCGGAAAGGTTCTCGCGTTCGGCGACCACCACCGGCAGGTTCAGATGCCGTCCGGGGGAGGCGAGTTCCTTGGTGTACGAGTACAGGTCGTTCACGATGGTGGTGGCGTTCCCGGCGAGCGCGATGACCCGCTGCGTGGCGGGCTGGGCGTGCAGGTCAGCCGGCAGTTCGTAGCCGCCGACGGTGTCGGTGATGGTCGGGCAGGGACGGAAGTTGTTGAACTGGCGCATCGCCAGGTATTCCCACACCTCGGGGACATGGTCCTGCTGGGCCCAGGCGGCCTCGGCGAGGTACCCCATGTGCAGCCGGGCCATGTCGTGCCGGAACCGGTCGGCCTGCGAGGGGCTTGCCTTCTGGAGGAAGTACTCCATGGCGGAGCGGTAGGCACGTCGGGGCGCGTCCGAATGAAGCGACTCCGCCCACTGAGGCTGGTACTCCTTCGTCGTGTGCAGGGGGTCGAGGGCGGTGTGCGCCAGCAGAAGGCGTTCACCGAGGCCGACGGGCGAGCCTCCGTGGTCCTCGCAGTAGCAGTCGTCCACCGCGTTCTCGGCGACCATCAGGCGTGTGGCGAGCATCAGGTGGTCGACGGTGGGGGCGTCCGGATGGCAGGCGACCATGTAGCGCCCCACGGAGAAGCCGTCGAACTGGTCCTCCCAGTCGTCGGGGTACAGGTCGACCTCGTCCAACGCCCAGGCCTTGATCCTGCGGCTGACCTCCTCCACCCGCACGGGGTCGGGCTCCGGCACCGGGTGGTGGTAGAGGCCCGGGACGGGGTTGCCTTCCGCCGGAGTCGATGTCAGTGCCGGGGGCGTCGGCGGCTCCTCGTACCGGGTCAGGTGCAGGCTCGCCGTGCCGAGGCCGCTGGGGCCACGCAGGATCCGTTCCAGGACGGCGTTCGGTGTCCGCGCCCCGGCGGCAGGGACGTCCACGGGGGGCGGGCCGGTGGTGGCGGCTTCGATGTCGCGGGCGCGGGCGGCGGCGTCGGCGAGTACGTACGCCCCGAACTGGCCGGCAGCTCCAGGCAGGCTCGACTGCGGAGGAAAGAACTCAGGGTCGGGCATCCATGGTTCCTTGGTGGGTGGGGTGGGTGTCCCGGATCCCGGGCATGTTCGACCGGCCCGGAGGGTCCTGACTGTCGTGGCCGCCGGGCCTTGGCCCCCGGATCAGGGCGGGTCAGTCGTTCCTTCTGGCGATCTCTACGTTCTCCAACACGCCCAGCGCGTCGGGCACAAGGATGGCGGCCGAGTAGTAGGTGCTGACGAGGTACGAGATGATCGACTTTTCATCGATGCCCATGAAGCGCACCGACAGGCCCGGTTCGTACTCCTCCGGCAGACCCGTCTGGCGCAGACCGATGACGCCTTGGTTGTCCTCGCCAGTGCGCATGACGAGGATCGAGCTGGTCTTCTCCTTGGTGATGGGGATCTTGCCGCAGGGGAGGATCGGGACCCCGCGCCAGGCCGGGACCTGCTGTCCGCCCAGGTCGACGTGGGTCGGGTAGAGACCGCGACGGTTGAACTCACGCCCGATCGCCGCGATCGCCTTGGGGTGGGCGAGGAAGAACTTGGAGCCGCGGCGCCGGCAGAGCAGTTCGTCGAGGTCGTCCGGGGTGGGCGGGCCTGAGTGGGTCTGGATGCGCTGCTTGAAGTCCGCGTTGTGGAGCAGGCCGAACTCCCGGTTGTTGATCAGCTCGTACTCCTGGCGCTCACGCAGCGCCTCGATGGTGAGCCTGAGCTGCTCCTCGGTCTGGTTCATCGGCCCGTTGTAGAGGTCGGCGACCCTCGTGTGGACCCGCAGAATGGTCTGCGCGACGGAGAGTTCGTACTCGCGCGGTTTCAACTCGTAGTCGACGAACGCGCCGGGCAGCTCGGCCTCGCCGGTGTGGCCGGCCGACAGCGCGATCTCGGCCTCGCCGTGACGATTCTGCAGCTGGCGCGGAAGTGAGCTGAACCCCTGGATGTGTGCCTGGAGGCTCGGTGCCACGGACAGCACGGCGGCGAAGTCGGCGCGGGACAGTGTGAGCAGGGTGCCGGCGGTCTCGGCTGTGACGGTGCAGTCCCACCGGGCGTCCGCGTCCAGCAGGGCGTTCTCACCGAACCTGTCGCCGTCGGCGAGTACGGCGACGGCGACTTCGTCACCGTACTTGCCGACGGAGGTCTGACTGACGCGGCCGTGGGCGATCAAATGGATCTGCTCGGCGGGCGCCCCGCGCTCGACCAGGGTTTCGCCGGCGCGGAAGTCGCGCTGGACGCACCGGTCGGCGATCGTGGTCAGCACCTCGACATCCTCGAAGCCCCTCAGCAGGGCCAGTTCGCCGAGCTCGCGAGGGATCACCCGGACGCTGGCACCGTCCTGCACGAACTCCACGCGCCCGTCGCCGACGGTGTAGCTGAGCCGACGGTTCACCCGGTAGGTGCCGCCCTTGGTCTCCACCCAGGGGAGCGTCCGCAGCAGCCAGCGAGAGGTGATCCCCTGCATCTGCGGGGCGGACTTGGTCGTGGTGGCAAGGTTGCGGGCAGCCGCCGTGCTCAGGCTGGACTGCCCGGGCGACCCCAGCTGTGCTTCCGGGCTGGTGTCAACAGTCATGGGGCGAGCGCTCCTTCGTAAGGGCGGGCGGTGGCGGACGTGCGTGCGCGGCGCCGGGAAAGAGGAATAAAGAGGGGCAAATATCCCGGAATCCGTCCAGATCTCTGGGAACAGTAACGGCCGGTGCGCCCAGTTGGCCCCGACGAGCCGTTGACATTAACTCGATACGATGATCTTGCTTGGGTAAGGGTTTATTCGGGCGGCTGACGGTATTCAGACGCGGTCGCCGGTGCGCATGACGCGCGGAGCGACAAAGCAAGGGGCCGGCCGGCCGGTCCTCAATGACCGGCCGACCGGCCTCCGGTCGAACTGTGGGCTTGGAGGCCGCGCGGCCTCTTAGACGTCGCGCGGCCTCTTACGCGCTCAGGCGTTGATCTGCTGCTCCGCCTCCGTCAGGATCTCCGTCAGCCGGAGCCCGAACCGTACGTCGCAGGCGTGCGGCTGACCCGTACGAACCGACTCCAGCAGGGCATCGATCGCCGCCCCGAACGAGGTGACCGGGTCTCCCCAGTCCTCCGGCAGCACAGCCGTACCGTGCTCGCCCCGGAGCTCGATCCCCGTACCCGCGCCCGCCTTCGGTGCGCTCAGGCTCAGCGCCACCGAGCTGGCCGCGCCGGAGACATGCCGCAGCACGAGGTGGGTGAGGTCCGGCTCGGTGCGTACCGCCGTCACGTCGGTCACCTCGCCGAGCACCGGGATCAGCGCGGACAGCGCGTGCGGGCCGACGTCCCAGAGGCCGCCCTTCTCGCGGCGCCAGGGGGAGTCGGCGTACGGGCTGGTCTCGCCCGGTGAATAGAGGGCGCCGAGCCAGTACGCGTGGGCGGAGAACCAGCCGCCCTTCGCGGCCTGCTCACCGAGCCAGCCCGTGGTGCCCGCCGCGAAGCGCAGGGTGCAGAAGACGACGGACGAGACCCCGGTGGCCGCGGCCGCGTCCGCCACCTCACGGGCCCCCGCCACGGTCGTCGCGACCGGTTTGTCCATGAGGAGATGACAGCCCGCCGCGGCGGCGCGCGCCGCGAGCGGTGCCTGGATGTCGGGCGGCAGGGCGAACGCGACGGCGTCGCTCTCGGCGAAGAGCGCGTCGAGGCCGACCTCGCCCGAGTGGGCCGTGGTGTCGTGGGCGGCGGCGAGAGCCGCGGCGGCCTCGGGGCGCCGCCCCCAGACGCCGCTGAGTTCGAGTCCGGGATGGGCGGCCAGGGCGGGGGCGTGGGTGCGCTCCGCCCAGGGGCCGGTGCCAAGGAGTCCGATGCGTAGCTTGCTCATGACGGCCAGTGTGCCGTGTCGGTACTCGCGCCCGGAGCCGGGGACGCGGCCGGAGTCGCGGACGGGGAGAGCGCGATGCGTCGCGGTGTCGAAAACCGGTGGCCGCGCGGGCAGGGGCCGGTGTTACGTTGCACAGGCCGGCCGCGGGCCTCCGGCGCGACTTCCGGGACTTGCCTCTGAAGCAGTGATTTCGCTGTTCGCGCCTCCATTCCCCGGCCGGCATCCATCAGTGGAAAGCAGGGGGAAGCAGGGAAGCAGGGGGGAAGCGTGGCGGAGACCTTCGCCGACCTGATCGCGGCCGAGGACGTACTGCTCTTCGTGAACGCGGCTGTCACGGCGACCGGGCAGCGTGAGTTCCGCTCCGGCGCTCTCGCCCAACAGCTCTCGCTCGGCTTTCTGCACGAGTACGTACGCGTCAACTACCGGCCGGTGTACGCCGCCGCGCTCGCGCTCGACATCAACGACCACAACGCCGCCCTGATCATCGAGCAGTTGCTGCGGACGCCGGGCGAGGCGAGCCGGGAGGAGAAGCGCGCGGAGGGGCGGCTGATCGCGGCCCGGCTGACGAGGCTGCCGCCGCAGCGCGTCTACCGGCTGTTCCGCGGTCTGCGGGCCGCCGGGGTCGGCAACCGCCGTACGCGCGCGATCCTGCGCGAGTGGCTGGCGGCCCGGCCGGATCTGGGGCACGACGCGGTGAAGTACCGCGGTGGGCTCAAGTCGGCGGCGCGCCACTTTCATCTGCCGCTCGGCGGTCCGGCGGTCGGCGGTCCGGCGCCCGGGCCTTCTTCGGACGAGATCGGCGACTTCCTCTTCGCGCCGGGCCGCCGCGAGCGGTACGGCCACCCCCTCCTCGACGCGTACCGCCGCGCCCACTTCGAGCAGGGCGCGCTGTACGAGCTGCCGCTCACCGTGGCCGAGGGGTTCGCGGCCAAGCACGGCATCGGCCGCGACGCGTTCCTTGAGCGGATCGGGCCCCGGATGACCCGGCTGGAACGACTGCGGACGGAGCGCGCCGCGGAGGCCCCGGCATCGGCCCCGGCCCCCGCCCCCGTACGCCGGACCGATCTGACCGTCATGCCGCTGACCCGGCTCGCGCTCTACGTCCTGTCGCTGACGCCGGACGAGCGCGTGGCCCGCCGTGCCGAGCTGACCCGCGCGCTGCGTACGGCGGCGCTGCGCGTGGCCGGGCCGCACCGGCACACCTGGGGGCGGGTCGCCGCCGTACTGGACGACAGCTACTCCTCGTACGGCTCGGACGAGAAGCGCCGTCGTCCGCTCGGAACCGCTCTGGCCTGCCACTTCCTGCTGGAAGCGCTGGCGGCGCCGGGGGCGTACGCCGCGCTCTGGACCTCGGGGTGCACCGATCCGCTGCTGGTGCGCCCCCAGGGACCGACGCCGCTCGGCACCCGGATCATCGACGCGCTTGAGCATGCGCCCGACCGGCTCGTCATCGTCTCGGACGGCTGGGACAACGCACCTCCGGGGCTGGCCGGCGAGGTCCTTCGGGTGTGGCGTACCCGGCTCGACCGGGAAGGGAGGACGAATGTGGTTCATCTGAACCCCGTATACGACGCGGACGGATTTGACGTACGCCGGCTGGCCGCGAGCGTTCCGACGGCGGGGATACGGGACGCCGAGGATCTGCCGGCGCTGGTGGAGGTCGCGCAGTTCGCGGAGGGCCGTACCGGACTGGCGGAGCTGCGGGCGTATCTCGACGGGCGCGTGCGGCGCTTCGTGGACGACGATCCGTTCTGCCGCTTCCCCGGCGAGACGGTTGCCGACCCGGCCGAATCCGACCCGGCCGATTCCGACCCGGCTGATTCCGACACGACCGATTCCGACCCGGCCGCGCCGGAAGGACGACAACGATGACCCGGCTCGATCTCACCGGTCTGACGACGCGCCCCGCCCAGGTCTGGGGCGGTATCCGTCTCGTACCCCTGGTGCGCGAGGAGCCGATGCCCGGTCTGCGGCTGCAGCCCGAGATCTACGGAGCCTTCGGCGAGGTCCAGGTGGATCCGCGCACCCGCTATGTCTCCTACATCCCGCACGGATTCGTCGCCGACTGGTCGGGCGACGGCGGTGAGGGAGCCGCGTACGGCACCCAACTCGGTGCCCGGGACAGCGGCACCCGGGACGGCGGCATCCGGGACAGCGGCACCCGGGAAGACCGCCGCCCCGAGACCGTGCCCGTACGCCGTCACCACCGGATGGTGAAGCGCGCGAAAGGCCGGAAGAGCGGTGCGGCGGCGGCCACCCGCTGCCGGTTCCTCCCGCTCCATCTGGCGATGGAGGGCTATCTCGCGCTGCACTTCGGCGGGCCGTCCATCGCCTGGGACGAGTGGTCCCGGCAGGCGGTACGGCAGGGACTGTCGCCGCGCGCCGAGGACGCTTATCTCGGGCTGACTGTCCGGGGGCTCGCGGACGCGCTGCGCGTCTTCGAGATCCATCCCGGGCAGTGCGGGGTCATGGTGTACACGGCGGATTCGCTCGCCGCGGCCTTCGTCGTGCCGCACCCCGACGACTACCGGCTTCTGCACCCGACCCTGTTGCAGGACATGTACGGGGAACTGGTGCACCAGTACGCGTTCTTCGGCGGCCCGGTGCCGGAGTTCGAGGCGCGTATCCGCGACGGCCGGTGGCTGGAGACACTCGCCGATCTGCGGGCGGCGGCGCGGGAGCGGGAGCGGGCGTGGAGCGAGGCGCACGAGACGCTGCTCGCCCGTGAACTCCTCGCCACGTCCTACTCCTTCGAACGGGTCTACCGCATGGGCCCGTACGAACTGCACCGCTTCCTGCCGCCGTTCCACCGGCCCGGCGCGGGGCAGCGGGAGACGGAGCAGCACATCGGTGAACTCATCAGTGACCACAAGGGGCGTACGGCGTATCTCAAAACGTTCCGGCTGTCGGACGCGCAGATCAGGCGGGGGCATCTGCTGAGCCGGCTGGCCGCCCACGAGTGGCGGCTCGACCGTACGGCCGAGGCGTTGGGCACCACCTACGCCGAACTGGTACGCCGGATCCGCGCCGCCGGATTCGACGCGCTGCTCAACGCGCACGCGGTCGCGCGCACGACCGCGTGCGCCGCCTCCCGCCCCGCCGCCGGACCCGCTACCGCGACAGCTACCGGACCAGCTGACGCAACAGCCGCTGAAACAAAGGAAACCTGAGTAACGCGTGGTTCACAGCAGGGCAACAACCGGGAAATCACAGATTGCGAAGCTTCGGGGCATACCTGCTGCACCCGCAAAGGATGAGGCCCGTGACCTTCAAGGCTGAGTACATCTGGATCGACGGCACCGAGCCGACCGCCAAGCTGCGCTCGAAGACGAAGATCCTCAACGATGGCGCGGAGCTGCCCGTCTGGGGCTTCGACGGGTCGAGCACCAACCAGGCCGAGGGTCACGCCTCCGACCGGGTGCTCAAGCCGGTCTTCTCCTGCCCCGACCCGATCCGGGGTGGCGACGACGTCCTCGTCATGTGCGAGGTCCTGAACATCGACATGACGCCGCACGAGTCCAACACGCGTGCGGCGCTGACCGACGTCGCGGAGAGGTTCGCGGGCCAGGAGCCGGTCTTCGGCATCGAGCAGGAGTACACCTTCTTCAAGGGCGCCCGTCCGCTGGGCTTCCCCGAGGGCGGCTTCCCGGCCGCTCAGGGCGGCTACTACTGCGGTGTCGGCGCGGACGAGATCTTCGGCCGTGACATCGTCGAGGCGCACCTCGACAACTGCCTCAAGGCGGGTCTTGGCATCTCCGGCATCAACGCCGAGGTCATGCCGGGACAGTGGGAGTTCCAGGTCGGCCCGCTGGCTCCGCTGGAGGTGGCGGACCAGCTGTGGATCGCCCGCTGGCTGCTCTACCGCACCGCCGAGGACTTCGACGTCTCCGCGACGCTCGACCCCAAGCCGGTGAAGGGCGACTGGAACGGCGCGGGCGCGCACACCAACTTCTCGACCAAGGCGATGCGCGAGGGGTACGACGCGATCATCACCGCGTGCGAGTCGCTGGGCGAGGGCTCGAAGCCGCTCGACCACGTCAAGAACTACGGCGCGGGCATCGACGACCGGCTGACCGGGCTGCACGAGACCGCCCCGTGGAACGAGTACAGCTACGGCGTCTCCGACCGCGGCGCCTCGGTCCGTATCCCGTGGCAGGTCGAGCAGGAGGGCAAGGGGTACATCGAGGACCGCCGCCCGAACGCCAACGTCGACCCGTACGTGGTGACGCGGCTGATCGTCGACACCTGCTGCACCGCGCTGGAGAAGGCCGGCCAGGTCTGACCCGTCGGGTCGTACTCAGCTCATCGCGCTCCCCGAGGGGGCGGCCGCCGTACGGGGGCCGCCCCCTCGTCGCGTTTCCCGCCGCGCGGTGTGTCGGCTGTCACGGGACCGCGCCGTATCGACAGCCGAAAGGGACCTGCTGCGCCCTTCCGGTATCTGCTTCAATGGAGGCATGGCCAGCTTCCAGCACCCCGCGACAGGTCGCTCCGACCTTGAGCCGTTCTGGCCGTCCCGGCAGCATCACGACTTCGACCGGGTGTGTTGCCGCGCGTGGAACGCGTCGGCCCTCTAAAGCCTTCTTTCCGGCCTTCGGCCGACGCGCATGACGTACATCCCGTCCGTCCCGTCGATTCGACGACTCCTCCGCGCGAAAGAGCTGACCTCCCATGGCGAATCCCCGCCCCCTCTCCTCCGCGTCCGCGTCGGCGAGCGCCACCGCGTCCGCCACCGCCACCGCGGCCGCACTGAACCAGAAGCAGCCCGCGCCGGGCCGGCACCGGCTCCGGGCCGTCGACCGCGACGAGACCGCCCCGGTCACCCGCCAGGCCCTCCCGACTCTCCCGGCGCTCCCGGCGCTCCCGGCGGGGGTGACCGCAGGGCAGGTCGTGGACTTCCTGCCGCCCGGCGCGACCTGGCTGCCCGCGCCCCAGCACACCCTGCCCTCGCTGCCGGGACATCCGCCGATGGTCGGCTATCTCGTCCTCGTACCGGCCGATCAGCACGCGGCGGTACTGGCGGCGGCCTCGGCGCCGCCCCTCACCACCGCGGAGACCGCGGGCAGCGGCGCCGGGCCCGGGTCCACCGGGTCCTTCGGGTCCGGGGCCTTCGGGTCCGGTTCCGGGTCCGGGTCCCTGGATGCCGACAGCGGGCCCGTGTCGATCGACAGCGTCCAGCGGACCGCCGTCGTGGACGGACAGCAGCTGGACCTCACGTATCTCGAATTCGAACTGCTCGCGCATCTGGTGGCCCATCCCCACCGGGTGCACACCCGCGACCAGTTGGTGACCACGGTCTGGGGCTACGGGCATGTGGGCGACGGGCGCACCGTCGATGTCCATGTGGCACGGCTGCGCCGCAAGCTGGGGACCGCCCACCGCCACAGCATCCAGACGGTACGGCGGGTCGGGTACAAGTACACGCCCTGACAGGAGCGATACGGGGAGCCCCGCCGAGCCCCGCCGAGCCGGCGGTCGGCAGGGGCTCCCCGCGAACCCGTCAGGTACGGGCCGTACGGGCCGTACCGTCTGTACGGGCGCGAGCGCGGGCCCGCAGGGCGAGCAGGCCGTCCAGCGCCAGGAAGACCAGCAGGCTGATGCCCAGCAGCGGCAGGAACCAGCCGATCAGCGCCACGGCCGCCGCGAGTGGCAGCAGCACGGTCACGGGCACCTTGCGCCAGGCACCGCGCGGTATGGCCCTGCCCGCGCTCAGCTTCCGGTCCTTGGTGGGTCGGCGCAGCCACCACATCCGGTAGCCCCAGCAGATGATCAGGATCAGCGAGAGGGCGAGCACCGCGAGTGCCAGTTGGTTGACGACCCCGAGGAAGACGCCCATATGGGCGTCGATGCCGAAGCGGGTGAGCTGGGCGAGCAACGGGTAGTCGGCGAACCGCAGTTCGTCCATGACCATGCCGTTGGCGGGGTCGATGGCGACCGAGTCGAGCCGTACCGGGAACTGGGTGTCGGTCTGCGCGACCACATAGCCGGTGCCCTCCGTCGGCAGGGTCACCGAGACCGGTCCGTCGAGACCGGCCTGACGGGCGGCGACGACCGCCAGATCGATACCGACGTCCCCACCGCTCATGCCCTCCATCCCCGGCATGTTCTCCATACCGGGCATCGACTCATGGCCCTCGTGACCGCCGCCGCCCGCTCCGCCGGTGCCCCCTTCGAGCGCGGCGGAGACGACGGGAGTGCCGCCGCCCAGCTGGTCCTTGACCGAACCGATGTGCTCGCCCGCGTACTTCGACCAGGTGAGCCCCGTGGCGGAGAGCATCACCAGCCCGGTCACGGCCCACAGTCCGAGTGACCCGTGCAGGGAGAGCGTTCTGCGCCGGCCCGTGGCCCCGCGCTCGGGGGTGAGCAGCGCGCGCTTCGAGGTGCGTTTGCGGGCGAGCCAGAGCAGTACGCCGCCGAGGGCCACCACCCACAGCCAGCTGGCGGCGAGCTCGCTGTAGACGCGCCCCGGCTCGCCGAGGTGCAGATGGCGGTGCAGCTCGGATATCCAGGTGCGCAGCGGGAGGGCGCCCGAACTGCCGTAACTGGTCAGCTCTCCCCGTACCTCCGCGGTGTACGGATTCACGAAGACTGCGAGGGACTTGCTCTCCTCGGCGTCGGGCGTGCTCATCAGGACCTGGGTGGTCGCGCCGTCCTCGGACGGCAGGCGTACGGAGGTGACCGTGCCGTCCGGGCGGGCGGCGCGGGCGGCATCGAGCTGTTCGGAGAGCGGAAGGGTGCGGTCGCCGACCGGGACCCGCAGCTCGTGGCGGTAGAGGACCTTCTCCGCCTGGAAGGAGAGCGCGTAGAGGAATCCGCTGGTGGCGGCGATCAGCAGCAACGGGGCGATGAGCAGGCCGGCGTAGAAGTGGAGCCGCAGCACGAGGGGCCGCAGGGAACTCCAGACGGAGGGGGTGCCGGCGCTGTTGCCGGTTTCGGCGTCTGTCGCGGTCTCCGGGGCTTCGCCGGGCGGGGCGGCCGGCCGGTCGTCGGTCTCGGGCCCCTGTACGGGGTCGTCAATGGCCATGACTGTCCTAGGTGTTGGCGTGGGCATGGGAAAGCGGACCCCGGGCCCGCCCGCCTACCTGCCTGCCTGCCTTGCCTAAGGTCGGACAGTGGTGGTGATGAGGGCCGTTGCCGGGGCCGTGGCGCGAGAGGTACGGCGCGCGGGCGGGCCCCGCCGCGACAAGGTGTGCGCGAGTACGACGCCCCGGAAGCGGTGCGCCGCGGGGGCGTCGGCGGCGGGCCGTACCGCCCCTTCCGGCAGCGCCGCGACGGGCAGCCGGGCCGAGGTCAGCAGCAGCCGGAGCGGGGAGAGGGCCAGGGCGCCGAGGGAGGTCGCGAGCCGGAAGAGCGCGGCCTCGCCCTGGGCCAGCCAGAGCGCGCAGACGGCCGCGGCGAGGAGATGGGCGGCGATCATCCCCGCCGGACCGTCCAGGCCGAAGGGGATACCGGTGTCGATGGGGAGGACGCCGGTCCCGGAGTGCTCTCCCATGGGCGCGCCCGCGCCGACTCCCGTCTCCATGCCCGTACCGGTGCCGATGCCCGTACCGGTGGCGGTGGCGGTGGCGCCGGTCGCGCCGTCGGTTCCATGGGTTGTGTGGCCCGGCGACACCGCGCCGCCGAACGGCAGCGCTCCGGCGAAGATCAGGTGCAGTGCGCCCTGGACGGTGAGCAGCCCGGCCCCGATCGCGCGGAACCCGCGCCGCCGGCCGCCCGCGAGCCAGGCCGCGCCGGCGGTCACTCCGAACGCCGTCCACAGCGCACCGAGCGGGATCTCATGCCCGGATGTGAACGAATGCCCCACCGCCGCCAAAGTCACGCATACCGCAGCGAAAGCGGCGGCCCTCAGGGCGCGTATCGGTGACCTGGCGTCTGTCATGGTGAGCACATGCTGCCATCCACTTGGGTGCGTACGGCAGATCCAGGAGATCCATGATTCTTCTGGCAGCGAATTCGGCTGGCCCCGAAGCGGGCACGGCGGCACAGTCGGTGCCATGAGACTCCTCATCCTCGGTGGTACGGAATTCGTCGGCCGCGCGGTCACGGAGGCGGCGCTCGCGCGCGGTTGGCGGGTGACCGTCTTCCACCGCGGCCATCACGAGGCGCCCGCCGGTGTGACCACCCTGCGCGGCGACCGCACCGCCCCCGGCGGCCTCGCGGCCCTCTCGAACCTCCCGAACCTCTCGAACCTCTCGAACCTCCCGGACCTCTCGGATCTCTCGGATCTCTCGGACGGAGCCGATGCCTGGGACGCGGTCGTCGACACCTGGTCGGCCGCGCCGTCGGCGGTGCTCTCCACCGCCCGGCTGCTGGCCGGCCGCGTCGGACGGTACGCGTACGTCTCCAGCCGCTCGGTGTACGCGAACCCCGCCCCCGCCGGACTTCCGGAGGACGGCCCCCTGGTGGAAGGCGCCTCCGCGGCCGCCGGGCAGACCGCGTACCCCCAGGACAAGCGCGGCGGCGAGCTGGCCGCCGAGGCGGTCTTCGGCGACCGGGCGCTGCTGGTCCGTGCCGGGCTGATCCTCGGGCCCGGGGAGAACATCGGCCGGCTGCCGTGGTGGCTGGGGCGGATCGCCCGGGGCGGACCCGTACTGGCGCCGGGGCCGCGCGACAACCCCTTGCAGTACATCGACGCGCGTGACCTCGCCGAATGGACCCTGGACGCCGTACGGGACGGCCTGGGCGGCCCGTACAACCTGGTGAGCCCGGCCGGGCACACCAGCATGGGTGAGCTGCTTGACGCCTGCGTACGTGTCACCGGGTCCGACGCCGAACTGCGCTGGACGGACCCCGGGACGATCCTCGCCGCCGGGATCGAGCCCTGGACCGACCTGCCGGTCTGGATCCCGCCGGGCGAGATGCACGACACCATGCACGGCAGCGATGTCTCCAAGGCGCTTGCCACGGGCCTGCGCTGCCGCCCGGTGGCCGAGACGGTGGCGGACACCTGGTCCTGGCTCGGCTCGATCGGCGGCCGGGCCCCCCAGCGGCCGGACCGCCCGCCGGTGGGCCTGGCACCGGAGCTGGAGGCCAGGGTTCTGGCCCAACAGGGCGTGGACTAAGGGCTGTCCGTCGTCCCGTTCGTCGGGCCCGCTACTCCTTCCTCCGTCCGGCTATCGCCGCCGTCAACGCGCCCCGCAGCTCGGCGACTCCGTGGTGCCACGCGCCGTCCTCGCCGTCCGCCTTGACCCAGCGGTCGCGCACTTCGGACCCGGCCACGCTCACCCGGTCCAGGGCCAGGACCGCGAGCTCCCGCAGCTCCTCGGGAAGCCGGGGCAGCGGCTCCTCAGGGCCATAGATCGACTCCACCGGCGGCCCGCCGGGGCACTGCGCGGCGACCAGCGCGGCCGCGGCGACGGCGACCGCCCCCACATCACCGTCCAGCCAACCGCCCGCACCGTCCCCGCCGTTCCCGCCGTTCCCGCCAACCCCGCCGACCCCACCATCCCCGCCGACCGCGCGCAGCAGCGCCGCCCGCACGATCTCCGTACGCCCCTCGACGGTCACTTCGTCCAGGTCGGCCGAGAAGTCCACCGCGGCGTCGTTGTCGAAGTGGCCGGTGTCCCACGTGCCCATGGTCTCCCCCTGGTCGTTCCATATCCCGCTCATCCCCGTTGCACCGATCGTGCCAGGTACCACTGACAATGCCCGGTGCCCGTCCGGGGTGTACCCAGCACCACCCCGCACCGGGGGCCGACCGGCTGCCGCCGCGGAACCTCGCGGGTCAGACTGGGTGCCAGGTCCGGCGGTCGGACCGCCGGGGGGCCGTCTGGCCGTCGGGCCGCGAAGGAGAGAAGAACGCCATGGACAGCGGTACGAGGAAGCCGGGCCCGCTGGTGTCCGCCGGGCGGGGACTGATGCTGTCGGTCGTCTCGCTCGCCGGATCGATCACGCTCTTCGTGCTGTCGGTGCTCTCCCTCGTCTTCATCCTGCTGGGCTTCGGGGTCTTCACCACGCCCTGGGTACTGACGATGGTCAGGGCGCATGCCAATCAGCGCCGGCTGCTGGCCTCGCGGTGGTCGGGCGTACGGATCCCGGTCCCGTACCGCCCCTTCCCGCCGGACGCGCGCACCGGCGTCACCGGCCGGGTGGAGCGCTGCTCGCTGATGCTGAAGGACCCGGCCACCTGGCGCGATCTCCAGTGGCTACTGGTCGACATGACGGCGGGCTTCATCACCGCCGTGCTGTCCTGGGGTCTGCTCGTCTACGCGCTGGAGGGGTTCGTACTCGCCGCGGGCCTGTGGCGGGTGTTCACCGACGACCGGTACTGGTACGGGTTCGTCCCGGTCAGCAGCCAGGCGACCGGGCTCGCCGCGGCGGGTCTCGGGGCGGTCCTGCTCGGACTCGGACTGCGCTACGACGCGGACCTGCTGCGCGGCCATTTCCTGCTGGCCAAGGCGCTGCTCGCACCCGGCAGTGACCAGGAGATGGCGCTGCGGATCGAGCGGCTCACCGAGTCCCGGCACGACGCCGTGGACACCTCGGCCGCCGAACTGCGCCGTATAGAGCGCGATCTGCATGACGGGGCGCAGGCCAGGCTGGTCGCCGTGGGTATGGACCTGGGCACCGTCGAAGCGCTCATCGAGAAGGACCCGGCCAAGGCCAAGGCGCTGATCGGCAAGGCCCGGCAGTCCTCCGCCGAGGCGCTGACCGAACTGCGCGATCTCGTACGGGGTATCCATCCGCCCGTACTGGCCGAGCGCGGTCTCGGGGACGCCGTGAAGGCGCTGGCGCTGCGGCTGCCGGTGGAGACGGAGATACAGGTGGAGCTGACGGGCCGCGCCAACGCCCCGGTCGAGTCGGCGGCGTACTTCGCGGTGAGCGAGGCGCTGACCAATGTGGTCAAGCACGCGGGCGCCGACCGGGTGTGGGTCGACATCTCGCACACCGGGGGAATGCTGCGGATCGCCGTCACGGACAACGGCGGCGGGGGCGCGGCGGTCGGAGCCGGCTCTGGGCTGAGCGGGCTCGAACGCCGACTCGGTACATTCGACGGCGTCCTGGCCGTCAGCAGTCCAGCGGGCGGTCCCACCATGGTCACCATGGAGATCCCTTGCGAGTTGTCCTAGCCGAAGATCTCTTCCTGCTGCGCGACGGTCTGGTCCGGATGCTGGAGGCGTACGACTTCGAGATCCTGGCGGCGGTGGAGAGCGGGCCCGAACTGACCAGGGCCCTGGCGGAACTTGAGCCGGATGTCGCCGTGGTCGACGTCCGGCTTCCGCCGTCCCACACGGACGAGGGCCTTCAGTGCGCGCTCGCGGCGCGCCGCGCCCGGCCCGGTCTGCCGGTCCTCGTACTGTCGCAGCATGTCGAGCAGTTGTACGCGCGCGAGCTGCTGGCGGACGGCGACGGCGGCATCGGCTATCTGCTGAAGGACAGGGTCTTCGACGCGGACCAGTTCATCGACGCCGTACGCCGGGTCGCGGCGGGCGGTACGGCGATGGATCCGCAGGTGATCTCGCAGCTGCTCTCCCGGCGGGCGCGGGACAAGCCGATCGGCGGGCTGACCCCGCGCGAGCGCGAGGTGATGGAGCTGGTGGCGCAGGGCCGCTCGAACGCCGCCATCGCCGCCCAACTCTTCGTCACGGAGCGGGCGGTGGCCAAGCACACCTCGAACATCTTCGCCAAGCTGGATCTGCCGGTGTCGGACGACGACAACCGCCGGGTGCTGGCGGTTCTCGCCTATCTGGACCGCGGCAGGTGATTGGGGGGCATCCGCCCGGTTTGGTGCTGGAGATTTCTATGAATTCCCCCGGCGGCTGAACACCCCGTAGCCGAGGTCCGTATGGAACGGAGCGCTTCGCTTCTCCCCTGCCGCGCTTTCCCGTAACCGGCGACGAAGCTTGAGGAGTTCCATGCCACGCACATCGAGAAAACGCTCCACACTGGCAAACCGGGCGATTGTCGCCTCGGCTGCCTTGCTCCTGGGCGGGGGTGGGCTGGTAGCGGTCAATGTCTACGCATCCGCGGGTGAGGGCGACTCCAACCGGTCCGCCCCCAGGAGCCAGAATGCCGCGCAGTCGATGTCGACCATCGACTGCCCGGATGTGGCGACCCAAAGCCAGTTGGCGAATGTGCCGGACGCGGCGCGTTCCGAGGTCGACCGGAATCTCGCCCTCATCGACAGCCAGATCACCGAGGCGTACAAACGGTTCGCCGATGAGAAGGCCCAGATCGAGCGGGATCCGCGATTCGCCGACAATGCCGTTCTCAATCCGCTGAAGGACAAACGGGCGGCCACTCTTGAGCGGATCGCCCTCTCGATCGGCAGGGTCGCGGAGCGGCCGCAGGGACTGGAGGGTCTCGCGCCCTGCACCTTGCGGGCCGGCACCTCCCCCGCTCAGGGCGGCCAGGGCCAGAACGGCGGGCAGAACGGCGGCCAGAACGGTGGTCAGGGTGACGGCCAGAACGGTGGCCAGCAGGGCCAGAACGGCGGCCAGGGCGACGGGCAGAATGGCGGTCAGGACGGCGGCGGCCAGAACGGTGGTCAGGACGGCGGGCAGGACGGCGGTGGTCAGGACGGCGGCCAGAGCGGCGGCGGCCAGGCCGGCAACGGCCCCGAGGCCTCCGACTTCGTCGACATCACCACCGTCCGGCCCAATGTCCAAAAGGCCAGGACCGCCCGCGGCGGCTCGAAGGGAACCTTCACCACCGACTGCGGGGTCAACGAGGCCGGAAAGTTCAATTCGGACAATGTCATCGTCGCCCCAGGTGTGAGCAATGGCGCTCACCATATGCACGACTATGTCGGCAACCAGGCCAATGACGCGTTCGCGACCGACGACTCTCTCGCGGCCGGTGAGACCAGCTGCCGTAATCAGGGCGACAAGTCCACTTATTACTGGCCGGTGCTGCGCCTCCAGAACGGCCAGGAAGAGGCCGACGCCAATGTGGACGGCGGCGGCAAGGAAGGAAATGTCGGCGAGATCCAGACGCCGTCCCAGGTGACCCTGACATTCGCCGGCAGCCCGAAGTCCAAGGTCACCGCCATGCCGCGGTTCCTGCGGATCATCACCGGTGACGCCAAGGCATTCACCAATGGTGACGCCAACGCGAATGCCTCATGGAGCTGCACCGGATTCGAGAACCGTCAGCTCAAGGACAAATACCCGATCTGCCCCGAGGGCAGCCAGGTGGTCCGCACGTTCAAGTTCCAGAGTTGCTGGGACGGCCAGAACGCGGACAGCGCCAACCACCGCACCCATGTGGCGTTCGCCGATCGGAACGGCCGCTGCCAGAACGGTTTCAAGGCGATCCCGCAGCTCCAGCAGCGCGTGGTGTACGACGTACCGCCGGGGCCCGGCTTCGCCGTGGACTCCTTCCCGGAGCAGCTGCACAAGCCCGTCACCGACCACGGCGACTTCATCAACGTCTTCGACGACAACCTGATGAAGAAGGTCGTGAACTGCGTCAACGGCGGACGCAGGTGCAGGTGAGCCGACGGCCCGCCGGCCGCTGACCCGGACGCGGGGGCCCCGGCCTCGTCCCCGGCCGGGGCCCCCGCCCCCGCCCCTCGCCTTCCCATCCCCCGCCTCCCGTACCAACCCCGTCCCCCCACATCCGCGCTGCGCGGTCAGCCCGTGCGGTGACCGGAGTGCTCCTCGTCTCCCCCACCGCCACCGCTTCCCCCCGAGTGGTGCGACGAGCCGGCCTCCACGGTCCCGCCGAGCCGGCCGCGCAGCGCCGTCACCACCTTCTGGTCACCGACCGCGATCCATTTCCTGCCGACGAGATACGAACCGCCGTAGTCCTTGGCCTCGTTGATCCACTCGCGCAGACCGCGGTCGGTGGCGAAGGTGACCAGCACGTACTTCCCGTCGTCCGTCGTGCAGTTGCCCTGCCGCAACTCGTCGGCGTCGGTCTGGATGTTCGGCTCGCACTCCGCCTTCGAGGCGATCTGTTCGAGGCTTCCCGTCGCCGTGTCCGGCGTCGTGGGAGCCTTTTCGTCGTTGCCGCCGCAGCCCGCCGTCAGCGCCAGGGCCAGGGCCGCGAGCACCACCAGGGATCGTTCTGTACGCATGCGGCCATCGTCCCCCGACACCCCGTCGCCGCGCGGCGGAACGGCCGGATTCCGGGGTGACCATCGGACCAATCGCTCGTTCTGCTCAACGTGCCCCCAGACAGCGCCGACACCTCCTCGACCGCCACATCCGCAGCCGTTCCCGCGGATACGTCCGTGACGGATGCGTCCGTGACGGATGCGTCCGTGTCCGGCGCGGCTCCTCTCTCCGCCCTCGCCGCCCTCGGCGTCGAGCAGGCCGAGGCGGCTCTCGTCGAGCACTACACCCGTCTCGTACGCCTCGCCTATCTCGTGCTGCCGCCGTCGCTCGGCCGCAACCGGCGCGTACTGACCGCGCACGCGCTCGTGCAGCGCTCGCTGCCGCGCGGGCGTACGGCGGCCCCGGCCGAGCGGTCCGCGATCCCCGCGCAGAACCGCGCCGAAGGGACCGATGGGACCGAAGGGTCCACTAGGTCCACTAGGTCCAATGGGGCCGTTGGGGCTGTTGGGGCCGTTGGGGCCATCGGCCGGACCCCGACCGGGGCGGGGCGGAATCCGGGGTACGCGTACGTACGGGGGCGCGTGCTGCGCCAGGCGCTGGACGCCGGGCGGCCGTTGCGCCGGCTCGCCCGGCCACGGCGCGCCCAACTGCCGCCGCTGCTGCCGCGCATCTGGGGGCTGCGGCTGTTCCCGCGCTCGGGCGGCGCCGATGAACTCGCCCTGGACCAGCGGCTCTCCGGTCTCTCTGGACCGGCTCGCGCGGCGTTCGTGCTGCGCGGTCTGGAGCTGCTGACCGACGAGGAGGTACGTCGGCTGCTCCACGCGGCCGGGGTCGAGGACACGGAGACCGCGCTCACCGAGGCGGCCGACGCCGCCGGGCAGCGGATCGGTACGGCGGACCCCGTCGAGCTGTTGCGCTCACCCGAGTTCGACCCCTGCTCGCTCCAGGCCAGGCCCACCGATCTGATGCGCCGCCGCCAGTACGGCAGGGCCGCGCTCGCCGCCGCCGCTGCCCTGGTGGTGTGCGGGACGCTCCTCGGCCTGCCGGGCGGCGGCCGGGGCGCGGACGACGACGCGGATTCCCCGTACGGCGGGAGCGCGGCGGTCGCGGCGGCCCTCGACCCGGCGAGGGTGCGCCGGATCGCGCCCGCCGCGTGGCAGGACTCCGCCCGTACGGACTTCTCCGTCTGGCCCGCGCGCGGGCCGCTGGCCGAGGACCGCGCGCTGCTGCGCCGGGCGTTGACGGCCTGGGCCGCGCCCGGCGCCTCCGTACAGATGTCGGCGACGCCCGCCACCCCCTCGGGCCCGCCCTTGGGGTCGCCGCAGCTGCTGTACGCGGGAAAGGTGGACGCGGCGCGGGTGGTGCTCTTCCACGACGGCCTGCGGGTCGTGCGCTACGCGGAGCCCGCGACCGGCGGGGAGGGCGTGGCCGCCCTCGACTTCGCGCGGGTCGACGGCGCGGACGCCGCCACGGCGGGGGCGCTGGTGGTCGGCCGCTCGGACGGCAATGTGCGCTATCTGACCGCGCCTTGGGTGCGCGGTACGTCGGTACGCGATCTGCTCGACCCGGCGGGGCCCGTGCGGCCTCTGCGGCGCGACGCGGACGGCGTGACCGATCCGATGGCGAGCCCGGCGATGGCCCGCGACTGCCGCGCCTGGGACACGCTTTCCGTGCGCGACGACAGCGCGAGCCCGGACAGCGCGAGCCCCGACGGCGCGAGCCCAGACAGCGCCAGCCCCGACAGCGTGACGGACGCGCGCGCCACGGACGCGGGCGCCACGGACGCGGGCGCCACGGACCGGCTGCTCACCGACCTCGGCGAACTGACACCCGCCCGGCTGACCTCGGGGCCCCCGTCGCACCCCGGCGACGTGTCGGCGCCGGCCGACCGCGCCGCCTGGGCCAGGACCGCCTGTCTGCTGCCCGCGATGCGCTCCCACGGCGTACGGTCCGTGAACTCCTGGCCGTACGCGCGGCAGCCGCTGCCCGAGTCCAACGGCACCGCGACCTGGTTCTGTACCCGCGCGGAGACCTGGCGGGGCCCGGGCAGCCGGGTGCTGGCGCAGTTCCAGGCGCCGTCGGAGAGCGCGGCGCCCGGGGCCGTCGCGGCGCGGGCGGAGAACTCACCGGCCTGCGGGGTACGGGAGTCGCGGGTGCTGGCGGGCGTGCTGTGGAAGTCACGGGGCGGCACGTGGTACGTGCTGGCCGCCGGGAGCGGCCGGCTGGAGTCGGTCGAGGTGTCGGGCGGCGTGCGGGGCAGCGGGCCGGGGAACCTGCTGGCGGTACGGGCGAAGGAGGGCGCGCGGGCGGAGCTGTACGGCAGGGCTCCGGACGGGACGCGGGTGGACGCGCTGCGCTGACGGCCCCACGGACGCGGCCTCCCGCACCCCCGGGCCACAACCCCCTGCCCCCAATCTCAGGGCAGCAGCAGCCAGTCCGCCCCCAGCGCCGCCACCAGACCCGCGCCCAGCAGCCATGTGCCCAGCCGCGTACGGCCGTGGCGGCTCAGTTCGATCACCACACCGCACAGGATCATCGCGAGCCCGTACACCCCGACCACCAGGACCGAGGTCCGTTCCGCGAGCCGGACCGCCAGCAGAGCGGCGAGACCGACCAGCAGCACCGACGCCAACGCGATCCGCACCGCGCGCGCCTGACTGGGGGTCAACCCGCCGTCGTAGGGCTCCGGTACCGGCGTGTCCATGGCCTCGTCCTGGTCAGATGCGCTCATGGTCCGGGAGCGTAACGGACACCCATCGGAGACCGCCCGTTAGGCTGTTCGTATGACGACCGGGGTGCGCCGCAGGATGGGCGTGGAAGAGCGGAAACAGCAGCTGATCGGCGTGGCGCTGGAGCTGTTCAGCCACCGCTCTCCCGAGGATGTCTCGATCGACGAGATCGCGGCCGCCGCCGGTATCTCCCGTCCGCTCGTCTACCACTACTTCCCCGGCAAGCAGAGCCTGTACGAGGCCGCCGTGCGGCGCGCCGCCGACGATCTGGCGACCCGCTTCCTGGAGCCGCGCGAAGGACCCCTCGGGGCGCGGCTGCACCGGGTCATGGGGCGCTTCTTCGACTTCGTCGACGAGCACGGCGCCGGTTTCTTCGCGCTGATGCGCGGCGGCCCCGCCGTGGGCTCCTCGACGGCCAACGCGATGATCGACGAGGTGCGGCAGGCCGCGTACGAACAGATCCTGGCCCATCTCGGGGTCGGGGACCCGCCCGCGCGGCTGGAACTGGTCGTACGGTCCTGGGTGTCGCTGGCCGAGACGAAGGCGCTGATCTGGCTGGACGGGCGACGCGTCCCGCGCGGCGAGCTGGAGTTGCAGCTGGTGCACGACTTCGCCGCGCTGGCCGCCGTGAGCGCCGCGTACGACGAGGAGATGGCGACGATCCTGCTGGGACTCGTCGCCGACGAACCGGCCGACGGCGCGTTCGGCGATCTGCTCGGCCGGCTCACGATGCTGAGTACGGAAATGCCGCCCGCCCAGCGGACTCAGGCGTAGCCCACGAGGCCGTCCGGCCGGGGCTCCTCGCGCGACTCAGGGGCTGCTCACGCATCCCGCCGGCAGGGGGCACCGGTGTGCATGCTGGACGAGGCGCCGTCGATGACGGAGCTGAGTCGGTCGCGGGCGTGGGCGAGGTCTGCGATGCGCCGGTCGAGGTGCTCGCGTTCCGCGGCCAGGCGCTGGAGGAGCTCGGGGGTGGCCTTGCCGTCGATGACGCAGGGCGTCAGTTCGGCGATGGCCTTGCTGCTCAGTCCGGCGGCGTACAGCTGGCGGATGAGGCGGATCCGGTCGACGGCGCTCTCCGTGTAGTGGCGCTGGCCGCTGCCGCTGCGCTCGGCGGTGAGCAGGCTCTGTTCCTCGTAGTACCGCAGGGCCCGGGTGGTGACGCCCGTGCGGCGGGCGAGTTCCCCGATCCGCATTCCCGCCCCCTCTCCTTCATGTGTTGTGGCTCACACGCACTTGCCTTTTACGTCAACGTCAAGTTTTACGGTAGCTCATGCGCCCACCAGTGGGCGAACAGTCCAGTTGCATCCCGTATCGGGATGAGTTGAACGACGAACGGAGTGTCCATGAGTGAGGACACTGGACCGACCCGGCGGGTGATCGGCGTCGAGGAACACGCCTGGACCCCGGACCGGCGAGACGTTCCTCGACCGCGTCAGCTTCCGCCCTGTATTCGAGGCGGCGGCCCACCTCGGTGTGCCGCTGTACATCCACCCGGCCATGCCGCCCCGAAAGCTCATCTCACCGAACCGGACCGGGACAAGCTCGGCCACCTCAACGCCGAAGGCATTCTCGGCCTCCCCCGAACCACCTCCCGCTGAAAGGCAGACACACGCATGACCACGCATCCCACGACCGGCCTCGCCGGTCCTGCCCTCACCACCACCGTGTCCGTCAAGCCGCTCGTGCTGAGCGCCCCACAGCGCGGTGAGGACCTGCACGTCCGCGTCACCGCCCCCACCACCGGTACCAGCCTGCCCGTCGTGCTCTTCGCCCACGGCTTCGGCTCCGACCTGGACGGCTACGCGCCCCTGGTCGACCACTGGGCATCCGGCGGTTTCGTTGTCATCCAGGCAACCCACCTGGACTCGAAGCGGCTCGCCCTGGCCGCCGATGACCCCCGCCGGCCCCAGATGTGGCGCTACCGAGTACAGGACATGCGGCGCA
Source organism: Streptomyces sp. NPDC056835 (assembly GCF_042789485.1). Lineage (NCBI taxonomy): Bacteria > Bacillati > Actinomycetota > Actinomycetes > Kitasatosporales > Streptomycetaceae > Streptomyces > Streptomyces sp. NPDC056835. The sequence goes on from NZ_JBHUBB010000001.1 coordinate 64,986, forward strand.
TCCTCGATGAGCTCACCACCCTGGAGGCGGCCGTGCCGGGCCTGTCAGGCCGCATGGACCACAGCCGCGTCGTCGCGGCCGGGCACTCTTTCGGCGGCCAGACCGCCGGCATCCTGGTGGGCCTGCGCGTCACCGACCCGCGGACCGGCACCGCCGAGGACCTCTCCGATGCCCGGGTCATGGCCAGCATCCAGCTGGCCACCGCAGGCAAGGGCGGCGACGAGCTGACCCCCTTCGCCCACGACAACCTCCCCTGGCTGCGCGACCAGGACTTCTCCCACATCACCGCCCCCGGCCTCGTCGTCGCCGGAGACAAGGACGACCTCCCGCTCTCCACTCGGGGCCCGGCATGGACAACCGACCCCTACAGCCTCAGCCACGGCGACAAGAGCCTCCTGACCGTCCACGGCGGAGAGCACTTCCTCGGCGGCATCTCCGGCTACCAGGCAGCGGAGACCACCGACGAGAACCCCGACCGTGTCGCCCTCGTCCAGCAGGTCACCCTCGCCTACCTGCGCCACATCACCGGAACCGACCGCACCGACTGGAAGAACGCCCAAACCGTCCTCGCGTACGGCCACCCGCTGGGACACCTCGAATCCAAGTGACCCCGCCACCCTCGGACGCGCCGTCCTACCGCCCCTGATGATGACCGGAACACGACTGCTCATCCCTGGCCGTCGTCGTCCTCGTCCAGCTCCGGCGCGTCCGGGTCGCGTAGCGGGCGAAGGGCGCCGGCGGCCGGGGTCGATGCGCTGAAGCTGTAGCGGCCGAGCAGGTTCAGGTTGCGGTGCTTGAGCGGGGACAGCCGGGCGATGTCCTCCTCCCGGAGCTCGCCACGAGGCCGTCCGGCCGGGGCTCCTCGCGCGACTCAGGGGCTGCTCAAACGTCCACGCCGCGGTGAGAGACCCATGAGTGGGCCGCATCGACCATGGCCCTGAGCCACGACGCATCCGGCTTGCGCTCAGCGAAGGCACGATGCATACGCAACGTGGCGGCGGCGAAGGCATCGATCGCTTTCGGGTCGGCGTCCATCCAGGCCGCACAACGGGACGCCCAGGATTCAGCGTCCTCGGCATCATGTCCCGCCGAGATCAATTGCACGACCAGGCAAGCTGGATCGATGAACGCCGCGCCACGAGTGGGCCACGACCAGTCGACCGCCCATGTGCCTCGATCTCCGATGAGCAGGTTGCTCGGGTTGATATCGGTGTGGAGCAGCGCTTCACCCCGGAAGTGAGCGGCGTCGGCCTCACCGGAGGCGAAGCGGTTCCAGCGAGTCTCCGGCCAGTCGTGGGCCACCTCTGGTAGATCCAGTTCCCCGATCCGGTTGAGGATGTCAACCATCGCGGGGAGATCCGGTGAGCCCGGAGCGAAGTCGGCACCCCGTCCGTCGACCCAATCGAAGCCGAGCACGTTCCACGTGCCATCTTCCGCGTGCCATCGCACAGCCGGGGAGATGGGACATACGACCGGGTTGATCAGCCTTTCCCTGATGATCGAGTCACGCCGGCCTCCAGGGCGGTTACGTACGGCCTTGACGAAGAACCGGCCCTTCTCGCACTCGACCAGGGCTGTGACATCCGAGCTGAACCCACGCGCGGTGGGCCGGAAGTCGGTCAGATCTCCTGTGTGCGGGTGGAGCAGGCTCCAGAACCCCGCCCCCGGGTCGTTGCGATTCATGAGCCCTTCAGTTCCTTGGGGTGCACTCACTGCCCGGGAAGCCGGGGCTGCATTCGTCATCGTTGTCGTCGTCATCATCGTCACCCCCGGTCTCAGCCCGGATGGATGTGTTTGCCCGCCTCATGGTGGCGCCGCTCAGGACAGTGGCCAGGGGGGCGCTCATGACGTTGCCGACGCTCATCCAGCCGGAGAAGACGCACGGAGAGACCTCGCCAGTGGGAGTGATAGCTGCCCTGCCGACGCCGCATCGGCCACAGAGGTTCGCCATGTCCGGGGCCTGCCCCTGTGCGCCCCGTCCGAAGGGGCGGACGCCGTCAACGCCGATCCGGCGGACGCCCAGAGCTTCAAGGTCTCGCCGTGTCTCGGTGACAGGCTGCCCTTCTGCGCTGTTGATGATCCCGACCCGAAGGGGGATGCCCAGGCCAACGGCCCGTTCGATGTTGGTCCGGGTCCGTTCGTGGCTTCGGCGGCCGGTCATCGCCTCATGTTCCTCGGCGCGGTCCGAGTAGTACGACGTGGCGAGACTGAGTCCCTTGCTCTGAAAAAGGTCCCAGCATTCGTTCGAGACGTGTACCAGGTTGCTGTAGACCTCGACGTTCAGTCCGATGGTCAGAGCGTGGTCCACCAGGTCCGTGAAGTTCGGATGCATGGTCGGCTCGCCGCCGATGAACTGGATGTTGCGCACTCCGTAGGCGGCGGCTTGGTCGAGGACGCTGATCCAGTCCTCGCGAGTCATGATCCCGTGGGTGCCGTCAGGCCCTGACGCGTTGTAGCAGTGAGTGCAGTTGAGCTGGCACTTCCGCGTCAGGTCCAGCCATAAGAGCCGAGTAGCGGTCTTCTCGACCGACGTGGCTTCGATGCTCGTTGTCACTGTCATGACCCTTCTTGTTGGATTGTGCACTGTGCTTATGAACCGGCCCCCACCGCTCACTTGGGGCCCTCCTCCAGCCCGACCGTCTCGCGCTCCTTCGGCCGGTACATACGGAGCGGGCCGGTCATGCGCCAGGGAGGACGGCTGTCGAGGATCAGCAGCTTCTCGCCGAAGCCGACGTCCCTCATGTCTTTGATCGGGTAGTACACGCCTTCGAGGAGGATGTGGTCCCCCAACCGCACCGACTGGGGGTGCAGATCGATGGCGAACGTGTCGGTGGGCGTGCGAGTTGTGCGAGCCCAGTCCTGGTAGCTCACCATCCGAGCCACACCGCCAGCACGAGGGCGCAGCCGAGAGCGCCAACGGTCATCACGTAGGCGGTCCGCTCCGCGCGCGGGCTCACCGGTTGCCCTCCACGGCTCGCCTCTTCCTGTCGCGATCCATGTGACGGAGCCGGTAGACAGCGACAGTCGTACGGGTGGCCAGGGCCAAGCTCCGCATGTGTTCGTACGCGAAACCGGGGGGGCGTCTCCGTGGGGCGGACGTCGTCCCGGGGCAGTTCTCGGGCCTCTTTGAGTAGCGCCCGCGACTGGGCAGTCTCGATGCCCCAGATTTCGTGGGACTCAACTCCTCCGACTGCCGCACTGCCGTGCTGCGCTTGGACTCGGAAGTCTCGATGTCTACTCTCGCCTGTGACTCGATGCTCACGCTGAACCCCTTGCCTGGAGTTTGCAGTTCAGGGCGACCGCTTGGTCACTCCAGTTACTCGCTCGATCACCTTCTGTAACCAGTGAACCGCGCTGGACCAAGATCAGTTCACACAGAACTTGCACAACGGCTGTGCCGTTCAGTGCAGTTGGGGATCGCACCCACCGGCAATGGGAAGGTGGGATACATGGAGAGCACGAGCGCCGGCGAGAACATCGCCGTACTTCGCAAAGCGCGGGAGATGTCGCAGGCTCAGCTAGGCCGGGCCGCGGGGCTGAGCGTTTCCTACGTCAGCAAAATCGAGACCGGGCTTCGGCCGGTCACGCCGCCCGTCGCAGCCGCCTGCGCGAAAGCCATGGGCGTCACCACGGCTCGCATCTATGGTCAGCCTTTCCGTGACCGCCCCCTTACCGAGGCCGAGCGGCTTGACGCGCTGCGAACCGCTGTACGTCGGCACACCCTTCCCAAGGAAGACGTGCCGGACCCCAAGGTGCTGGCTCGCGACTTGAAGAAGGCAGCAGATCTGCGGGCGCAGGCTCAGTACCTCGGATTGCTCGACGTCCTGCCGAAGCTGCTTGGTCAAACGACGGCGACGGCGTTCGCCGCTGGTGGCGACGCCGTCGCGTGGGGACAGGTCGCCGACCTCTACGGCTGTGCCTATGCCGTTGCTCACCGGCTTGGGGAGCCCGACCTCGCAGACATGATCGTCTCGCGTCAGCAATGGGCTGCTCACCAGACATGGAACCCAGACGCGGAAGCCGCCGCGTCGTGGAACGAGGCCGGCACCTACCAGTCCGCCGGCCACTACGACGATGGACTCACCATCGTGGACCGAGCCATCGTCCAGTACGAGCGTCTCGACAGCAACGCAGCCTCTCGCGCGGTAGTCCTTGGTTCACTTCACCTGCGCGGAGTGGTTCTCGCCTCTCGGCACAAGGACGCCACCGCCACCGAGGCCCACCTTGTCCGGGCTCGCGACCTTGCCGCGAAGCTCCCTCAGACAGGCGATGCGCTCTTGCACAACCTGACCTTCGGGACGGGGAACACCGCGCTGTACGCGTTGGCAGCACACATCGAGCTGGACCAACCGGACCGTGCCGTCAGCATGGCTGTGCCCCTTCTGAAGAAGCCACCGGCTGGATTGAAGCCAAACCGGATAGGGCGTCTCCACATCGATGTGGCGAGGGCGCGACTGGCCGTTGGAGACGTGGCGGGCTCAGAGGAGTCCCTGAAACGGGCCTTCAAGGTCGCGCCAGAAATGACCGAGGTACACCCCATGAGCCGAGAAGTGCTCAGGGTTCTCTTCGTCATGCACCAGAGGACTCGGCCGGACCTGATGGAGATGGCGAAGCGGGTGGGGTTGACCGACTGACGCCGGTGCTCTCGACTGCCACGAGAGAAGCGAACTTCGGCCGCTCCTCGCGCAGCGGGTTCAGGCGTAACCCCTCCGTCCTCCTCCTCAGGCGTAGACCACCGTCACCTCCGTGAACCCGAGGGAACGCAGCAGGCCCTGGAGCATGCCTGTGGTGTTCTTCTCGGCGCGCGCGGTGAGTTCGCTGTCCTTGGCCGCGTCCCCGATATGGCGGGCGGCGAGCTTGTTCACGGCGTGCTCGTCGGCCGGGTTGTCGGAGAAGAGGTCCCCGAGCCGGTCGAGCAGCCCCCGTTCCTTGGACACGGCGTACGAGCGCTCCGGATCGAGCGCGGGCTCGCCGAGCCGCGCGTGCGGCAGCCGGATCGTGGCGGCCGTGCGCTCCTCGTTGACCTGGACGTTCTTCTCGCCGAGGCCACTGAAGTCGACGTAGGAGGAGACGGTGCCCGCGCCCACATAGAGGGTGCGAGTGCCCCGGATCGCGTCGGGGAGGTACTTGGCGTCCTTCTCCAGGTCTACGACGACCTGGAAGTTTCCGGAGGCCGCCTCGTACCGGTCCAGGTCCTGGATGGATTCGAGCAGGGTCGGTCCCGTGCGGTCGTTGGTCTCCTCACCGAAGAGATCACCGAACCCGGGTATCAGATCGAGCCGGCTGCCCGCGAAGAGCAGCGCAGCCACGACGACGAGTACGAGCGGCACCCGTACGCGGCTGCCCCACCGGGACAGCCGCGTACGGCTCCGGGCCTTCTCCGGATGCGCGTCGGTGGACGTCATACCTAACGGATTGCCCGTACGGCCGGGTTCACACCGCGATCCGAGCAACCTCAGGTGCGGGCAAGATCGAACCCGATCTCACAAACGAGATACCGGGGCCCTTTGCGTTGGGTCTACCGCAACGTCACTGGCCGACCGGAAGCCCAAAGCGCGGACACGTGGCCTGCGAAGCGGTCGTACAGACCGTCGTCCCCGAGCCTCCGCAAGTGCAGCATGGGCGACTCATGCCCAAGCAGACTGGACAGGTGCGGGGTGACCAACATTTCGTCGTCGAACATGAAGACGGACAGCGCAATGTGCTCGTCTGAGAAGCGAGCCTCGACGCCCGGAGCCTCCCCGAGCCTCTTGAGCGCGTCCAGGGTGATCCGGATGCGCGTCCCGACGGTAAGCGGTACACCCTCGATCTCCTCGCGGCGCCGCGTGACCTCCGAGTCCGGATCCCCGACGAGGAAGCGCACGGAACACCCGGACGCGGCCTTGGACTTGAGCCGGTCGGACAGTCGCGGGTGCTCCTGCCAGATGAAGTAGTTGGTGTACCCCGCGAACACGATGGACGTGCGCGCGTCGTCGATCAGCCGTGCCCACACCGACGTCGGGCACGCGTTCCGGTACGGGTAGGCCGACACGATCTCTCGTTCCGGGCCTACCTTGACGGCGCTACGGATAGCCTTCGGCCACAGCACGTCCGCACTCACTCCCAACGCGTCCGACACGTCTTGACGCGTCTCCGGGTGTGGGACACGGGTCGGGTCGGACAGCCATCGCTCAACCGTTTTGCTCGTCACGCCAACTGTACGAGCGAGCTTGCTACGGGTCATATTCGCGTTGGAAATAGCATCTCGTAGCGTCGTGTTCAAGGCTTCCCCCGGGGACGTTTGGGCCTCTTAGGACGATAACCCGTGGGAAGCCGAGACGTCCTCGATCTGTCGGTTCTTGTGTCCCTGGTTTTCGTCGGCTGTCTAGCTAGACAAACGGCGGAGAAACACCGCCAGCCGGACGCAAGCGTCCCGGCGCCGCACGAACGGCCCGGGACTTGGCCGACGCTGCGAGGAGCGACGACATGGAGAACATTAGCCACCGGAGGGCGAGTGCGGAACTTGAGTTGACGGGGCCCGTTCTGGCGCACGCACGGCTCATAGAGGGCGGTGTCCTGCGGGCGTACAACGCCTTCATCCGCCACGCATCGGAGTGCGGCCCCTGCAAGGCCCTCGGCGTGGACTGCGACGAAGCGGTGAGGCTCCGGCAGTCCTGGCGACAGGCCAAGGAACGGGCGGCCCAATGATGTGGATGCGGGTCTACCGGACCAACAGCACCACCGGGGATCGAACCGTCGTCAAGCCCCGCCGCCCGGTGAAGCCGGCGGAGAAGCCTGACAAGTCCTCACGATTCCCCACGTGCGGCTGCCCCCTCCACCGGAAGGATGGAGGGGCGTCCCGTGACACCTAGGACGATCATCCGGTCGGTCATGTGGACGCTCCGACAGGACACGTCCCGTGGCGCACCGGTCGCCCCCGTGTACCAGTCCGAATGCGGGACGTGCGGTGAGCGGTCCGAGGCCGAAGAGGGGTCTCGTGTGGGTTCGGAGGTGTGGGCGCTGATCCACACCGGGAGGAACCCCAGCCACCGGGACTACCGGGCTACGGTCACCACGATGTGGCGAGCGTTCCCGTCGGACCCGGCCGTCAGCGCGGACAAGGTACCCGCGGAGCTCCCGGAGCCTCCGCTCACCCCTCGTCAGACCGCAGACGCGTGGGTGCGACGCGTACGGAAATGGGCCCACGCGCAGGGCTTCTACGTGTCCGACGGCGGGGTGCTGCCGCACCTGATCACGCACGCCTACGTCACCGAGCACCCCGACGATCCGCGACCGCCACTGAGGCGCCCGTGAAGCAGTCCGACAAGGCGGCGTTCATGCCGCTTCTCAGGTGTTGCGCGGGCGTGTGGCTGCTGATCGTGGCACTCGTCGCAATGGTCCTGGCAACCGCCGCATGGCTGGTCCGGGACTGACACACAGGACTCCGTACTCCCCGCCGCCGTGGGAGCACGGACAGGGGAGGGGCCGACGCCTCGTCACGGTCGTCGGCCCTTCCCCCACACAAGCCCCCGCTCGACGTCGCGATGGGCGTCGCGCGAGGAATGGGGTCGCGTCGGCTATAAACCCGCTCACGCCCCCCGCGCCGCGAAGACCGCCACCGTCCGCGCGGGCACGGTGAACGTCCCCGAACTCCGCTCGTAACGGGACTCCTTGACCGTACGGTCCGCTCCCCCGGCCTGGATCCCGTGCAGCGCGTACGACCGACCCGCGAGCGAGGCCACCCGCTGGTCCGTCGCCGTCGGGGTCGCGTTGAAGACCACGACCAGATCACCGAGTCGCATGGTGATCACGCCCGGTGTCTCGTCGGGCCCGGACAGCGGGAAGGTCAGCGCGGACCGGACCGCGTCCGTGGAGGCGAGGCTGAACGCCGGTTCCGTGGCGCGGATCCGCAGCAGATCCTGGTACGCGGCGGAGGCGCCGTTGATCTGCGCGCAGCCGGGCGTGAGCGCCGGAGCCGTCAACAAGGGCTTGGCGTAGGGCCACTTGTCCTCGTTGTCGGCGGCGGGCGGCAGCCCCCGGCCGAAGCCGTTGCCGTCGCGGCAGTCCCAGTGGATCGCGTTGAACCAGTCCCCGCTGTCGTACGAATTGCGGTCCAGGGACTTGGAGCGCAGCAGGTCCGTGCCCGCCTGGGAGAGGGCCGGGCCCTGGGAGAGCGTGGCGGTCGCCATCGCGAGGACCTGCGCCCTCGCCCGGTCGGCGGCCGGGACCGACGGGGGCAGCTTGAAGGCGAGCGTGTCGTAGAGGGATTCGTTGTCGTGGGCGTCCGCGTAGGCCAGCGCGTCGCCGGGGACGGCCGCGTAGCCGGCCGGTGCGCCGTTGTAGTCGACCTCGGAGCCACGGACGGTACGGCCGGAGGTGTCGGTGAAGGTGTAGTCCGCGAGGCTTCCGGTCAGGCCCACCTTGATCAGGTCCTGGTAGTGCAGCAGCCGGGCCTTCTGCTCGGCGGGTGTGCCGTTGGCGGCGGAGGAGTTGGGGTCGGTGTAGAGACCGGAGGCGAAGCCCTGGACTCCGGGGTCCTCGTCGAAGGGGCTGCCGCCGCGCACCGCGTCGCGGGCCCGGTCGGAGAAGGTGGCGATCCCGGTCCCCGCCATGTTCTTCTGGGTGGCCTGGACGAAGCGGGCGTCGTCGGCGATCTCGCCGAAGTTCCATCCCTCGCCGTAGAGGATGATCTTCTTGCCGTCGACTCCGTCCTTCGCCATGGTCAGCGCGTCCAGCGCCTTCCGTACGGCGAGGATATTGGCCTTCGGGTGGTGGCCCATCAGATCGAAGCGGAAGCCGTCGACCTTGTACTCCCGGGCCCAGGTGACGACCGAGTCCACGACGAGCTTGCCCATCATGGCGTTCTCGGGCGCCGTGTTGGCGCAGCAGGTGGAGGTGGCGACGGAGCCGTCCGCCAGCAGCCGCTGGTAGTAGCCGGGCACGATCTTGTCGAGGACGGACTTGTCGGCCTGTCCGCTCGCGACGGTGTGGTTGTAGACGACGTCCATGACCGTGCGGAGCCCGGTGCCGTTCAGCGACTGCACCATCCGCCGGAACTCGACCGTACGAGGGGTCCCCTCCGGGTCCGAGGCGTACGAGCCCTCCGGCACGGTGTAGTGGAGCGGGTCGTAGCCCCAGTTGTACGCGTCCTTCGCGGCGGTCCGCGCCACGCACGCCTGCTGTTCGGCCGAGTCGGGCGCGTACACCTTCAGGTCACAGCCGGGGGTGGCCTGTTCGGAGGCCCGCTCCGGGATCGTGCCGATGTCGAAGGCCGGCAGGAGATGGATGTACGACGTGCCGGAGTCCGCCAGCCGCGCCAGCCGCTTCATGCCGTCGGAATCGCGGTCCGTGAAGGCCAGATACCGGCCCGGGTGGTCCGAGGTGCGGTCCGCGACCGAGAAGTCGCGGATGTGCAGCTCCTGGATCTGCGCGTCGCGCGGCGGGACGGCGGCGGGCTTCTTGAGCGTGGACCAGCCCCGCGGCGCCAGCTTCGGATCGGCCAGATCCACTACGAGGCTGCGGGCCGAGTCGGTGGTGAGCGCGGTCGAGTAGGGGTCGGTCACCTTGTTGGTGACGACCTTCTGGACGCTCGGCGCCCAGACGGTCACGGCGTAGCGGTAGGGCAGGCCCGCCCAGCTCCGCTCGCCCTGCACCGACCAGACGCCGGAGGCCGCGTCGCGCTTCATCGGGACCGTACGGCCGTCGAGTTCGAGCGCGACGCGCTGTGCGGTCGGTGCCCAGAGGGAGAGGACGGGACGCCCGCCGGTGAAGACCGGGCCGAGCGACGCCTTGACCGCCCGCGCGCTGTAGAGGTCGTCGAGGACGCCCTGTGTCTGTACGCCGGTGGCCGCGAGCAGCGCGCCATTGGCGGCCCGCTGGGTGGCGATCAGCTGTCCGGAGAGCGATTCGCGGGCTCTGTCCCGGTCGCGTACGTCCACGGTGAAGGCCGGATAGTCCTTGAGGTGCGGATACGCGGCCTTCTGCGCGTCGGTGAGGGCGGCGGGCGAGAGCCGCAGCCACTGCCCTTCGTCGGACAGCGCGCCGTCCTCGACGGTGATGCCGCCGTCGCGCGCGTACACCAGCTGCTGGCTGGTCGCGGCGGTCGCCTTGACCTTCCAGACGACGGTGTCCGTGTCGATCCACTGTGCCTCGGCCTTGGTGAGGTCGAGGCTCGGGCCCGAACCGAACTGCGGCAGCAGGTACTTCGGCTGTCCGGCGAGCAGCCACACCTCGTTGCCGTAGGTCGCGAGGTCCAGGGACTGGTCGGTGGGGAGGTCCTTCTCGTCGCCCTTGTGGAGGATGTAGCTGAGCGAGGTGGCGCCGGCGGCGAGCGGGACCTCGAAGGTCACGCCGTACGCGTCCGCCCGTACGGGCTGGAGCGGCTTCGACCAGTCGGTGGGCGAGGCCGCGCCCGTCCAGGTGTGCAGCCCCCAGCCGTCGTAGTCGCCGTCCGCGCGGCGGTAGTGGACGGTCGCCTTCGTGGTGTCCTGCGGCGGGTAGGCGCCGTCGGGAGCCTGCTCGGACTGGCCGTCCGCGCCCTGGGTGATCCATACCTCGCCGGTGCGCGCGAGCTCGATGGTGCGCGGCGGGCCGTCGTCCGGGGCGTCGTCCGGGGCGCCGGACTTCTCCACGGTGTACGGGAGGCTCGACGCGCCCTCGGGGACCTTGATCCAGGCGAAGGCGCCGTAGGCGTCCCGGCCGGTGAACGCGGCGGTCGTGGAGCCGGACGTCAGCCGCCAGCCCTCGTAGTCGCCGTCGGGCCGCTGGTAGTGGACGACGGCGTAGTCGCGCTCGACCGCGCTCGGCTTCTCGGGCGCGGGCGTCTGTCCGGCCGTCGAGGCGGCGGTCGCGCTCGCGGTACGGCCCGCGCTGTCGACGGCAACGGCCTTGTAGCGCAGGGGCGTTCCTGCGGCCGTGTCGATGTGGTCGGTGACCCGGTACGGGGCGTGGTCGGCGGTGCCGAGGGTCCGCCACTCGCCATTGCCGGTCTGGGCGGCGAAGACGACCCGGTTGAGCTGTCCGCCGGTGACGTCCGCGGCCAGTTCGACGGTGCCGGTGGCGCCGGGAGCCGGGGCCTTGAGGGTGATCGCGGGCTTGGCGGCGGGGGCGGGCAGCGGCTTCGCCGCCCTCAGCACGAGCGAGGAGAGCGCGGGTACGGTCACCTTCACGGTGCCGCCGCCTCCGGCGCGCACCGTACCGGCGCCGCTGCCGGTGTCCGAACCGCCGTACAGCGTACGGAAGTCGGTGCCCGCGGCCGAGCCGACCGGGATCTCGACGGTCTTGGCGTCGGCGGCGTTGTTCACGGCGACGACGTACTCGGTGCGCGCCTTGGCGTCCGTACGGGAGTCCGTGCGGGAGTCCGTGCGGGAGAAGGCGTAGACGGAATCCTTCGCGTACCGCTCCGTCTGGACTCCGTCCCGCAGCGCGGGGTGGGCCTTGGTGAGCTTCGAGAGCGCGGCGATCGAACGGTACAGCGGGTGCGCCGGGTCGTAGGCGTCCGAGGCGTGCGTACGGTCCGTCCCCAGCTGGTCGTCGTCCAGATAGTCGGCGGTCTTCGAGCCGAAGAGCGTCTGGCGGGCGTCCTTGTCGCCGCCCGCGCCCGTGAAGCCCTGCTCGTCGCCGTAGTAGATCACCGGGTTGCCCCGGGACAGGAACATCAGCTCGTTGGCGAGCCGGGCCCGCCCGACCAGTTCGGCGTCGTCGGCGCCCGGGTTGTCCTGGGCGAGGAAGGTGCCGATCCTGCCCATGTCGTGGTTGCCGAGAAAGGTCACCTGCTCATAGGCGTTGGCCTTGTCGGTGGTGTAGCGGTAGTCGTCGGCGAAGACCTTCGAGAGCCGATCGGCGGACGCGCCCTGCGAGGCGTAGGCGCGCGCCGCGTCCTGGAAGGGGAAGTCGAGTGTGGCGTCCAGCCGCCCCCGGGTCACATACGGCGAGGTGACGGCGGTGTCCGACGAGTAGATCTCGCCGAACATGAAGAAGTCGTCCCGGCCGCGCTTCGCCGCGTAGGCGTCGAGCGCCGTGGCCCACTGCGTCCAGAAGTCCAGATCGACGTGTTTGACGGTGTCGATACGGAAGCCGTCGATGTCGAAGTCGCGGACCCACTTCTCGTAGATCTTCTCCATCCCGGAGACGACCTCGGGGCGCTCGGTCCACAGATCGTCCAGCCCGGAGAAGTCGCCGTACTCACCGCTCTCGCCCGCGAAGGTCGAGTCGCCGCGGTTGTGGTACATCATCGGGTCGTTGAGCCAGGCGGGGACCTTCTTCTCGCCCGTACGCACGACAGGGGTGTACGGGAAGGAGTCCGCGTCGGCCTTCGCGAAGTCCTCGCGCGCGCTGTCACCTCGGTCGTCGAAGGGGCGGCCGTCCTTGTCGAGATACGGATAGGCGCCCTTGGGCCGGTAGCCGTACTCCTTCTCGGCGTAGTCGACGGTGTCGGCGGTGTGGTTGGTGATGACGTCGAAGAAGACCTTCATGCCCTTGTCATGGGCCTTGTCGATCAGCTTCGTCAGTTCGGCGTTGGTGCCGAAGTGCGGGTCGACCTGCGTGAAGTCCGTGATCCAGTAGCCGTGGTAGCCGGCCGAGGCGTCCTTGCCCTCCCCCTGCACCGGCTTGTTCTTGAAGATCGGCGCGAGCCAGATCGCGGTGGTGCCGAGCCCCTTGATGTAGTCGAGCCGGTCGGTCAGGCCCTTGAGGTCGCCGCCCTGGTAGAAGCCCTTGTCGGTGGGGTCGTATCCGGTGGATGTCCGCGAACCGGTCAGCCCGCCGCGGTCGTTGGTCCTGTCGCCGTTGGCGAACCGGTCGGGCAGGACGAAGTAGAACTGCTCACGGGTCAGATCGTGGCGCGCGGGCTCGGCGGCGAGCCGCGCGTCCGACGGCGGGGCGGGCGGCGCGGACGCGGCGGGCCGCTCGGCCACCGACGCGGCGGCGGGCAGGGCGGGCACCAGCGCCGCGCACAGGGCGGCGGCGAGGACGGCGGTGGCCGTTCTTCGCAGGGGCGGGCGTTTCACGCGGGATCTCCTCGGATGTGCGGGATCAGGGGATCAGGGAGAGGTCGGGGATACGGCGAAGGGGCCGTCCGGCGACGGGGGAGGCGGTCGCCGGACGGCCGTTTTTCCGGTGCGTCAGCGGCTGTGTCAGCGGCTCAGCGCGGGCAGCCGCTCAGCGCGGACCGGTTGTCGGCGCGGACCGGCGGTCAGCAGTTGCGGGCGCCGGTGTGCAGCGCGACCGCCGTGTTCGAGCCGAGCGTCGCCGTGAACTGTCCGGAGCCGTTCACCGTCACCGTCCTGCCGTTCTGCACATCGCAGTACGTACCACCCGGCAGCGAGGTCTGGAAGGTACGGGTGAGCGAGGAGCCCTCGTGGTTGATGGCCACATAGCCCGCCGAGCCCCGGCCGAAGGCGATCTGGTCGCCGCCGTTGTCCCACCAGTTGGTGACGGCCTGGCCGCGCGTGGTGTTGCGGAAGGCGACCATGGACGAGATCTCGCGCCAGGCGTGCTGGCACTTCCACCCGCCGCTGTAGCAGGCGTTGACCGTACCGCCGTTGGGCGGACCGGCGTCCTTGTCGCTCCACTCGTAGCCGGAGTGCACATCGGGCGAGCCGTACGGCCAGGCCAGCATGAAGACATTGGCGAGCGTGTAGTTCGCGCCGTCCTTGTAGCTGAGGGTGTCGCCGCCGCGCTCGGTGTCGTGGTTGTCGACGAAGACGGCGGACTTGCCGGACTCCATGTAGCCCCAGCCCTCGCCGTAGTTCTTCAGATAGGCGAGGTTCTCGTTGTTGAAGACCCGCTTGAGGTCGCGGGCGTACCGGAACTCCTGGACGTCGCCGTTGCCGAGGTACTCGCTCGGCGAGACGGCCTCGCCCGCGCCGTAGATGACCTCCTGCTTCCAGTAGACGCCCGGATTGCTCAGCCTGCTCTTGATGTTGGCGAGGTCGACGGCCGGCATGTGCTTGGCGGCGTCGATCCGGAAGCCGTCGACGCCGAGCGACAGCAGGTCGTTGAGATACGCGGCGATCCGGCCGCGTACGTACTCCTCGCCGGTGTCCAGATCGGCGAGCCCGACCAGTTCGCAGTTCTGTACGTTGCCGCGGTCGCCGTAGTTGCTGATCTGCGAGCGGCAGTCGTCCATGTCGAAGCCCGAGTAGATGCCGGGGTAGTTGTACTTGGTGTACGAGGAGCCGCCGGTGCCGGTGCCGTCGCCGGCCGCCATGTGGTTGATGACGGAGTCGGCGACGACCTTGACGCCCGCCGCGTGGCAGGTGTTCACCATGTTCGAGAAGGCGGCGCGGTCACCGAGCCGCCCGGCGATCTTGTAGCTGACGGGCTGGTACGAGGTCCACCACTGGCCGCCCTGGATGTGCTCCTGGGGCGGTGAGACCTGTACATAGCCGTAGCCGGCCGGGCCGAGGGTGTCCGTGCACGCCTTGGCTATGGAGTCGAAGCGCCACTCGAACAGTACGGCGGTGACGTCCTTGCCGCCGGGCGGCGCCGCCTGGGCGGTCCCGGCGGGGACCGTGAGCGCGACCGAGGCGCCGGCCACGAGGGCGAGCGTGGCGGCCAGAGTTCTGCGAGCCATTCGGTTCCTCCAACAACACTGGTGGGGGGAGGTGCGGGTGACGGTGGTGCGGCCTCGCACGGCGATGTGCGGTGAATGCCCTGAAGGCCCCTTGCGGTTGGTGCCTTTGGTACGCGTGGTGCGGGTGGTGCGGCTCTCGGTACATCCTTTGGTGCGGGTGGTGCGGGTGGTGCGGAGAAGGGTCAGTGGTGCCGGGGTACGCGCGCTCCGGCGGTGGAGCCGCGTACCACCAGCTCGGGCTGGAAGACGTACTCGGTGCGCTGCATCGGGCTGCCCGCCATCTCCTCAAGCAGCGCGGCGACGGCCGCCGCGGCCATCGCCCGTACCGGCTGTCTGACCGTGGTCAGCGGAGGGTCGGTGAAGGCGATCAGCTGCGAGTCGTCGTACCCCACGACCGAGACGTCGGACGGCACTCCGAGCCCGCGCTCCCTGGCCGCCCGCACCACACCGAGCGCCATCAGATCGCTGCCGCAGACGATGCCGGTGCAGCCCAGTCCGAGCAGCGCGCCCGCCGCGACCTGCCCGCCCTCGACGCCGAACAGCGTGGAGCACACCAGCTCCTCGGCCTCGCCCCAGGCCAGCCCCAGCAGCCCGACGGACGCGTCGAGGAAGCCCTCGCGCTTGCGCCGGGACGGTACGTAGCGCTGGGGTCCTGTCGCGAGCCCGATCCTGCGGTGTCCCAGCTCGGCGAGATGGCCGACGGCCATTCGTACAGCCGCGTGGTCGTCCGCCGAGACGAAGGGCGCGCTGACGCGCTCGTTGTAGCCGTTGATCAGTACGTACGGCACACCGCGCGCGGCGAGCGCGGCGTAGCGCGCCGGGTCGGCCGAGGTGTCGGCGTGCAGCCCGGAGAGGAAGATGATGCCGCCGACGCCCCGCTCCACGAGCTGTTCGACCAGCTCGTCCTCGGTGGCGCCGCCGGGCAGTTGGGTGCAGAGCACCGGGGTGTGGCCGTGTCCGGCCAGGATCTGTTCGACGGCCTGGGCGAAGGCGGGGAAGACCGGGTTGGTGAGTTCGGGGGTCACCAGCCCGATCAGCCCGGCGCCGCGCTGCTTCGGGCCGCGCGCGGAGCGCTCCTGCCGTATGCCCCGTACGTCCAGTGCGCCCCGTGCGCCCCGTGCATCCTGTGCGCCCCGTAAATCCCGTGCGTCGCGCTCGTCACGCTCGTGTCCGAGGGTGTCGAGCGCCGCGAGCACCCGCTGACGCGTCGTGTCCGCGACGCCCGGCCTGCCGTTCAGAACCCGGCTGACGGTCGCCTCACTCACCGACGCCCGGCCCGCTATGTCAGCGAGCCTCGGCGTACCGGCGATGATCCGTTGTCCGTCGCCGCCCGGCGGCAGGAGGTCGGTCACACCGTCCACCACACCGTGGTGTCGGCGGGCAGTTCGGCCTCGGAACCGTCCACCGACACCGGTCCGCTGGCCACCAGCACCCGGCCGTGCGCGGGGATCCGTACCGCCGTGTCCGTCGTGTTGACGGTGCAGACGAAGCCGGGCCTGGCGAAGGCCAGCACCCCTTCGGGCGCGTCCAGCCACCGCACCGAGTCACCCGCGCCCAGACCGGGGTGCTCCTTGCGCGCGGCCAGCGCCGCCCGGTACAGCTCCAGGGTGGAGCCGGGGTCGCCGGTCTGCGCCTCGACGCTGAGCTCGCCCCAGCCCTCCGGCTGCGGCAGCCAGCTGCCCCCGCCGCCGAAGCCGTACGAACTGCCCTCGCGCGTCCAGGGGATGGGCACGCGGCAGCCGTCGCGGAAGCCGTCCTGGCCGTCCGCGCGGAAGTACGACGGGTCCTGTCTGGCCTCGTCGGGCAGGTCGGTGACATCGGGCAGCCCCAGTTCCTCGCCCTGGTAGACATAGGCGGAGCCGGGCAGGGCCAGCATCAGCAGGGTCGCCGCGCGCGCCCGGCGCAGTCCGAGCGTGCGGTCGCCGGCCTCGCGGGTCTGGGTGGCGCCGCCGGGCGGGCTCGCGAAGCGGGTGGCGTGCCGGGTGACATCGTGGTTGGAGAGCACCCAGGTGGCGGGGGCGCCGACGGGGCGCATCGCGGCGAGCGAGACATCGATGACCTCGCGCAGCTCGGCGCCCACCCATGACGTGCTCAGATACTGGAAGTTGAACGCCTGGTGCAGTTCGTCGGGGCGTACGTAGTTCGCGGTGCGCTGGACGGTCGGGGTCCATGCCTCGGCGACGCCGATCCGGTCGCCGGGGTACTCGTCGAGGATCCTGCGCCACTGCCGGTAGATCTCGTGCACACCGTCCTGGTCGAAGAACGGTGTGCCGCCGTCGGCGCTGCCGAGCAGCCTGAGCTGGCCGGGGCCGCCGACGTCGGGCAGGCCCTCGGCCTTGACCAGGCCGTGGGCGACATCGACGCGGAAGCCGTCGACGCCCATGTCCAGCCAGAAGCGCAGGATCGAGCGGAACTCGTCGGCGACGGCCGGGTGGTCCCAGTTGAAGTCGGGCTGCTCGGGGGCGAAGAGATGCAGATACCAGTCGCCGGGGGTGCCGTCCGGGTCGGTGGTCCTGGTCCAGGCGGGGCCGCCGAAGATGGACTCCCAGTCGTTGGGCGGGAGTTCGCCGTTCGCGCCCTTGCCGGGACGGAAGTGGTAGCGCTCGCGCAGCGCGGATCCCGGTCCTTCGCGCAGGGCGCGCTTGAACCACTCGTGTGTGTCCGAGGAGTGGTTGGGGACCAGGTCGACGATGACGCGCAGATTCAGCTCGTGGGCGTCACGGATCAGCGCGTCGGCGTCCAGCAGGGTGCCGAACATCGGGTCGATGGCCCGGTAGTCGGCGACGTCGTAGCCCGCGTCGGCCTGCGGGGAGGCGTAGAAGGGGCTGAGCCAGACGGCGTCGACGCCCAGGTCCCTGAGATACGGCAGCCGGCGGCGTACCCCGTCGAGATCGCCCATTCCGTCGCCGTTGCCGTCGGCGAAACTGCGCGGATAGACCTGGTAGATCACCGCGTCCCGCCACCAGCCGTGGCGGTGGCCCGGGGCGTCGTCGGACGTGCCGGTCAGAGGGGCAGCGAGGTGCTGGGTCATGTCGTCCCTGTGGTGTCTGGGGGTGGGGAGCGGCGCGCGGCCCGTCAGGTCCTGCGCGCCGCCGTCGTCGTACGGACTCGGTGGTAAGGGCAAGGCCGCTCAGCCCTTGACGGCACCGGCTGACATGCCGGTGACGAGATGGCGCTGCGCGAAGAGGAAGACCAGCGCGGCGGGGATGGCGATGAGGACGGACGCGGCGGTCATCGGGCCCCACTGGGCGCCGTACTGGTTGACGAACTTCTGGAGGCCGCCCGCGAGCGTGAGGTTCTCGTCGCCGACCATGAAGGCGGAGGCGTAGGCCACTTCGCCCCAGGCGGTGATGAACGAGTAGAACGCGGTCACCGCGAGCCCCGGTTTGGCGAGCGGCAGGATCAGCCGGTAGAAGGTGCCGAAGGGGGTCAGCCCGTCCACCATGCCGGACTCGTCGATCTCCCGGGGGATGGTGTCGAAGAAGCCCTTCATCATCCAGGCGCAGAACGGTACGGCGATGGTGAGATACGTGATCACCAGACCGGCCGACTGATTGAGCAGCCCGAGGCCCGCCATGATGTTGTAGATCGGCACGATCAGGACGGCGACCGGGAACATCTGGGTGACCAGCAGCGTCCACATCAGTCCGCGTTTGCCGGGGAAGCGGAAGCGGCTGACGGCGTAGCCGGTGGTGGCGGCGACGAACACCCCGAGCAGGGTGGTGAGTCCGGCGATGAGCAGCGAGTTGCCGAACCAGGTGAGGAACGGGGTGTCCCGCAGCAGGTTGGTGTAGTTCTCGAACGTCGTCTCTTTGAAGAAGTCCGTGGTCGTGGCGTAGCTCGCGGGCTTGAGTGAGGTCAGGAAGACCCACAGCACCGGGAAGACGGCGATCACGGACGCGACGATCAGGGTCGCGTGCAGTGCGACCGAGGCCAGCGGCGAACGGCGGCCGCGGCGCGGGGCGTTGACGGCCCGTTCGGGGGCCGGGGCGGGGGCTGGGACGGGGGCCGGGGCGGGGGCGGTAGCGGTCACCACGTATCTCCCTGCTTGCGGAGGACGCGCCGGTAGACGGCGGCGAAGAGCATCAGGAGGACGAGGATCAGGACGCCCCAGGTGGAGGACTGCGCGAAGTCGCGGGGGCTGATCTCGAAGGAGAACTTGTACGCCTGGGTGACCAGGATCTGGGTGGCCTCACCGGGTCCGCCGCGGGTCAGCAGGAAGATCACCGGGAACATGTTGAAGGTCCAGATGGTGGAGAGCAGGATCACGGTCGTACTGACGGAGCGCAGTCCGGGCATCGTGATGTGACGGAACCGCTGCCAGGCGTTGGCGCCGTCCATCTCGGCCGCCTCGTACATCTCCCCCGGGATGGACTGGAGTCCGCCGAGGAGGGCGACCATCATGAAGGGCACGCCGAGCCAGATGTTCACGGCGATGACCGAGAACTTCGCCCAGGTCGGGTCGTTGAGCCAGGGCACGGCGTCGATACCGCCGTCCGCGAGCAGCTTGTTGAGGAAGCCGCGGTCCTCGTTGTAGAGGAAGCGCCAGGCGAAGACGGAGACGAAGCCGGGGACGGCCCAGGGCAGGATCAGCAGCATCCGGTAGAAGGAGCGGCCGGCGATCCGGCGGTTGAGGATATTGGCGAGGCCGAGCCCGAGCGCGAAGGTGACGCTGACGCAGGAGACCGTCCACACCAGCGTCCAGCCCAGGGTGCCCAGGAACTGATCGCCCGTCAGCGCGTCGGCGTAGTTGTCGAGGCCGACGAACTCGTAGGTGGCGGGCAGGTGGTTGACGCCGATGCTGCGCTCGACATTGCGCTCGTTGGCGTCGGTGAGCGACAGATAGATACCCCGGACCAGCGGGTATCCGATGATCACGCCGATCACGGCCACCACCGGGGCGACCATGGCCCAGGCGTACCAGTGGGTCGAGACACCGCGCCGGAGTCTCGTCGACACCCGCAGCCCGCCGGGTGCCTTGCCAGTGCCGCGGCCACGGCCACGGGCGAGGTCATCGCCCGCGGCCGACGCCACCGACTGGCTGGTGTGGACAGCCATCAGCCGGCCCGCCTTCCTTCCCGTTACCTGTTACTTCCAGCCCTTGAGCAGCTCGCGGTAGGCGTCGCCGGTGTCCTTGGCTCCCTTGGCGGGGTCGCTCTGACCGGTGAGGACCTTGGTGTACTCGGTCACCAGCGGCGCGAAGAGGCTGCCGGTCTCCGGGATCCAGGGGCGCTCGACGGCCTTGTCCACGACGGGCTTGAAGAAGCCGACGATCTCGTTGTCCGCGACACCCGGCCGCGCGTAGACGGACGTACGGGTCGGGAGCAGGCTCAGCTCCTCGGCGACCTTGGCCTGGCTCTCGGCGGAGGTCATGTACTCGGTGAACGCGTAGGAGGCGTCCAGGTTCTTGGAGCCGGCGTAGACGGCGAGGTTGTGGCCGCCCTGCGGGGAGCCCTGGCCGACGGAGCCGGCCGGTACGGGGGCGATGCCCAGGTTGGCCTTGTCCTTGAACTGCGCGCCGCCGTAGGTGTCGGCGACGGCCCACGGACCGTTGATGATCATCGCGACATCGCCGTCCTTGAAGGCCGACTGCATGTTCTCCCAGCCGTCGGTGGCGTCGGTCTTGGCGGCGCCGGAGTCGACCAGGTCCTTGACGACGGTCATGGCCTTGACGCCGGCCGGGTTGTCGACGGTGACGGTCTTGTTCTCCGCGTCGACCAGGTTGCCGCCCTCGCCGTAGAGGAAGGACAGGAACCAGTAGGCGTCGTCGCCGCGCAGGTAGAGACCGGTCTTGCCGGTCTTGTCCTTGATCTTCTTCGATACGGTCTTCAACTCGTCGACGGTCGTGGGGACTTCGACGCCCGCGTCCTTGAAGATCTTCTTGTTGTAGAAGATCCCCATGGAGTCGATGACCTGCGGCACGGCATAGGTCTTGTCGCCGTACTTCGTGGAGGCGGCGGCCTGCGCGAGGAAGTCCTTCTCGTCCTTGAGCGCCGGGGTGCCGTCCAGCGGGGCGAGATAGCCGAGATCGGCGAACTCGGGGGTCCAGGCGACCTCGGAGCGGATCACGTCGGGCGCCCCGGAGCCGGACTGCGCGGCGTTCTTGAACTTGTTCTGGGCGTCGCCGAAGGGCACGTTGACATATTTGACGTCGACCTTCGGGTGCTTCTTCTCGAAGCCCTCGGCGAGCTGCTTGAAGACCTTGTCCTCGCTGCCCACGGTCGAGGTGTCCCACCAGGTGACCGTGCCCGAGAGCTCGCCGCCCGAGCTCTTGCCGCTGCCTGAATCGCTGTCACCGCCGCAGGCGGTCGCCGCGAGGGCCAGGGTCGCGGCCAGGGCGGTGGCCGTTATGCCACGTCGCATCCGAACTCCTTCAACTGCCGTACCGCTCCGTCGCGGCGCCGGGTCGGACGTGAACGTAACAGCCTTGCAAGATGGCCGAAAGACCTTGCGGAATATTTCTGCAAGGAGGATCGATCGTTACCGGCATGTGTCCTGTCGCTTGCAGGCCAACCCCTTGGCCGGGACCCACAAGAGCCGACAGAGGCGGAAACCGCAGGTCAGTGCTGGTTCCGGGCGGATCGCGGCCCCCTGCGGCGGCACGGCGGGAAGGCTTCGCAAGATCTTGCAAGGGCTTGCCGCCGGGCCCCGGCACCGGGCACGGTGGGCAATCCGACATACGCCCGGTACAGTCCACTCACATGACCGCACGGCTTGCCGATATCGCAACTCAGGCGGGGGTCAGCGAAGCGACGGTCAGCCGCGTACTGAACGGCAAACCCGGGGTTGCCGCGACCACCCGCGAGTCCGTACTCGCCGCGCTCGACGTGCTGGGTTACGAACGTCCCGTACGGCTGCGCCGGCGCAGCGCGGGGCTGGTCGGACTGATCACCCCCGAGCTGGAGAACCCGATCTTCCCGGCCCTGGCGCAGGTCATCGGCCAGGCGCTGACGCGGCAGGGCTACACACCGGTGCTGGCGACCCAGACCCCCGGCGGCTCCACCGAGGACGAGCTGACGGAGATGCTCGTCGAGCGCGATGTCTCCGGCATCATCTTCGTCTCGGGACTGCACGCCGACACCTCAGCCGATATGCGGCGCTACGAGAAGCTGCGCGCCCAGGGCGTGCCGTTCGTACTGGTGGACGGTTTCTCGCCGAAAGTCCAGGCGCCCTTCATCTCTCCCGACGACCGGGCGGCCATGCGGCTCGCGGTCACCCATCTCGTCTCGCTGGGCCATCAGCGGATCGGTCTCGCCGTCGGCCCCCGGCGCTTCGTGCCCGTCCTCCGCAAGATCGAGGGTTTCCGCGCCACGGTCCAGGAGTTGCTGGGGCTGTCCGCCGAGGAGGCGGACGAACTGATCCAGCAGTCGCTGTTCACTCTGGAGGGCGGCCAGGCGGCGGCCTCCGCGCTGATCGAACGCGGCTGTACGGCGGTGGTGTGCGCGAGCGACATGATGGCGCTCGGCGCGATCAGGGCGGCGCGACGGCTCGGTCTCGACGTGCCCCGGGACCTGTCGGTGGTCGGCTTCGACGACTCGCCCCTCATAGCCTTCACGGATCCGCCGCTGACGACGATCCGCAAGCCGGTGCCCTCGATGGGCCAGGCCGCGGTCCGTACGCTTCTGGAGGAGATCGGCGGTACGCCCGCCCCGCACAGCGAGTTCGTCTTCATGCCCGAGCTGGTGGTACGCGGTTCAACCGCCTCGGGTCCCGCCCCGGGACCCCAGGGAATATCAGGGTCGCGAAGTCGTCCGTAGGGTGTAGCGAATGCGGCCCGAACCCGTCCGGGGGATGATCGGTCGGGAACGGGAATCTGGCAGACTCTCTCGCTATGGGTGAATCGACCGTGAAGACACAGGAAGGCCTGAGCGGCCGTACGGCGACCCCGTCACCCATCCCTGAAGAGGAGACGGTCGCGGGCGCGGGCAACGAGGTGGCGGCGGCCCCGGAGGCCGCCGAGGACCGCACCTGGCTCCAGCACCTCAGAGCGCCCCGCCGTCCACGCATCTGGTTCGAAATCCTGCTGATCGCGGTGAGTTACTGGACGTACTCCCTCATCCGCAACGCGGTCCCGGAGCAGAAGGCCAAGGCCCTGCGGAACGCGGACTGGATCTGGGAGGCGGAGAAGACCCTGGGCATCGCGGTCGAGCAGACCATCAACCACGCGATGAATTCGGTGACGTGGCTGATCGTCGGCATGAACTACTACTACGCGACGCTGCACTTCATCGTCACGATCGGGGTGCTCGTCTGGCTCTTCCGCCACCATCCGGGCCGGTACGCCGCCGCCCGGCTGGTGCTCTTCGCCACCACGGCCGTCGCACTGCTCGGTTACTACCTGTATCCGCTGGCGCCGCCGCGGCTGATGAACGGGCAGCAGTTCATCGACACGGTTCTGCGCCACGAGACCTGGGGCTCGATGGCCTCCGGTGACCTCAAACACATGTCGAACCAGTACGCGGCGATGCCGTCGATGCATATCGGCTGGTCGCTGTGGTGCGGGCTGATCATCTTCGCGTTCGCCTCGGCGCCCTGGGCGAAGATCCTCGGTCTGCTCTATCCGACGCTCACATTGCTGGTGATCGTCTCCACCGCGAACCACTTCTGGCTGGACGCGGTGGGCGGCATGCTCTGCCTGGCGTTCGGCATGGCGCTCTCGTACGCCTGGTACGGCTCGCCGCCGTACCGGCTGCCCCGCCAGGTCGACGACGAACGGCCACGCCGCCGACCACAGGCCGCCTGAGGGGCGGTACGGCCTCAGGTCGCCGCCCCGTAGAACAGCTTCTCCATCACCGCCCGCGCCCTGCGCGTCGTACGGCGGTAGTCGTCCAGCATGTCGCCGACATGTCCCGGCCCGTACCCCAGATAGCGGCGCATCGCGCCCAGTTCGCGCCCGTCCGACGGGAAGGTGTCGCCCGGCCTGCCCCTGACCAGCATCACGCCGTTACGGACCCGGGTCGCCAGGACCCACGCCTCGTCCAGGATCTGCGCGTCCTCCGTCGAGAGCAGTCCCGCCCCGCGGGCCGCCGCCAGGGCCTGCCGGGTACGGGTGGTGCGCAGGCCGGGTTCCACCCAGCCGTGCCGCAGCTGGAGCAGCTGGACCGTCCACTCGACATCGGAGAGCCCGCCCCGGCCCAGCTTGGTGTGGAGGGTCGGATCGGCGCCGCGCGGCAGCCGTTCCGTCTCCATCCGCGCCTTGAGCTTGCGGATCTCCCGTACCGCGTCCTCGCCCAGGCCCTCCGCCGGATACCGCAGCGGATCGACCAGTTCGACGAAGCGGCGGCCGAGCTCGGCGTCCCCCGCCATCGGCTCCGCGCGCAGCAGCGCCTGGCTCTCCCAGACCAGCGCCCAGCGCCGGTAGTACGCCGCGTAGGAGGCGAGCGTACGGACCATCGGGCCGCTCTTGCCCTCCGGCCGCAGATCCGCGTCGATCAGCAGCGGCGGGTCGGAGGTGGGGACTTGAAGCAGCCGCCGCATCTCGGCGACCACCTCGTTCGCGGCGCGCGCCGCCTCGTGCTCGCTGACGCCCTCGCGCGGCTCGTGGACGAAGAGCACATCCGCGTCGGAGCCGTAACTCAGCTCTTGGCCGCCGAACCGCCCCATGCCGATGACCGCGAAGCGGGTGGGCAGCGTGTCGCCCCACCGCTCGCGTACGACGGCGCGCAGGGCGCCCGCGAGGGTCGCCGCGTTCAGATCGGTGACCGCGTTGCCGACCCGGTCGACCAGCGCCCCCGGGTCCTCCTCGGCCGGGCTGTCCTCCGTGCCGTACGAGCCGATGATGTCCGCCGCGGTCGTGCGGAACAGCTCGCGCCTGCGCATCCCCCGGGCCGTGGCGACCGCGCCCTCCGCGGTCTCCGCGCGCCCGACCGCCGCCAGGACCTCCTGCTCCAGCGGCTCACGGCCGCGCGGAGCGAGCCCCTGGGGGTCGCCGAGGATGGCCACCGCCTCGGGCGCGCGGAGCAGCAGATCGGGGGCGAGCCGGCCGGCCGAGAGCACCCGCGCGAGATTCTCCGCCGCGGCTCCTTCGTCGCGCAGCAGCCGCAGATACCAGGGCGTCTTGCCGAGCGCGTCCGACACCCTGCGGAAGCCGAGCAGCCCGGCGTCGGGGTCGGCGGAGTCCGCGAACCAGCCGAGCAGCACAGGCAGCAGCGTCCGCTGGATCGCCGCCTTGCGGCTCACCCCGGACGACAGCGCCTCCAGATGCCGCAGCGCGGCGGCCGGGTCCGCGTAGCCGAGCGCTTCGAGCCGCTGCCCGGCCGCCCGCGGACTGAGCCGGATCTCGCCGGGCGCGAGCTGGGCGACCGCGTCGAGCAGGGGCCGGTAGAACAGCTTCTCGTGCAGCCGCCGTACGACCGAGGCGTGCCGCCTCCAGGTCCGGTTCAGCTCGGCGACGGGTTCGCCGCGCAGCCCGAGCGAGCGGCCGAGGCGGCGCAGATCCGCCTCGTCCTCGGGCACCAGATGGGTACGGCGCAGCCGGTAGAGCTGGATGCGGTGCTCCATGGAGCGAAGAAAGCGGTACGCCTCGTCCAGCTGCGCCGCGTCCGCCCGGCCCACATAGCCGCCCGCCGCCAGCGCGGCCAGCGCTTCGAGGGTCGAGCCGCTGTGCAGCGTGGCGTCGCTGCGGCCATGGACCAGCTGGAGGAGCTGTACGGCGAACTCGACGTCCCGCAGCCCGCCGGGACCGAGCTTCAGCTCACGGTCCACCTGGCCCGGCGGGATGTTGTCGACGACCCGGCGGCGCATCTTCTGTACGTCGGAGACGAAGTGCTCGCGCTCGGCGGCCTGCCACACCAGCGGAGACACCGCCTCGATGTACTGGGCGCCGAGCATCGGGTCGCCCGCCACGGCGCGGGCCTTCAGCAGCGCCTGGAACTCCCAGGTCTTGGCCCAGCGCTGGTAGTACGCGAGATGGCTGCTCAGCGTCCGTACGAGCGGCCCGTTACGGCCTTCGGGACGCAGATTCGCGTCGACCGGCCAGATGGAGCCCTCGATGTTCGACTCGGAGCAGATCCGCATCAGATGGGACGCCAGCCGGGTGGCCACCTGGATGGCCTTGCCCTCGTCGATGCCCTCGGCCGCACCGCCCACCCCGTCGGCCGGCTCACCGACGAAGATCACGTCCACGTCCGAGACGTAGTTCAGCTCATGGCCGCCGCACTTGCCCATCGCGATCACCGCGAGCCGGCACAGCGCGGCGTCCTCGGGCGCGGCCGCCTTGGCGATCGCGAGGGCGGCGCGCAGGGTCGCGGTCGCCAGATCGGCCAGTTCGGCGGCGGTCTGGGCGAAATCCGCCGTCCCGCAGACGTCCCTGGCGGCTATGGCCAGCAGACAGCGGCGGTAGGCGACCCGCAGCGAGACCGGGTCGGTCGCCTCGGCGAGTCCGCGCTCGAACTCCTCGACGCCCGGGTGCAGATCGGCCAGCTCGTAGGTGACCAGCACATGCCAGTCCCCCGGGTGCCTGACCAGATGGTCACCGAGCGCCTCCGACGAGCCGAGCACCCCGAGCAGCCGGTCCCGCAGCGGCTTCGCCGTGACCACGGTGTCCAGCAGCACCCGCAGCTCCTCGGGCCGCTGCGCCTCCGCCAGCCTGACGAGCCCGCGCAGCGCGAGATCGGGGTCCGCGGTGGCGCCGAGCGCGTCGAGGAGCATCGGATCGGACCGTACGAGTGACATCGCGGGCACATCGAGCAGCCGCTCGGCGGCGGAGGGATCGGTGAAGCCGTGCCGCAGCAGGCGGGTGAAGGTACTGCTCCTGCGTCCCGGCAGCGCCATATTCGCCGTCTCCTGTCCACGACCCCGTCCGACCAAGCTCAGGAAATGAGCCTAGGCCCTGTCCGGGGGAGCGGATCCGGGCCGGCGGTACGAAGCCCCCGCCGGCCCGGATCGGATCACACCTACGGCCCCTACAGCACCGGCAGGTTCTTCTTCAGCTCGAAGGCCGTGACCTCGGAGCGGTACTCCTCCCACTCCTGCTTCTTGTTGCGCAGGAAGAAGTCGAAGACATGCTCGCCCAGCGTCTCCGCGACCAGTTCGCTGCGCTCCATCAGGGAGATCGCCTCGCCCAGGTTCTGCGGCAGCGGCTCGATGCCCATCGCGCGGCGCTCCGCGTCCGAGAGGGCCCAGACGTCGTCGTCGGCGCCCGCCGGGAGTTCGTAGCCCTCCTCGATGCCCTTGAGGCCCGCGGCGAGCAGCACCGCGTAGGTCAGATACGGGTTGGCGCCCGAGTCGATGGAGCGGACCTCGACCCGCGCCGAGCCGGTCTTGCCCGGCTTGTACATCGGGACGCGGATCAGCGCGGAGCGGTTGTTGTGGCCCCAGCAGATGTACGAGGGGGCCTCGCCGCCCGAGCCCGCGGTGCGGGAGGAGCCGCCCCAGATGCGCTTGTACGAGTTGACCCACTGGTTGGTGACGGCCGAGATCTCGGCCGCGTGCTTGAGCAGCCCGGCGATGAAGGAGCGGCCGACCTTCGACAGCTGGTACTCGGCGCCCGACTCGTAGAAGGCGTTGCGGTCCCCCTCGAAGAGGGAGAGATGGGTGTGCATGCCCGAGCCCGGGTATTCGGAGAACGGCTTCGGCATGAACGTCGCCTGCACGCCCTGCTCCAGCGCGACCTGCTTCATGACCAGGCGGAACGTCATGATGTTGTCGGCGGTGGAGAGCGCGTCCGCGTATCGCAGATCGATCTCCTGCTGGCCGGGGGCGCCCTCGTGGTGGCTGAACTCGACCGAGATGCCCATGGATTCGAGCATCGTGATCGCCTGGCGCCGGAAGTCCATGCCGACGTTCTGCGGGGTGTGGTCGAAGTAGCCGGAGCTGTCGGCGGGCGTGGGGCGTGTGCCGTCGACCGGCTTGTTCTTCAGCAGGAAGAACTCGATCTCGGGGTGGGTGTAGAAGGTGAAGCCCAGATCCGAGGTCCTGGCGAGGATCCTCTTGAGCACATAGCGCGGGTCCGCGAAGGACGGCGAGCCGTCGGGCATCAGGATGTCGCAGAACATCCGCGCCGTACCGGGAGCCTCCGCGCGCCACGGCAGTATCTGGAACGTGCCCGGGTCGGGCTTGGCGATCATGTCGGACTCGTACACCCGGGCGAAGCCCTCGATCGCCGACCCGTCGAAGCCCATGCCCTCGTCGAAGGCCTGCTCCAGCTCGGCGGGCGCTACGGCAACCGACTTCAGGAAGCCGAGCACGTCGGTGAACCACAGGCGTACGAAGCGGATGTCGCGCTCTTCGAGCGTGCGGAGCACGAATTCCTGCTGCTTATCCATATTAGCCGTCCTACCCATCCTTGCTGGTCAGGCCACCTGCTCCCATGCCGCGGGGCACCCCGGGGGCACCCGAGCATCCCACCACACGATTTCCGGCGCGTTGCGAACCCCCGTCCAACGCTTCGCGTCGTGCGTGTGTACGGGCTTGCGGCCCATAGTGCCTGTTCGTCCGATGCCCATGAAACAGGCGGCCGCAACCCATTGTGCGCGAGATCGGCGCCGAAGATCGACTCTGACGCCTGTCAGCCACCACTGTGCCGGACGGTGGTGTCCGACCAGCCCAGCGGGTACGGCTCCGTGTCCTCGCCCGGTACCGCCGGCTCCCCGCCCGCCTCGGTGAACGCGGTGAGCGCGCCGACCAGGGCCGTGCGCTGCTCGGGCGTCAGCCGCTCGACGATCATCGAGATCTCGCGGTGGCGTACGGCGGTGACGCGGTCGACGAGCGCCCGGCCCTCCGGGGTCAGCCGCAGCATCGTCTCGCGGCGGTTGCACGGGTTGCTCTGCCGGGTCGCCAGGCCCGCGACGATCAGCCGGTCGAGCATCCGCATGGCGGTCGACGGATTCACCCCCAGCCGGTCGGCGATATCGACCAGTTTGGCGTCGCCGTGGGCGGCGAGGACCGCGAGGAGCCGGAACTGCGGCAGGGTGACCGGTTCCGCGACGGCCGCGAGGGACCGCGCCGAGACCTTCACCAGGAGCCGGGACGCGCTCAGCACGGCGTGCGTCACCGCGTCGACATCGGCCGGCCCCTGGGGGGACCGCGGCTGCGGCTGTCCATGCGGCTGTCGATGCGACTGCGGATCCTCGACCATGCCTCTTTGTACCCCGGCGATGCCCGGTTCGTACCCGTCCGGGGTCCCGGAGGGGAACCGGAACCGGTTCCTCACTGCTGCCGGCGGGGGTGTACGCACTACGATCTGCGCTCATGGGGGGATCGCGGCCCGGCCACATACGCATCACGCGTCCCGCGGCACTGCTGAGTGCCGTGGCGACGCTGTTCGCCGCGCTCTTCATCTGTCTGGGTCCTGACCCGGGCGGGACCGGGGTCCACCACAAGGACGGTTCGGTGACAGCGGCGAACGGCGCCACGCACGGCCCGCCCGCCGGGACCTCGGTCCGGGACCGGGCCGAGGCCGAGGCCCGTTACACCTGCCCGTACGACAAGAGCGACTGCGGGCTCTTCCCGAACCAGAGCCCGGCCGTGCTCACCGTCCCGCCGCCGGCCACCCCGTTCGCCGGCGATGTCCAGCCCTCGCACCTCGAACCGCCGTACCCCACCGGCCAGGTGCCCCGCTCCGGAGCGCTCGCCCGCGCCCCGGATCTCCACGTCCTTCAAGTACTGCGGACGTAGCCGGGCCCGCACCCGCACCGGGCCACCCCCCGCGCCGGGTTCCCGAATATCCCGAACCACGTTCCGTGGTCACGCAGTTGTCCGCGTTCCGCAGTTATCCCAGAAGGACACACATCATGGCTTCCAAGTCCCAGTCCGCCGAGCGCAAGGCCCGAATAGAGGAGATGCGCCGCGTCGAGCGGGCCCGCGAGCGGCGCAGTCGCATCATCACGATCACGGCGAGCGCCGTCGTGGTGGCCGCCCTCGTCGCCGGTGGCGCCTACCTCCTCAACAAGGAGTCGGACAAGAAGGAGCAGGAGCAGGCCGCGGCCAAGGCGCCCGTGAAGGACGAGAAGTCCTGGGACGCCAAGGAGCTCGGCCGTAACCATGTCACCGAGCAGGTCAAGTACCCGATGACCCCGCCCGTGGGCGGTGACCACAACCAGGTCTGGATGAACTGCCAGGGGGACGTCTACGAGGAAGCCGTCCCGGACGTGAACGCGGTGCATTCACTGGAGCACGGCGCGGTCTGGGTCACGTACAACGACAAGGCATCCGAAGCCGATGTGAAGGCGCTCGGCGAGAAGGTGAAGAAGACCCCCTACTCGATGATGAGCCCGGTGCAGAACCAGTCGGGCGCCATCATGCTGAGCGCGTGGGGCAAGCAGGTCTCGGTGGACAGCGCCACGGATTCGCGCGTGGACCAGTTCTTCACGAAGTACGTGCAGGGCGCACAGACCCCTGAGCCGGGCGCCGCCTGCACGGGCGGAATGGGCGCGCAGTGACGGCGGAGAGCGCCCCGGACCCGACGGCCACCGCGGATGCGGCCGACGCGGTCGACGCCGCCGACACGTCCGATACGGCTCGTCCGGCGCGCAAGGTGACGCGCACCCAGTGGGCGGCGATCACCGCCGTCGTCCTGGCGCTGGTCTTCGCCGGTACGGCGGCGGTGGCCTCGGCCGGGCGTGACGGCGGCTCCGCCGCGCCCAGTACCCCCACGGCGGACTCGGCGGACGCGGGCTTCGCCCGTGACATGGCGGTCCACCACCAGCAGGCGGTGGAGATGTCGTTCATCGTGCGGGACAGCACGGACGACGAGGAGGTGCGCCGGCTGGCGTACGACATCGCCAACACCCAGGCGAACCAGCGCGGGATGCTGCTGGGCTGGCTGGACATGTGGGGGCTGCCGAAGGTCGAGTCGGGCCGTGGGCCGATGGCCTGGATGTCCATGGACAAGACCATGGACCACGGCAGTGGCAGCGGTATGGACATGGACATGGGCTCGATGGATCACGGCGACGCGGGCCATCGGGCCGAGGACGGCTCGCTGATGCCGGGCATGGCCACGAAGACGGAGCTGGACCAGCTCCGCGACGCCCGTGGCAAGGCGGCCGAGATCCTTTATCTCCAGCTGATGACCGACCACCACAAGGGCGGGGTCGCCATGGCCCAGGGCTGCGTACAGCTGTGCGCACCCGGTACGGAGAAGAACCTCGCCGAGGGGATGGTCGCGGCGCAGCGGTCCGAGATGGCCCTGATGGCCGACCTGCTCACGGCGCGCGGCGCGAAGCCGCGTACCGGCTGACGCGCGGGGCCGCCGGTTCCCCGGGGACCCGGCGGCCCCGGCTCAGTCGTGGGCCGCGCGGTCCCGGCCGCTTCCTCGGTCCCGGCCGTCTCCTCGGTCCCGGCCGTCCCCCCTGTTCGGGCGCTTGCGGTCGCGTCACCCGAACGGGTCCACGATGATGGATCTGGCTCGGGGTGGACGGCACTCAGGAGGCAGGAAACCCATGACTACCGCCAAAGACATCATGCACCCCGGGGCTCAGTGGCTCCCCGCCCACGAGACCCTGGACCGCGCCGCCCAGCTGATGCGTGAGCTGGATGTGGGCGCGCTCCCCATCGCCGACTCGGAGGACCGGCTGACCGGCATCCTCACGGACCGCGACATCGTCGTCGGGTGTGTGGCGATGGGCCATGACCCGGCGCAGACGACCGCCGGAGAGATGGCGCACGGCACCCCTCGCTGGATCGACGCGAACGCGGACGTGGACACCGTCCTGTACGAGATGCAGAGCCACCAGATTCGCCGGCTGCCGGTGATCGAGAACAAGCGTCTCGTCGGGATGATCAGCGAGGCCGATCTGGCCCAGCACCTCACCGACGGGCAGCTCGCCTCCTGGATGGAGCAGGTCTACGCGCACGGCTGAGCCCCGGCTCACGTACCGCGCGTACCGCCGGCACCCGGCGTACCGCCCGCACCCGGCGGGCGGCCCCGGCCGAGTGGGCGGCCCCGGCCGAGTGGGCAGCCCCACACGCACACCCCAGGACATCGCGTCAGTCAGACGATTACACTGGGTCCCGTGCCTCAACTACGTCTCGCTCTGAATCAGATCGACTCGACCGTCGGCGATATCGCCGCGAACGCCGAGGCGATCGTGCACTGGACCCGGCACGCCGCCGAACAGGGAGCGCATGTCGTCGCGTTCCCCGAGATGGTGCTGACCGGCTACCCCGTCGAGGACCTTGCCCTGCGGTCGTCCTTCGTCGAGGCGTCCCGGGCCGCCGTGCGCGCGCTCGCGGTGCGGCTCGACGAGGAGGGCTTCGGCGAGCTGCCCGTCGTCGTCGGCTATCTGGACCGCTCCGAGTCGGCCCAGCCGCGCTACGGCCAGCCCGCCGGTGCCCCGCGCAACGCCGCCGCCGTACTGCACCGGGGCGCGGTCGTCCTCAACTTCGCCAAGCACCATCTGCCCAACTACGGCGTCTTCGACGAGTTCCGGTATTTCGTACCGGGCGACACCATGCCCGTCATCCGGGTCCATGGCATCGACATCGCGCTCGCGATCTGCGAGGACCTGTGGCAGGACGGCGGCCGGGTCCCGGCGGCCCGGTCCGCGGAGGCGGGACTGCTGCTCTCGATCAACGCCTCGCCGTACGAGCGCGAGAAGGACGACACCCGCCTCGACCTGGTGCGCAAGCGCGCCCAGGAGGCCGGCTGCACCACCGCGTATCTCGCGATGATCGGCGGCCAGGACGAGCTGGTCTTCGACGGTGACTCGATCGTCGTGGACAGGGACGGCGAAGTCGTGGCGCGCGCACCGCAGTTCGCCGAGGGCTGTGTGGTCCTGGACCTCGATCTGCCGGCCGCCTCGCCGCAGGCCCCGACCGGGGTCGTGGACGACGGGCTGCGGATCGACCGGGTCATTCTCTCCGAGGACCCGCTGCCTGCCTACGAGCCCGAGCTGGCCGGTGGCTACGCCGAGCGCCTGGACGACGACGAGGAGGTGTACTCGGCGCTGGTGGTGGGCCTGCGCGCGTACGCCGCGAAGAACGGTTTCCGGTCCGTGCTGATCGGTCTCTCCGGCGGTATCGACTCCGCGCTCGTCGCCGCCATCGCCTGTGACGCGGTCGGCGCGGGGAACGTGTACGGCGTCTCCATGCCGTCGAAGTACTCGTCCGGCCATTCCAGGGACGACGCGGCCGAGCTGGCCCGCCGTACCGGGCTCAACTTCCGTACGCACCCGATCGAGCCGATGTTCGACGCGTACATGGGCGCGCTCGGGCTGACCGGGCTCGCGGAGGAGAACCTTCAGTCGCGGCTGCGCGGCACGATGCTGATGGCGCTCTCCAACCAGGAGGGTCATATCGTTCTCGCGCCGGGCAACAAGTCCGAGCTGGCCGTGGGCTATTCGACGCTCTACGGCGACTCCGTCGGCGCGTACGGCCCGATCAAGGACGTCTACAAGACCTCCGTCTTCCGGCTCGCCCGCTGGCGAAACCGCGTCGCCGAGGAGCGCGGCCAGACCCCGCCGATCCCGGAGGCCTCGATCTCCAAGCCGCCCAGCGCCGAGCTGCGCCCCGGCCAGATGGACACGGACTCGCTGCCCGACTACGACGTACTGGACCGGATCCTGGAGCTGTACGTCGACCGCGATCAGGGCAGGGACGCGATCGTCGCGGCCGGCTTCGACGCCGAACTGGTCGCCAGGACGCTGCGGATGGTGGACACGGCGGAGTACAAGCGGCGCCAGTACCCGCCGGGCACCAAGATCTCGGCGAAGGGCTTCGGCAAGGACCGGCGGCTGCCGATCACGAACCGCTGGCGCGAACTCCCCCTCCTTCGCGGCTAAACCGCTGCCGCTCTCGCGGAGGTGGTTGCTCGCCGTCGTGGTTCCTCACTTGATGGTTGCGCGATTGGTCGCTCCGTACAGAGAGGTCACGCAGGCGTCCCGCACACCCGTACGGCGTCAGCCGACCCGTTCCGTCGTCGCCCCGGTCGTCGTCCCGGTCGTCGTCGCGGCGGAGGCGACGACCCGCGATGCCTCCGGTCCCTTGTCGCCCCGGTCACCCCGGTCAAGCAGCCCCGCCGTCACCGCGATCGCCAGGCCGACGACCGCGAGCACCGCGCCGACCAGGGTCGGGGACAGCCAGCCCCAGCCCGCCGCGATCGCCACGCCGCCGAGCCAGGCGCCACCCGCGTTGGCCAGGTTGAAGGCCGAGTGGTTCGAGGCGGAGGCGATGGTGGGGGCGTGCCTGGCCTTCCGCATGACGAGCATCTGGAGCGGAGTGGTCGTCATGAACCCGACCGCGCCGAGCACCACGACCGTCACCAGCGCCGCCCACTGGATGTGCGCCGTGAACCGGAAGGCGAGCAGCACGACAGCGAGCGTGCCGAGCGAGGCGTACAGGGTGGGCCGCAGCGCCCGGTCGGTCAGCGGCCCGGCCGCCAGCGCGCCCAGCGTCATTCCGATGCCGAAGAGCGCGAGCACCAGCGTGACGGAGGACTCGCCGAAGCCCATCACCTCGGTCGTGATCGAGGCCAGGTACGAGTAGACGGCGAAGACCCCGGCGAAGCCGAAGACCGCGGTCGCGAGACCGAGCAGCACCTGACGGTCGCCGAGGGCGCGTATCTCACGGCCCACGCTCTGGTGCGCCTCAAGCGGTATGTACGGGACGAGCCGGGCCAGCGCCGCGAGCGCGATCAGGCCGATCACGGTCACCACCAGGAAGGTGGCGCGCCAGCCGAGGTTCTGGCCGAGCAGGGTGGCCGCGGGGACGCCGACGATATTGGCGACGGTCAGGCCCAGGAACATGGTCGCGACGGCCCGTGCCTGCCGGCCCTCGCGCACCAGCCGGGCGGCGACGACCGCGCCGACGCCGAAGAACGCGCCGTGCGGCAGTCCGGCGAGGAAGCGGCCCGTCAGCAGCCAGCCGAAGCCGGGGGCGAGCGCCGAGCCGAGGTTGCCGATGACGAAGAGCCCCATGAGCAGGAGCAGCATCCGTTTGCGCGGGATACGGGAGCCGAGGGCGGTGAGCAGCGGGGCACCGACGACGACACCGATCGCGTAGGCCGAGACCAGATATCCGGCGGTCGGCACGGACGTACCCAGATCGTCCGCGACATTGGGCAGCAGGCCCATCATCACGAACTCTGTCGTCCCGATGCCGAAAGCACTGACGGCCAGGGCGAACAGGGCGAGGGGCATCGGGAGAGACCTTCCGTGGAGATGTGGTTCAGGGGTGAGGAAACACTATTAGTACCCCCACGGAACAAAGTCTCTCAGGTCTTCTATTCCGGCAGATGAACTCCGGATTGCGCCCAGCGCTCGGCTCAGCGCGGCACGGTTCGGACCGGCACGGTTCCGGTTCGGACCGGCACGGTTCCGGTTCGGACCCGCGCTCCGGTCAGCGCAGTTGCACCCTCGCCGCGATCGGCAGATGGTCGCTGTCCGTCGCGGGAAGAGTCCAGGACGAGGTCGGTTCGACGCCCTTCACCAGGATCTGGTCGATCCGGGCCAGCGGGAACGACGTCGGCCAGCTGAAGCCGTAACCGTGCCCGGCCGCGCCCTGCGTCGAGCGCATCTGGGCGGTCACGGCGTTGAGCGAGCGGTCGTTCATGGTGCCGTTCAGATCGCCGAGCAGGATCACCCGGCTCAGCGTCTCGTCGGCGATGGCCTCGCCCAGCGCGTCGGCGCTCTTGTCGCGCTGGTTGGCGGTGAAGCCCGCGTTCAGCTTGACGCGTACGGAGGGGAGATGCGCCACATAGACGGCGACCCTGCCGTCCGGCGTGCTGATGGTGGCGCGCATGGCCCGGACCCAGCCCAACTTGATGTCGACGGGCTCGACCCCGGCCATCGGGTACTTGCTCCACAGTCCGACCGTGCCCTGCACCGAGTGGTACTTGTACGTCCCGGCCAGCGCCTCGACATAGGTCTCCACGGCGCTGGCCTTCAGCTCCTCCAGCGCCACGACATCGGCCCCGGACTCCGCCAGCTTGCGCGCGGTGCCCTCCGGGTCGGGGTTGTCCGCGTTGACGTTGTGGGTGGCGACCATGAGGTCACCGCCGCCGCCGGACTTGTCGGTGAGGAGCCCGCCGAAGAGATTGACCCAGACCACCGCGGGCAGCAGTACGGCGACCAGCGCGGTGGCGGAGCGCCGCACCAGCGCCAGGACGAGGATCAGCGGAACGAACACACCGAGCCAGGGCAGGAAGGTTTCGGTGAGACTCCCCAAGTTGCCGATCTTGTTGGGGATCTGCGCGTGCAAGATCATCAACAGCGCGACCACCACGGCGAGCAGCGCGAGCACGATGCCGCGCCGCCAGATACCCGGGTCGCCCCGCCAACGGCCGAGCAGGGCTCTGACGCGGGAGTCGGTGCGGGGGTCCTCCCCGCCGTCCGTCACCGAATGCGCCGTGTACTCCTGCGTCATATGCGCTGCCCTCACTGCCTTGCTGTGCACGCCCGCCCCCGACCCTAGGCGATGTACGGACACTTTCTCGCCGTCCGGGGACAGCCGTTCTCGCACGGAGACGAAGAGGGAGGGTCCAGAGGTTCCGATCAAGAACGAAAGAGCGGTGGGTGTGACAGATCCCGCACCGCCGGGCGGGGTGGTCCGCGTCGCGCACTGACAGGGCGTTCCGCATCGCGCGCCGGCAGGCTTTCACGTCGAGCGCCGGTCCGGTACGGGGAATCACACGCGCCGGTCACTCGCGCGGGCGCAGTCCCTGGAGCACGGCGCTGATGATCCGGTCGGGAAGATCCTCCTCCAGCGGTGCGCCGGGCCGGTGCAGGGTGCGCATGAGCATGGGGCCGACCAGCAGTTCGTGCATCAGCTCCACGCTCAGGTCGTCCCGTAGCTCACCGGCGGCGACCCCGCGCCGGATCAGGTCCATCGTCATCGCGCGCCGGGGGTCGATGACCGTCCTGTGGTACTCCGCCCAGAGTTTGGGCTGACTCTTCATCCCGACGACGACGTTGTGCAGCAGGACCGAGGAGCGCTGGGCGAGACCGCGCCGGCGCATCGACTCCAGCACGACCCTGAGATCGTCGAGCGCCGAGGTGCCCGGCAGTTCGGGCTCGGGCGGCTCGATCTCCCGCAGGACGTCGAGGAATAGCTCCTCCTTGCCCTGCCAGCGCCGGTAGATGGTCGCCTTGCCGACGCCCGCCGTACGGGCGATGCGTTCGACGGAGAGCGCGCCGAGCGGCACACCCTCCTCCAGCAGGGTCACGACGGCTTCCAGGATCGCCCGCTCGACCGCCTCACTGCGTGGCCTGCCGCGCCGGTGTTCCTTCTCGTGACCCTGCTCCCGCACCTGTCTCCGCCTCTCGCCGCCGTGGAACCTGGCCGCCGTGTACGCCGCGCCGCGCTTCCGCCGCACCAATTCTCGTACACGGCGGCTCGCCGTACGCCGTCCCACCGCACGCCGTCCCGCGCGTACGCCGTCCCGCGCGTACGCACGTGCACGGCGTACAGGGCGTAGCTGTCAGCCGCGGACGGCGGTCGCGGGTTCGGGCGTCTCGTCCTCGCTCCCCGCGAGCTTCCGCGGCTCCTGCCGGTCCGGCCGGCCCGGCAGGAAGAGCGCGACCACCGCGGTGCCGATCAGCGCGACGGCCGCGGAGCCGAGGGCCGTGACATGCATGGCGTCGAGGAACGCGTCGTAGGCGGAGCTGATCAGCGGCCGGCCCGCCGGACCCATCTTCTCCGCGACGCCGATCGTCGCCTCGATCGACTCCCCCGCCGCGTCCCGCGCGCCGGCCGGGACCGCGCCGAGGTGTCCCTCGATCCCGCCCCGGTAGGTCGCGGAGAGCACCGAGCCGAGCACGGCGATCCCGAGGGCGCCGCCGACCTGGCGGAAGGTGTTGTTGATGGCGGAGCCGGAACCGGCCTTCTCCCGGGGCAGCGCCTGCATGACCGCGACGGTGACAGGCGGCATGATGTGCGCCATTCCGGTGCCCTGGACGAAGAAGACGAGGCACAGCACCCAGACCGGCGTGTCCGTGCCGAAGAGGGCGAACGCCGCGAGTCCGGCGGCGACCAGCAGCATGCCGACCGTGCAGACCGCGCGGGCACCGAACCGGTCCACCACCAGCCGGGCACGCGGCGCGAAGATCATCTGGGCCGCGGCCAGCGGCAGGATCAGCAGTCCGGACTGGAGCGCGCTGTAGCCGCGCACGCTCTGGAGGTAGAAGGCCGAGAAGAAGGTCACGCCCATCAGCGCGAAGAAGACCAGCGCGATGGCGGCGACGGCGGCCGCGAAGGCCGGCTTCCTGAAGTACGAGATGTCTATGGCCGGATGGCTGCTGCGCTTCTCGTGCCAGACGAAGAGGGCGAGTACGGCCACGCCGCCGATGAGCGGGGCGAGCACGCTCGCGCCGGTGAAGTCGGCCAGCTCGCCGCCGCGGATGATGCCGTACACCAGCAGGACGAGTCCGACGATGGAGAGCGCGACGCCCAGCGGGTCGAGCCGGCCGGGCCTGGGGTCCTTGGAGTCCGGGACCAGCAGCACCATCGCGATCAGCGCGACCACGGCCACGGGGACGTTCACGAGGAAGATGGAGCCCCACCAGAAGTGTTCGAGCAGCAGACCGCCGGTGATCGGGCCGATGGCGATGCCGAGGCCCACACTGCCCGCCCAGATGCCGATGGCCTTGGGCTGCTCCTCGCGCTCGAAGACGTTCATCAGCACGGCGAGGGTGGCGGGCATCACGAAGGCGGCGCCGAAGCCCATCAGGGCGCGGTAGCCGATGAGTTCGGCGGGCGATCCGGACAGGGCGGCGAGCCCCGAGCCGAGGCCGAAGACGGCGATGCCGAAGAGGAGCACCTTCTTGCGGCCGATGCGGTCACCGAGCAGCCCGGAGGTGAAGAGCAGTCCGGCGAAAACAAGCGTGTAGGAGTTGATGGCCCACTCCAGCTCGCTCTGGGTGGCGCCGATGCCGGTGGGCTCGGGGGCGGCGATCGTCTTGACCGCCACGTTCAGGATCGAGTTGTCCAGCACGACGATGAGCAGGCTGAACATCAGGACACCGAGGATGGCCCAGCGACGGCGGTGGACCGCCTCCGGGACACGGGACTCGGGTATGCGGGGTGCGGCGCCGGTGGCGCCGGACGGTGTGGACATGACGTACACCCTAGGCCACTTTCAATACGGGACCGTCTCGTATTGGAAAGTCTTTGCACACGGCCCCCACTTCCCGTGACCGGTCCCGGGATGCCACCATGGAACCGGTCCGGGGACACCGTCAGGGTGCCTCGAGATGACGAAAGGGCCTTTGGCCATGACTGTTCAGACCGAGGCTGCTCAGAAGCCGCCCGCGGGACGCCCGGCCGGCCCCGAAGCCGGCGCCAAGGCGCTGTACGGCGGCAAGAGTTCGCGGCGTATCACCGTCCATGACATCGCCGCCGCCAAGGAGCGCGGCGAGAAGTGGCCCATGCTCACCGCCTATGACGCGATGACGGCGTCCGTGTTCGACGAGGCCGGTATCCCGGTCATGCTCGTCGGCGACTCGATGGGGAACTGCCATCTCGGGTACGAGACGACCGTGCCCGTCACGCTGGACGAGATGACGATGCTCGCCGCAGCTGTCGTACGGGGCACGAAGCGCGCCCTGATCGTCGGCGACCTGCCGTTCGGCTCGTACCAGGAAGGGCCGGTCCAGGCCCTGCGCAGCGCCACGCGGCTGGTGAAGGACGCGGGTGTGGGCGCGGTCAAGCTGGAGGGCGGCGAGCGCTCGCACACCCAGATCGAGCTGCTGGTACAGGCCGGCATCCCGGTGATGGGACACATCGGGCTCACGCCGCAGTCCGTCAACACCCTCGGCTACCGGGTGCAGGGCCGCGGCGAGGAAGCCGCGCAGCAGCTGCTCCGTGACGCCAAGGCGGTACAGGACGCGGGGGCGTTCGCGGTCGTGCTCGAACTGGTCCCCGCCGAGCTGGCCGCCGAGGTCACCCGCATCCTGCACATCCCGACCATCGGGATCGGCGCGGGACCGGAGACGGACGCGCAGGTGCTCGTCTATACGGACATGGTCGGGCTGACCGGAGGGAAGGTACCGCGCTTCACGAAGCAGTACGCGAATCTCCGGCAGACGCTGGGGGACGCGGCGAGGAAGTTTGCGGACGAGGTCATTGGAGGAACGTTCCCTCAGGAGGAGCACACGTTCCACTAGGCGGATTCACCTCCGCCCCGGAAGCCGACCACGGCCCAAGCCCAAGAAGCCACTGCCCGCACGGACGACAGCCCGCCGATCTTCCCCCGTCGGCGGGCTGTCGGTTTCTCCGACTCCTCCGGCTTCCCGGACTTATCGGATTTCTTCGACTTCTTCGACTTCTTCGACGGTGGACCGACGGCCGCCCGAAGGCGCCCCGACAGCCTCCCGACAGCGGCTTGTCGGCAGCTTGTCGGTGGATTGTCGGTGGCGGCTGGTCCACTGGTGTCATGACTCGAATCGACAACAACCCCAACGGCAGCCGCACGGGCAATGCCGTCGAGGTACGGGGGCTGGTCAAGCACTACGGCGGACCACAGGGCACCCGGGCTCTCGACGGAGTGGACCTGGATGTGCGCGAGGGCACCGTCCTCGGTGTGCTCGGGCCCAATGGCGCCGGCAAGACAACGCTCGTCCGTATTCTCTCCACGCTCGTCCAGCCGGACGCCGGGACCGCGATGGTCGCCGGGTACGACGTGCTGCGCCAGCCGCGCCAGCTGCGCCGCACCATCGGTCTCACCGGCCAGTACGCCTCGGTCGACGAGAAGCTCTCCGGCTGGGAGAACCTGTACATGATCGGCCGGCTGCTCGATCTGTCCCGCAAGGACGCCCGCCGCCGCGCCGACGAACTGCTGGAGCGCTTCTCCCTCACCGAGGCGGCGAAGAAGCCCACGATGCAGTACTCCGGCGGCATGCGGCGCCGGCTCGACCTGGCGGCGTCGATGATCGGCCGGCCGGCGGTGCTGTATCTGGACGAGCCGACCACCGGTCTCGACCCCCGTACCCGCAACGAGGTCTGGGACGAGGTGCAGCGGATGGTCGCCGAGGGGGCCACCGTCCTGCTCACCACCCAGTACATGGAAGAGGCCGAGCAGCTGGCCAGCGAGCTGACGGTCATCGACCGCGGCAAGGTCATCGCCAACGGCAAGGTGAACGAACTGAAGGCGAAGGTCGGCGGCCGCACGCTCCAGATCCGGCCCACGGACCCAGCCCAGCTCCCGGCGATGGCGCGGGCGATCGCCGAGACCGGGCTCGACGGCCTGGCCGGCACCCAGGCCGTCCCGGACGAGGGCCTGCTGTACGTGCCGATCCTGAGCGATGAGCAACTGACCGCGGTTGTCGGCCTGCTGGGCGAGCGCGGCTTCGGGATCGCCCATATCGGCACCCATCTTCCGAGCCTGGACGAAGTGTTCCTGGCCATCACCGGCCAGAAGACGGCCTCCGTGTCCGACACCACACCCGAGGAGGTCGCGGCATGAGCACGACCACACTGCCCACGTCCGCACCCGAGAAGGCACCCGCGCCGTCGCGCGCCACCGTCGCCGCCGAGGGCCGGATCGGACTGCGCGCCAATCTGCGGCA
Source organism: Streptomyces sp. NPDC056835 (assembly GCF_042789485.1). Classification (NCBI taxonomy): domain Bacteria; kingdom Bacillati; phylum Actinomycetota; class Actinomycetes; order Kitasatosporales; family Streptomycetaceae; genus Streptomyces; species Streptomyces sp. NPDC056835. The sequence continues at coordinate 105,981 of NZ_JBHUBB010000001.1, forward strand.
CATCGGCGCGCTGGTGCGCCGCAACGCCCTCCAGATCAAGCAGGACCCCGAGTCGATGTTCGACGTCCTGCTGATGCCGATCATCTTCACGCTGCTGTTCGTGTACGTCTTCGGCGGCTCCGTGGGCGCGAGCCTCGGCGGCAGCCGCGAGCAGTATGTGAACTATGTGATCCCCGGTCTGATGGCGATGATGGGCATGAACATCGCGATGGCCGTCGGCACGGGCGTGAACGACGACTTCCGCAAGGGGGTCATGGACCGGTTCCGTACGATGCCGATAGCCCGGTCCTCCGTACTGATCGCCAAGATCGTCGTCGAGATCGGCCGGATGCTGGTCGCCACCGCCGTCCTGCTCGGCATGGGCTTCCTGCTCGGCATGGAGATCAAGACGTCGGTGCTCGAACTGCTCGCCGCCGTCGGCCTGTCCCTCGCGTTCGGCGCCTCGCTGATGTGGATCTTCATACTGCTGGGGCTCACCATGAAGACGGCGCAGGCCGTCCAGGGGGTGGCGATGCTCGTCCTGATGCCCCTGCAGTTCGGCTCGTCGATCTTCGCCCCGCCGTCCACGATGCCCGGCTGGCTCCAGGCGTTCACCGACTACAACCCGCTGTCCAATCTCGCGGACGCGGCGCGGAGTCTGATAAACGGCGGCCCTGTCGCGCACTCCGTGTGGATGACGCTGGTGTGGGCGGCGGCGATCACGCTGGTGACGGCGCCGCTCGCGGTGGCCAAGTTCCGCAAGAAGTCCTGAGGCCCGGGGGCCGGGCTTGCCGGACCGACGGATTCAGGATCTGCCGCATTCAGCGTCCGGCGAGGGCGGTGGCCTCCTCCAGCGTGAGGCCGCCGCCCTCGGCGTGGGCCCGCTCGAACGCGGCCTCGCCGAGCAGGCCCACCACAACGCCGCGCGCCCGCACCAAGTTGTCCCGCTCCACGAACGTCCGGAAGTGTCCGACGGGCAGCAGTCCCTCGTACGCGCCGATCAGCCGGGCCGCGTCCCGCGCCCGCTCCGGTTCGGTGCCGGTCGCCGCCAGGCCGCCCAGTGCCCAGGCCGCCGTCAGGAGATGGAGGGGGACCATATCCGGAGCCATCGTCATGGACAGCGGCGACAGCGACATGCGCAGGGCCACGCGGACTTCCGCCAGTCCCTCGGCGTACTGGCCGGCAAGGCAGTCCAGCCAGGCGAAGGTCCCCTTCACCAATCCTTCGAAGACCGCCAGCGTCTCGGAGCGGAACGTGTCGAGCAGGAGCCCCAGTTGCTCCCTGGCCTCGGCCTCGCGTCCCGTACTGCCCAGCCACAGCCCGAGATAGAGCCGGGCCGGCAGCGACTCGTGCCACGCGTCGTGGCCCTCGGCCAGCAGCTCGCGGAGGATGCTCTCGCCCTTCTCGCCCTCGCCCGTCTCGAACATGGTCGCCGCCAGTCGGGAACGCAGCAGAAAGACCTGGCTCTGCGCGCCAAGCCCCTCGGCATGGGCGATGGCGGCCCTGTAGTCCTCGGCGGCCAGGGCGTGCTGACCGGCCTTCTCCCTGGCCTCGCCGCGCGCGGAAAGCGCCTCCGCCGTGCCCCAGGCATCCCCGATCCGGTGGTAGATCTCCAGGCTGCGGTCGGCGTCACGCCTCGCGTCCTCCGCCGAATCGCTGTGGTTCGCGAGCATATTGGCCCGTGCGTGCAGCGCGGCGGCCAGCTCCCACTCGTAGCCCAATTCCTCGCAGGCCCGTACGGTCTCGTCCAGGACCAGCCTCAACTGACCGGCGTCACCGATGAGCAAGATCGCGAGGAACCACAGGGTGGCGGGGAAGCGGCAGGTCTGCGGCAGTCCCGGCCGGTAGACGGTGACCACCGCGTCCAGCCAGGCGAGCCGCAGGGGCGTGGTCCAGTCGTCCTCGTCGAGGTTCATGCTGATCATCTCGATCAGCCGCACCTGGCGCCGGGCCTCCTGAAGCATCTCGGGGGCCATGGGCGGCGGCGCGTCGGTGCACCGCCGCGCGATGGGGGGAGCGGGCTCCACCGGCGGGGCGAACGGATCGGGTCCGAGACCCGCGGTGGCCCCCGCCCAGTGGTGCGCGTCGGCGGAAAGATCGAGCATCTGCCAGAACCAGCAGAGGGAGAGTACGAGACAAAGCGCCTCCTGCTCGTCCCGGGCGGCGACGGCACGGCGCAGCGCGGTGCGCAGATTCTCGTACTCCAGCTGGAAGCGTGCGATCGCGGCGTGCTGGCCGGGGCCGCGCAGTACGGGGTCGGTGGTACGGGCCAGCTCCCGGTGGTACACGAGATGACGGCGCTCGGCCGCGGCGCGGTCACCGGCCTGGTCAAGCCGCTCGGCGGCGTACTCCGCGACGGTTTCCAGCAGCCGGTAGCGCATGTCGCCGTCGGGCGCCGGGGCGGCGACGACGAGGGATTTGTCGATGAGCGAGCCGAGGAGCCCGGCGACGTCATGGGGCGCGACGACGTGGGTGGCGACGCCATGGGGCGCGACGACGTGGGTGGCGGCCGGGGCGTCCATACCGTCCGGGCCGTCCGGCCCATCCGCGCAGACCGACTCGGCGGCCGTCAGCCCACAGCCGCCCGCGAAGACCGACAGCCGCCGCAGTACGGCGCGTTCGGACGCGTCCAGCAGGTCCCAGGACCAGTCGACGACAGCACGCAGCGTCTGCTGGCGCGGCAGGACCGTCCGGCTCCCGCTGGTCAGCAGCCGGAAACGGTCATCGAGACGATCCGCGATCTGACGCGGAGTCAGCATCCGCAACCGCGCCGCCGCCAGCTCGATCGCCAACGGCAGACCATCCAGCCGACGGCAGATCTCCGCCACCGCCTCCGGATCCCCCGCCGGATCGAACCCCGGCCGCACCGCACGAGCACGCTCCGCGAACAACCGATGCGCCGGATCCGGCGGCAACGGCTCCACCGGCCGCACCGACTCACCCGGCACCCCCAACGGCTCACGGCTGGTCGCCAGGACAGTCAGCTCCGGGCAGCGGGCGAGCAGTTCCTCGGCGAGGGCGGCGGCAGCGCCGATCACATGCTCGCAATTGTCGAGGAGCAGCAGCATGCGCCGGCGCGCGCAGTGCTCGGCCAGCCGTACGATCGGCTCACCGGCGTGCCGATCTGCGGCCCGCAACTCCTCTGCCCCGGCGCCCCGCAGCACGGTCTCCCGCGCCCCGAGCGCGGTCAGTACGGCCTCGGGCACGGTCTCCGGATCGTTCACGGGCGCCAGTTCGGCGAGCCATACGCCGTCGGGCCACTCCTCGGCCATCCGCTCCGCGGCCTCCTGCGAGAGCCGGGTCTTCCCCGCTCCGCCGGGGCCGAGCAGGGTGACGAGCCTGGCGCCGCGCAGATCGTCGCGGATGGCTTCGATATCGCCTTCCCGCCCCACAAAGCTGGTCAGCCGTGCGCGGAGGTTGCCGGGGGGCGTGGCGGCCGTACGGTCGGAGCGCGCGCCGCCTCCGGCTCGCCCCTCGCCGCCCCCGGCCCGCCCCTCGGCGCCCCCGGCCCGCTGATCCCCGTTGGCGCGCCCGTCGGATCCGTCGGCGCCCTGAAGCAACTCCTCGTGCAGGGCACGCAGTTCGGGGCCGGGGTCGGTGCCCAGGCGGGCCGCCAGCGCGCGGCGCACCCGGTCGTACGCGGCCAGGGCCTCGGCCGGGCGTCCCACGTCGCGCAGGGCGCGGATACGCAGCGCCTGAAGCGGCTCGTCGAGCGGGAACTCACCGCAGAGCGCGGCCAGTTCGGGCAGCGCCTCATCGGCACGGCCGAGGGCGAGCCCGGCCGTGAGCCGCGCCCTGCGGGCCTCCAGCCGACGGGTCTCCCAGCGGGCCGCCTCGGTCGTACGGTCGGGGAGGTCGGCCAGCGCGGGACCGCGCCAGAGCGCCAGCGCCTCGTCGAGCAGGCCCGCCGCCTTGGTCGCGTCACCGTCCGCCAGGGCCCGCGCGCCCTCCCCGGCGAGCCGGCCGAAGCGGTGGAGATCCACGTCCTCCTCGTCGGCGCACAGCAGGTAGCCGCCCTCCACGGAGGAGACGGCCGCGGGGCCGAGCGCCCGTCTCAGCCGCCCGACCAGCGCCTGGAGCGCCCCCACCGCGTCGGCGGGCGGATCGCCGTCCCAGACCTCGACGACGAGCAGGGCGACCGGAACCGTACGGCCGGGCCGCAGTGCGAGCACCGTCAGCAGCGCACGCAGCCGCGCACCGCCGAGGGCGACGGGGGTGCCGTCGTCATGCAGTGCCCGTGTGGTGCCGAGGAGCCGGTAGCGCATCCGCCCATTGTCCGTGAAGGCCGTCAGTAAGGCCGCCCGGACCTCTTCCGAAGGGCTCACCCCGGCACTCCATCCGCCGGCTGCCGTACCTGATCTTCCACAGCGCCAGGCGACCAGCCGTTCCGGAACCGGGAACCGTTGGCGAGACGTTATCCGCCTGCCGGACGTTTCCGTTCTGCCGACTGTACGGTCGGGCGACGCCGACCGTAGTCCCGCGCCGCTCATGGCCGGGCACCGACCGCCGTACCGAGCCCCACGCCCCCGAGGAGACCACCCATGACCACCGCCTCCTCCCGCCGCGCCGACCGGCGGATCTCCCCCGTCTTCCTGGGGATCGCCGCTGTCACGGCGGTCTCGGGCTGGGCCGTGTGGACGGACTTCGCGGCGAACATCCGGATCGCCGTCTTCCTGTTCGTCACCGGCGCCTGGATCGTCTCGCTCTGTCTGCACGAATACGCGCACGCCCGTACCGCGCTGCACAGCGGGGACATCTCGGTCGGGGCGAAGGGCTATCTGACGCTCAACCCCCTCAAGTACACGCACGCGCTGCTCTCCATCGTGCTGCCGGTGATCTTTGTGATCCTGGGCGGTATCGGTCTGCCGGGCGGCGCGGTCTTCATCGAGCGCCACCGCATCCAGGGCCGCTGGCGGCACAGCCTGATCTCCGCGGCCGGGCCGCTGACGAACGTACTGTTCGCCGTCGTCTGCACCGCGCCCTTCTGGCTGGACGCCCTGTCCGGCGTCCCGACGGGCTTCCGCTACGCCCTCGGCTTCCTCGCCCTGCTCCAGGTCACCGCGGCGATCCTGAACTTCCTGCCGGTGCCGGGCCTCGACGGCTACGGAGTGGTCGAGCCCTGGCTCTCCGACAAGTTCCGCCGCCAGGTGGAGCCGTTCGCCCCGTACGGACTGCTCGCCGTCTTCGTCCTGCTCTTCTTCATCCCCGAGGTGAACGCGGCCTTCTTCGACCTGATCCACGCGATTCTGCGCGGGCTGGGAGTCTCGGAGCTGGACAGCTACTGCGGACGCGATCTCTTCAGCTTCTGGACCACGAAGGACGAATTCATCTGCGGCCCGGTCGGGCGGTAACGACCACCTCGACCGGCCCGCTGGATGGCTAACGGAGCGCGTCGATCCAGTTGTCGCCGGCGGGCGGGACGAAGTAGTACCCGCCGCCGGTGGTCAGCAGATATTTGGCCATGGCCTCACCGGCCAGCCGCTTCTGCACGGCCTCGAACCCCCTGGCCAGATCGCGCTGGAAACACGAGAAGACCAGCCCGGTGTCGCCGTCGCCCCGGTCGTAGCTGTAGCTGCGCCGTACCAGCGGCGGCGGTTCACGGCGGTCGGGCACGGCGAGCCGTACGTGCGAGTCGAGCGGGGTGAGCCGGCCCTTGGGGTCGGCCGCGAAGTTCGGCTCTTCGTCCGTGGGCGCCCCGTCGAGCCATCGCCCGTCGCGGCGGCGCCCGATGATCCGCTCCTGCTCGGGTATGGAGTCCTTGTCCCACAGGGCGGTCGCGAACCGGATGATCCGTACGACCTGATAACTCCCACCCACGGCCCAGTCCGGCTCGCCCTGACCGGCCCGTACGAGAGCGCGATCCGCCGTCTCCCGGTCACTGGCCGGATTGCCGAACCCCTCGGTGAAGTGGAAGGGATTACGGGCCAGCCCCCGGCCGTCCTCTTCCCGGTTCTCTGCCCGGAACCCCTCGATCCGCCACCGCTCCCGCCACCCCGGAACGGCCGACAGCAGCCGCTCGACCGCCGCCCGCACATCGGCGGCCCGCTCCCCGGCGACCTGCACGAGCACATCACCGTGCGACTGGGCCGGATCCAGCAGATCGCCGGGGAAGGACGGCATGTCAACAAGCTGACGCGGACGGTTGGCAGCCGCCCTGAAGACACTCACTCCCAGCCCCACCCCCACGGCGAGACCGGGCCCTTCCAAAGCGCGCACACTGCTGACCAACTCCCGCAACGCGCCCCGCGATCCACCCCCGCCCGGCACACGGTCCAGCACGACCATCACAACCCGACCCCCCGGCAGAACACCCCGCAGCTGCGCCGGCATCGACGCTCCCGGCCCCCCGCTCAGGCTCCCGGCACCGACATCGCCACTCTCGCCCCCGGCCCGCACGCCATAGACAACAGCGCCCCCCACCGCCAGCCCAGCCGCTGAAGAAGCAAGCAGCAAAGATCTCCGTCTGACCACGCGCATTCTCCCCTGGACACGATTCACCGCACCGAACAACGGAAACCAACCCCTGCGCGATTTCGGAAATCGCTCCAAGACCTTCTCGCACCTCAAGAGCTCGCCGTGATTCGGGTCCAGCAGTCCCTGTAGTCCCGCAATCACTTCAACCAGCCCCTGTGCGGCTAGCGCCTACCTCAAGACACCTTCCCGAACCAGCCTTTACCCAAATCACGGAATTCCGAGTCACGATGTCGAAATCCGCGAGCACCTTACCGCCCGGCCCTAAATATTAATCCCGGGAGCTCGAACATGCCCAGGATATCGAGCATTTGGGAATTTACTGCTCAATGACGAACGATCCGACCTTCCCAGCAACCGCCCTTTCCGTAATATCTCACATAAAGCACAGCTCCACATTCTTTTGCACGCAAACTCGGAGCACGGCGACGAGATCGCGAAGTTCTCTGGTCTGATTCCGGATCTCAGAGTTCGAATCTGGACCCAGCATCCAATCCGCCAGCACACCCTCAAGGTGCGGCAAAATCAGCCTGCATTCTTCGGATGAAAAATTTCTCCCGTGATCGTCCGGGTGGTTGAGTAGCGGTTCAAGAACCGTGGTGACATCACTCCACAAAGCATTGCCACCAAATCCCTGCATATCATCCAGAGAAAACCCTTCCCCCGAAGCCAGACGTCTACGAAACGAGGCGAATTCCTGGTACGAAAAACAGGCGTCCGGTCCATCAATTTCCCCATCACCGGGAAACAGGCACAATCCCATCGGGATCCCTTCCAATAACATCCGGTGCACCCTTCCTCGATCGCCGGCCGATCGAGGAAGGGTGCACCAGCACACCTAAACACTACCCCGACTCACAGAAGAAAGTCCCACGACGGCACCACAATCCGGCAGGCAGGGCGATCTCACGCGAGCATCACGACCGCGGGATGACTTCCCACGGAATACCCTTCTTGTCGAACCAAGACGTAAATTCAGCCGGGATCGAATTCTCGGAAATTATCCGATAATCAATCCCCTTCGCTTGCGCTATCGCAAGCTTCTCTCCCTCTACACCCTTGAACTTCGCCAAGCGCTTGGGGTCGGCTAGCGTGTCCACCCAGAATCTTCCGGATTTCGCCTCGTACCACGTACCGCGACCTGTGCTACTGGAAATGAATGCGCCGTCAAATTGACGAGTGTTTCCGCCAGACAGCTTCCTCTCAAAGAACCCGCCTCCGCCACCGAGGTGGTTCACGAGGAAGTCCTCATAAGAGTCACCGGATTCCTGAGCCAGGCGGCCTCCGCTGACTCCACCACCTGCAGGACAATTGTGGACGAGGACCGGCGTGGCCCCGGCCAGCGCATAGTACGTGTGCTACGCGAAGCCTTTGACCTGCCTTTTCGCAGGTCAAGTGCGGTCTGCTGGTCCGGTGAGGTGCGTGGGTGTCCGTGGTTGTGCGGGGTTGTTGCCGTCGCTACTGCCGTCAGATGGTTCAGCCCAGGTACGGCTTCTCGCGCTGTTCCCGGAAGTGTTGGAGCCTGAGTCGTTGGGTGTGGTGCATCGGCAACTGCTCGATCTCTTCAGGCAGTACGAACCGGAGTTCGGTGGACTCGTCGGAGATTGCCAGTTGGCCGCCGGTGATGCGGGCGGTGAAGCAGACGTTGAACTGTCGCCGGACCTCGCCGTCGGTGTAGGCGATGATGTGTTTCGGGTCGGTGTAGGTGCCGACCAGGCCAGTGATCTCGACGTCGAGGCCGGTCTCCTCTTTGACCTCGCGGACGGCTGTGCCTGGCAGGGAGTCGGTGAGGTCCATTCCGCCTCCGGGCAGGGCCCATAGGTCGTTGTCGCGGCGGCGCTGGAGGAGGATGCGCCCGTGGCCGTCGGTGACGACGGCGGAGGCAGCGACGACCATGCTGTTCGGCTTGGGCGCGTTGGGGTCGTCGTAGTACTCGGTGCGGGCCACGGTCAGTCTTCCTCTCGTACGGGGGTTGCGGTCGCCCACACGGCGTCGAAGCTGTCGGCGTAGGTGTCGAACATGCCGCTCTCCTGGTGTCGGCGAAGGTGCCACACGGGGGCGGCGTACGCGTTGACGCCCCAGACGTGTGCGTTGACGAGTTGCTGGTCGTCGGCGCGGTAGAGGGAGTTGTAGAGCGTGGTTTCGTGGGTGCGGACTTCGATGCCGGGGGTGTCGGCGAGCGGCTTGTAGTGCATGAGCGCGAGGCGGCAGCGGGATTCGATGCCGTGTCCGAACCGCTCTTCCTGGCCGCGGGCTTGGACGTTGTCGCTGTCGGGGTCCCCGATCGCGATGCGGACGGTGCAGCCTTCGGCGGCGCGTTCGGTGAGGAGTTCATTCAGCCGCGGGTAGGCCTCGTGGAGGAAGACTGCCGCGTAGACGAGGATGTCGATCCGTTCCCGGGCCCGGGCCATCAGGTCGGTGAACGCCGAGACGGGGATGTCGGCCCGCTGCCCGTAGAGCGCCACCAACTCAGGGCTGATGGCGCGGGCGGGGCGGGCCTGGCGGAGCGCCGGCCAGAGTGCGTGCACGTCTTCTCCCAGGGCCTTGGCCGCCTGGAGGGCAGTGGCACGACGTGGGATACGCCCGAGGTTCACCCAGCGCTCGACCGACTTGGGGTCGACCTCGACCTGCTGAGCGAGTGCGGCGTACGTCCAGCCTCCCGCCGCCATGACGGCTCGTAGTCTCTCGTTCGGCACGAGTCTCCCCCTTCGTCCCAGGACGGCACTAGGGACGTTCTACACGGTGCGGGACGTCCCGTAATGGGGTTTGGTGGAGGTTCCTTCGTCCTGGTGACCGGCGTGAGGATCGGTGCCGACCCTGCGGCACCAACAGGCCCAGGGCACGCATCAACGCCGCCGAGGAGCGTCACCGTGCGAATGAGCGCCACCCCATGTGTTCCCGCCCTGCGACTGGACGCCCGGTCGCGGGCCGCCTCGCCGGGGCGGTCACGATGACGGCCCACACCCCTGATGCCGACGGGCACACCGTCTCGCCCGATGCCGGCGCCCTGGTGGTCGACCGGCGGAGCGGCAAGGTGGGCGTGGTGATGGGGCATGTGGGGACGTACGTGCAGCTTCGGCCACCGCGCGGTGGCCGGGAGTGGGACGTGCCGCCCGAGGACGTACGTACGCCGACTCCGACGGAGGAGTTGAGCGCGAAGGTGGCCGTGGCCAACCGGAGGTGGGGACGGTGACCCCGCGCTCGGTCCTGCGCTACGAGACCTGGACGCTCCAGCCCGACCGCGAGCCGGACGCGGAGCCGGTCCATTACGCGATGCAGTGCGCCGTGGACGGAGAGACCTCGCCGACAAGCGCGGACTTCGCCGAACCGCAGGACTGGGTACTCCGGCACTGCGGCCAGAACCCGTCCCACCACACCTACCGGGAGATCATCACCCGCCCCTGGCGGACCTGGCGCCAGACGTGACCCGCCTCGCTCGCCCAGGCGCCGCACTGCGCTGACCCACCCGACTCCCGTCCCTGCCGGGCGCAGCCGATCGAGGCTCCCCCGCACTCGTCAGCCCCGGCAGGGACGGGCCTCACGTACGTGCCGTGCCCATGGCTGTGGGGGTTCTGGCCTCTGCCACAGAAAGTCAGCCACGATGACGGGCTCGCCGACCGACCACCCGCCACGTGTGTCTCGCTCAACCCCGCACCGGCGTCAGCCCCGTTATCTCCATCGTCACGGCCCCCAGCCAGGCAGCAAGCATGGGCGTCCGGGACGGCGCGAGCCCGCCGGGCGGCCTCTCAGGTGCCCGGCCAGCCTGCTGCTGAGGGGTCGGACCGGGGCTTCCGATTGGTGGTCCGGCTACGCTCCCGGGCTCTGCGCGCCGAGTGGTCGGCGGCCGTCGCCAGCGGGGCGGCAGACAGGAGCGGGCGGCGGTCGCCGACCGCCGGCGCGCGGCGGCCCGCGTCAGCGGGGCGCCCTTGATCAAGTAAAGAAACTCTGAACAGCTCACGCACTGTTGCCCGGTCGATGGTCAGGGCCGCTGTTGCCGGCGCTTCTTCGATTCGGCCAGCGCGGTGTTCAGCTTCTCGCTCGGCGACATGTCCGGCTCGGCGTCGTCGTCATGCAGGGGTGGCAGGAACAGGCCGCGTCGGCTCTTCTCCCGCTTGACCTTCCGGCGCTCGCCGTAAAGCCGCTGATGCTCCTCCCGAACCACGTCCCATCGTCGGTCGAGCTCTGCTTCCTGCGCCAGCAGCTCCTCGTCGCTGAGGTCGGCGAACTCGGTGGCGGCCACACGTGCCTCGCGGGCGATCTCATCGCGCAGCAGGTAGTTCGTGATCGTCCCGTGGTGCTTGCCCGGCTCCGGTTCCTGGCGGACGAAAACACCACGTCCCTTGACCGCGTACACCAGCCCGTCCTGCTTAAGGCGCCGATAGGCGTTCTGCGCCGTGGAGTTGGCGACTTTGAATCGCTCTTGGATCTCCCGGGCGGGAGGGAGCTGGGAGCCTGGAGGGTAGGTGCCTTCCAGGATTTCCCGGCGGAGGATGTCGGCGACCTGGGCGTACGGCGGTCGGGGATCACCGTTGTAGATGACGTCGACTGGCCAGTCCGGCCCTGCGGCATCGGCTTCCTCATGATCACCGTCGACCTCTTCGGTGCTCCCGCCGACGGAGTCGCTGACGTAGCTGCCCCGGCCGAGCTGGGAGTAGACCAAGCCCTCCTGCTTGAGCACGCGCAGAGCGTTCTGGACGGTGGAGCTGGACACCCCGAACCGATCACCCAGCACGTTGGCCGAGGGCAGGCGCTCGCCGGAGCGGTACTCACCGTTCAGGATCGCGTCCCGCAGGGCCTCGGCGGCCTGGAGGTACGGCGGCCGGGAGTCCTCGTCCAAGGGCAGGGTCATGCCCCCACGGTATCGCCAGCAAGCCGTAGCGATACAGACACATCCCCGGGTTCCCCACCTGACCGCCTACCAACCTAATCGACCTTGCAAGGTGAGCGATCATCTCCTTATGCTCCATGTCGAGCCGATCAAGCGGCTCCATCGAACAAAGGGTGTGATGGCATGGCCATGACTCGAATCCGTGTTGCCCTGCTGCCGTCGGCGGTGTGCATCGCGGGCACCGACCCGGCGCTGAAGATCAAGGACCAGCAGACTGGGGAGGTCGCCACGGACCGGGAGACCGGGGCGTCGCTGTACACGGTGACCGTGATGCTCATGGAGGACGGCCGGGCCGAGGTCCTGAAGATCACCGTCCCGGAAACCGGCCTGGCCGCCGGGCTCAAGCCGGGTGTGATGGTGCGGCCCGTGGAGCTGTTCGCGACTCCGTGGGCGCGGATCTTCAACGGTCAGCTCTCCGACGGCGTCGCCTACCGGGCCGCCCGCCTGGAGCTGGTGACGGTGGAGGCGGCCCAGTGATCCGCTTCGAAAATTCCGGGCCGGAATACGCGCCGGACGCGCTGCTGGCCGTGGCCGTCCTGGTCGGTGTGTGGCTTCTGGTGACGGTGGGTCGCTACGTGCGGGCCGACCGGGGCACGCGGGTGAGCATGCGGCAGGCCCTGCGGGTGCGCTGGGGCTGGGTACGGCTCGCGCGGATGGCCGGGCTGACGGTCACCGACAAGACGCCGAGCTTGTTGGCGCAGATCACCGCATCCAAGGACGGTGCTACCCCAGCGCCTCGCGTGCTGACTCCGAAGATCAAGGTCAAGCCGGACCCGTACGGGGTGATCGTGCGGGCCCGGACGCTGCCCCAGGTCGGTTTGGAGGAGTACCAGAAGGCCGCGCGGTTCCTCGCGGACGCCTGGCGGTGCACGCGGGTTTCCGTGCTGCCGGACGGCCCCAGCCGGGTGGTGATCCGGGGCGTGCGCTCCGACCCGTTGACCACGCCGACCACTCACCGGCCCACCGGTCTGCCCCTCGCAGATCTGACGCGCTGGGAACTGGGTGTGGATGAGTACGCCGCCCAGGTGTCCGTGTCCCTGGCGAACGTGCCCGGGGTGACGGTGGCCGGCGTCCCTGGCGCGGGCAAGACGTCGGGGGTCAACAGGTTCGTCTGCGACTTCGCGCCCTCCGCGGCGGTGCAGATCGTGACGGCGGACGGGAAGGTGTCGCGCGCCTCGGAAGGGGATTACGCCGACCTGGTCAAGCGGATGTTCGCGTTCTGCGGGGACGACCTCGACGAGGCGAACGCCCTGTTCAAGCGCCTGGTGGAGCTGCGCAAACGGCGGTCCTCGGTGATCCGTGACGTGCTGGGAGTGAAGAACATGTGGCACGTCGGCCCCTCGCCGCAGTGGCCGCTCACGGTCCTGATCATCGACGAGGCGCACACGTACTTCCGCGAGTACAAGGGCAGCGACCCGACGACTGAGGAGCCTCGCTTTTCCCGGACAGGAGTCTGACTGTCTATTTCACGCGGCGATTTGCAACTTCTCGTACTCGGCGTGGACTTCGCGCGGAGGGCGGTAACCCACCGCCGAGTGGAGGCGTTTGCGATTGTACCAGAATTCGATGTATCGAGTGATGTCCTGCCGGGCGGCTTCGCGGGTCAGGTAAGTCACTCTTGATACGCGCTCGTTCTTCAGGGTGCCGAAGAACGATTCGGCCATGGCGTTGTCGAAACAGATCCCGGTGCGGCCGAAAGATCTGCGGAGTCCAAACCGGTCGAGCGTCTTCCCGAACTCGGCTGACATGTAGTTGCTTCCGCGGTCGGAGTGAAATATCGCGCCGGCCGAGAGGCTCCTGTTCCGTGCCGCGTTGCGGATCGCCCTGGATATCAGTGGGGTTTGGTAGTGGTCGTCCATCGCGTAACCGATGACTTCCTTCGTGCAGCAGTCGATTACCGTCGCGAGGTACAGCCAGCCTTCCCCGGTCGCGATGTAGGTGATGTCGCCGACGAGCTTTTCACCGGGTGCGTTTGCGGTGAAGTTGCGTGCGACGAGGTCCGGCACCTGGCCGGCCGCGGCCCTGGTGAGGTTGAACCTCTTCGGCTGGGGCTGGCAGGGCTCAAGTCCCAGCTCACGCATCAGGCGGCGGACCAGTTCCAGGCCAGCGCTGTTGCCCCAGCGGTGTAGCTGGGCCTGGATACGACGGTGGCCGTAGGTGCTGTCGGACATGTCAAAGGCTGTCTTGATGAGCAGTTTCAGTTCCTCGCGCCGCTGGGCCGTCGCGGATTCCGGGCGGGATCGCCAGTCGTAGTAGCCGGATCTGGAGACGCCGAGTCGGCCGCACATGAACTCGACGCTGTATGCGCACTCCGCAGTATCGAGCCGCATCTCGTCGATGAACTCGTACTTGCTTGCTACCGGGGATCCTTCGTGAAGTACGCCGCGCATTTTTTCAGGAAGGAGTTTTCCATCTCCAGCTCACGGTTCCGCCGTTCGAGTTCCTTCAAGCGCGCCCGCTCGTTCACCGTCAATTCTGCATCGGGAGCCGGTTCCTGCTGCTTCTGGTACTTCTTGACCCAGCCGCGTAGCGTCTCCGGGTTCAGCTCAAGCTCCCGGGCGACTTCGGATATCGTCTTGCTTGACCTCAACGCGATCTGGACGGCTTCCTCGCGGAACTCCGGCGAGTATTTACTGGATGGCGCCACTTCGTCCTCGTTTCCTGTTCAGGACAACCCTATTGGGTCCCTGTCCGGAAACTTCGTGGCCCCTCAGACGAAACGTCTTGCCGCGCTGACGGCGGAGAACGCCCGGCTGGTGGAGGACCTGGTCAAGAAGGGCCGCAGCGTCGGCATCCTGGTGATCCTGATCAGCCAGAAGACCACCGGCGACGCGATTCCCACCTTCATCCGCGACGTGTGCCCCATCGGACTGTCGTTCGCGCAGAAGACGGTGGAGGCCGCGGTGGCCGCGCTGGGGGAGGACATCCGTAACTGGCCCGACGCCAGCCCGGTCACCTTGCAGGACCCCGCCTACGTCGGCGTCGCGGTGATGGCGATGCAGGGCCGCCCCGGCTTCACCCGCATCCGCACCCCCTACGTCTCCGACGCCGATGCCGCCCGCATCGCGGACGCCACCTCGCATCTAACCGCCGACCCGGACCTGTGCCTGGATGCCCTCCTCCGCTCGACCGGCCGGACGACAACGCCCGCGCCCTCACTCACCAAGTGATCTCGAACAGCCCACGCCAGAAAGGAGGTTGAGATCATGGCGGAGGAACGGTTCACCCGGCGCACCGTGACCGTGGTCATGGCGGTCATCGCGGCCCTGGCCTTCGTCTTCTCCTTCGGCAACGTCTGGGCCCTCGCCCTGCGCCTCGGCGTCCCCCACCCGATCGCGCCACTGATCGCGCCCATGGTGGACCTCTCTGTCGTCGGACTCCTGATGGCGCTGCGCTTCCTGGCCCTGCGCGGCGTCCCCAAGGTCGAATTGCGGGCTGGTACTCGGCTGCTGCACCTGTGCGGGCTGCTCACCCTCGCCCTGAACACCGCCGAACCGCTGCTGACCGGACGCTACGGACGCGCCTGCCTGGACACCGTCGCCCCGCTCCTGCTCCTCGGCTGGGGCCACGTCGGCCCCGCCTTCCTCGCCCAGTTCCACACCCTCACCCACCCCACCCCACACCTGGAGGAGGCTCCTGGTCCTCTCTCCGAGCCGGTGCCCGACGAGGCACTCGCGCCCGAGCCCTCGATGCCAGCCCTGACCGTCGCCACCTCTCCGGTCGAGGAACCGCAGCCCGCTACGGCTCCGGCCACAGCTCTGCCTTTCGCCGTCTCCAAGGCGACCCGACCTGCCTCCGGCCCGGTCCTGCCGACTGCCCTGCTGGACGCGGCCCGGCGCATCGCGGACACCCACCACGCCGAGCACGGAGCCCCGATCAGCGCCGCCCATCTGGGGACGCGCATGGGCGTCGCCCTGCCCGTGGCCACCGCCGCCCTCGCTCAGCTCTGAGCCCCGGCCTCCTCGGCCGCATCTTCCTCGCTCAACTCCACGCCCGCCCATGGGCCTGGTTCGTCATGCCCCGAGCAGCACCAACACGCCCTCCTGCATGGCTGGTTGCTGCTCGGGGCCCCCACCCGAACAGAAGGGACACGCCCCGAATGGTCACCCTGGACCTGCGCCACGTGGCAAGCCCCGCCGTGCGGGACCTGCTCCACCTCGTCAACCACCCCGACTTCGACCGCGCACAGCAGCAGATCGAACACCTCGGCGGCTGCACCGAACCCGTCTGTCTGTAAGCACTTCTTTGGGGCTCTGGCACAAGTTCCGTGGTCCGGTGACGCTGGGTGATGGATTTGGGTTCCCAGTGGGTTCGGAAGGTTGCCCGGAAATCGCGCCCGCTGATCTTCGGCGGGTCCAGGGTCACCGGCCATGGAGAGTGTGTCGTCGTCGCTGGAAAAGGTGCTGTTTCCCGGCCTGCCGGGGGTGTTCCTGTCGTCCGTGGATATGGACGACGGCGTGCTGAGAGTGGAAGCACGAGCGACGGCGGAAGGCGCGAACTGCCCGGTCTGCGACGGCTGGTCGAGCCGGGTGCACAGTTCGTACCTCCGCTTCCCCGTGGACATGCCGACGGCAGGCCAGGGGGTCGTCGTGTCGTTGTGCGTCCGGCGGTTCCTCTGCGGTGCGGATTCATGTCCGCGACGGACGTTCGTCGAACAAATACCTGGCTTGACCCGTCGTCATGGCCGCTGGACCGAACGGCTTCGCACCGCGCTGGGGGCGGTCGGGCTGGCCCTGGCGGGCCGGGCCGGCGCCCGGCTGGCCGAACGTATCGGCGTCAACGTCAGCCGCATGACGCTATTACGCCTGGTCGCGGGCATGCCCGACCCGGCACATCCGGCTCCCCGGGTCCTGGGCGTGGACGACTTCGCCCTGCGCAAAGGCCATGTCTACGGGACCGTGCTGATCGACTGCGGGGAACGACGGGTGGTCGACGTGCTGCCCGACCGGGAATCCGGCACGCTGGCGGCCTGGCTGACCGCCCACCCCGGCGCTGAGATCGTGTGCCGCGACCGGGCCGGCGCCTACGCGGAAGGAATCCGCACCGGAGCTCCGGGCGCGGTGCAGATCGCAGACCGCTTCCACCTCTGGCAGAACCTCGCCCAGGCCGTCGAACGCCTGGCGGTCCGCCATCGCGGGTGCATTCCCCGGCCCAGCCCAGCACCCGCACACCCCATCGACCAGGGCACCCCGGACGACGCCCCCACCGTTCCCACCGGGAGGTTCGCAGAGCGGGCCCGCCAGCATCACGCCCTGGTCCACGGACTCATCGCCGAAGGCCACAGCCTGCGCTCAATCGCCCACCAGCTCGGCTGGGGCCGCCACACCGTCCAGCGATACGCCCGCGCCGCCACCTGGGAAGACATGATCAAAGGATCACGCAAACAACGGTCGAGCGCGCTCGACCCGTTCAAACAACACCTGTCGCGCCGAGCGGCCGAAGGCTGCACCAACGCCCGCGTTCTCCACCGGGAAGTCGCCGCACTGGGCTTTCGCGGCAGCTACTCCAGCGTCTGCGACTTCGTCCTGACCCTGCGGACGAACCCGGTCCCGATCGCCCCAGCACCGCCGTCGGTCCGGCGCGTCACCGGATGGATCACCCGCCACCCCGACGCCCTCAGCGACGACGAACAACAGCAGTTGAAGCAAGTACTCGCCGCCTGCCCGGAATTGGAGACAGCCACCGGACACGTCCGGACCTTCGCCCGCATGCTCACCAGACTCGAAGGCGAACGGCTCCCGGAATGGATCGCCGCCGCCAGTGCCGCCGATCTGCCCGGTGTCAGCTCCTTCGCCCGCGGACTCGAACGCGACCTTGACGCCGTCACCGCCGGACTCACCCAGCAATGGAACTCGGGCCTCGTCGAAGGCAACGTCAACCGCATCAAGATGCTCAAGCGGCAGACCTACGGACGAGCCGGATTTCCACTTCTCCGGAAGCGCATCCTTCTGACCTAGCGATCACCCAGCGTCACCGGACCACGGAACTTGTGCCAGAGCCCCAAAGAAGTGCTTACAAACACCCGTCCGCCTGACCGGCCACACCACCACCCTCGACACCACGACCGGCGAGGTACTGCGCTCCTACACTACGTCCGACGAGCCCACAGGCAGCCTGCTCACGACATGCGGCAACCGCCGCTCCTCACGCTGCCCAGCCTGCTCCCGCCTCTACGCCGCCGACACCTACCACCTCATCCGCGCGGGCCTGACCGGAGGCAAGACCGTCCCCGACACCGTTCGCACCCACCCCCGCGTATTCGCCACCCTCACCGCCCCTTCCTTCGGCCCCGTCCACAACCGCCCCGACGCCCGGCCCTGCCACTGCGGCACCCGCCACGAACCCGCAGACTCACTGCTGGGCACGCCACTCAACCCGGCGACGTACGACTACGCGGGCGCGGTCCTCTTCAACGCCCACGCCGGGGCCCTGTGGGCCCGCTTCACCACCTACCTGCGCCGTGAACTCGCCGCCCGGCTCGGCCTCACCCAGAAGGCCGCCCGCGCCGTGCTGCGGGTGTCCTTCGCCAAGGTCGCCGAGTACCAGAAGCGGGGCCTGGTCCACTTCCACGCCGTGATCCGGCTCGACGGCCCGGACGGCAACACCCAGCCCCCGCCCTCGTACGCCACCGTTGCCGTGCTCACCGACGCCATCCGCGCCGCCGCACCCCGCGCCCGCATCACCGTCACCTCGGACGCCGTCGGGGAACGCGAACTCGCCTGGGGCCAGCAGCTCGACGTCCGCGAGATCGCCGCCTTCGGCACCGACAGCGAACTCACCGACCAGGCGGTCGCCGCCTACGTGGCCAAGTACGCCATTAAATCCGCCGACGCCTCCGGCACCCTCGACCACGCCCTGCACTGCCGCACCTGCCACGGGCGCGGAGCCACCCTCCTGCCCCACGGCAACCCGCTCCCCTGCACCGCCTGTGACGGCACCGGACAGGCCCGGCCGCTGCCCCGCCTCGCCGTCGCCCGCCACGTGCGGCAGATGATCCGCACCTGCTGGGAACTGGGCAAGCTGCCGGAGTTCGCCGACCTGAAGCTGTGGAAGTGGGCACACATGCTCGGCTTCCGGGGCCATTTCTCCACCAAGTCCCGCGCCTACTCGACCACCCTGGGCGCGCTGCGCGACGCCCGCCGCGCCTGGCGTACCGAACAGGCCCGCGTCCATGCCGGCCTGCCCGAGTTCGACCCGACGACCACGCTCGTCGTCGGCCACTGGGACTACCTCGGCTCGGGCTACAGCCCCGGCGCGGCCCTCCTCGCCGCTGGTGTCTGGCATCACAAGGAACTGGAAAGGCAGTTCACGACCGAAGGGGGCTGTTGATGACCTCGCCCCCGCCCACCGCCCTCCACGCAGAGCCGGGCCAGGCTCCGGAGTTGCTGACGGTCCCCCAAGTCATGGCCCGCCTCCAGCTCGGCCGCTCCGCCGTCTACGACCTGCTCCGTGCCGGCCAACTCGCCTCGATCACCCTCGGCCGCGCCCGCCGCATCCCCACCCACGCCCTCACCGACTTCATCCACACCCGACTCGAACAGGACGCCGCCAGATGACCACACCCCGCGACACCCCCGCCTCCCGCCGCGTGCGCGCCAACGGCGACGGAACCGTCTACCAGCGCAAGGACAGCCGCTGGGAAGCCGCCGGATACGTCCTCGCACCCGGCAACACCCACAAGCGCGTCCGCGTCTACGGCACCACCCGCAAGGAAGCCCTGGCCAAGCTCACCGAGAAGATCGCCAACAGCAATCGCGGAGTCCCCATTCCGTCCGCGCAGGGCAGCGTGGCCGCGTACCTGACGTATTGGCTCGACGCTGTCGCCGTCCACCAGCTCCGCGAGAACACCCACACCCGCTACACCACTGTCGCCCGGCTCTACCTCATCCCCGGCCTCGGACGGAAGAAGCTCGCCAAGCTCACCGCCAAGGACGTCCGCACCTGGCTCAACCAGCTCCGCACCACCTGTCAGTGCTGCGCCCGCGGCCTCGACTCCGCCCGTGACCGACCCCTCTGCTGCGCCGCCGAAAAGTGCTGCTCCAAGCGGCTCTCGCCCCTGACCCTGGCCTACGTACACTCCGTGCTCAAGTCCGCCCTGGAGCACGCGGTCCGCGAGGAGGAGATCCCGCGCAACGTCGCCCGCAACGTCCGCACCGGCACGCCTCGTCCCCGACGCTTCGAACCACTCACTGCCGAAGAAGCGCGCGAGTTCCTGGCCGCCGCGCGCGGACACCGGCTGCACTCCCTGTTCGAACTCGCTCTCCACACCGGGCTCCGCAAGGGCGAACTCCTCGGCCTGCGCTGGGAGGACCTCGACCTCGACGCGGGCACCGCCGCCATCCGCCGCACACTCCAGCGCACCAATGCCGGCGGTCTCACCACGCTGCCCACCAAGACGCGCGCCTCCGAGCGCCGCATCGCCCTCCCCACCCGCTGCATCCAGTCGCTGAAGCTCCACCACGAGCGCGAGCGTGAGGTTGCGGGCACCACATGGCAGCACGATGCGCACGTGTTCACCACAGTGCAGGGCAGACCGATCGACCCGACCAACCTCACCCGCACCTTCACCACGCTCCTCCGCAATACCGGCCTCCGCCGCATCCGCTTCCACGACCTCCGCCACTCCACCGCCACCCTGCTCCTGGAGCAAGGCGTCGAACTCGTCGTGATCAAGGAACTCCTCGGCCACGCCCACATCGACGTCACCGCCACCGTCTACGCCCACGTCCGACTCCGCCTCCAGCGAGACGCCATCGACTCCCTCGGCCACGCCCTCGACCACCCCTGACATACGTACGGCAACGGCGGCGGACACCTGGGTGTCCGCCGCCGTTGCCGTCAACTACTGCCGTCAACCCGGCCAGAAGCCCTGTTAGACGAAGCTCTACACGACCGAGATTCGCTAACGGGAATCAGGCTTCGGCCAGGGATCGAGCCCCGGATCGGAGTGCAGGCAGGCCAGCGGACGATTCGCACAGACCGCCAACTCCAGGGAGTCTTCAAAGGTGGAACCGAGCTCCCAAATCCAGCCCATGCCAGCAGCAACCACCCTCCCCCCAGCTTCGACGAAAACGCTTGAATAACTGAGCCATTCACCGATGGGGAAATAGACCCCACCGAGAACACTCTCCACCTCCGCTGCTAGATCACGCTGCCCTGATCCAGCGGCGATGGGATCGAAATTGTAAGGCTCGTCATTACTGAAGTTCGGGCCAACTCGATTGACCGGCTCGATGGAGAGCCCTCCCACCGCCGCGAGGATTTCCTCTGCCAATGGATGGGACCGGTACCCTTCACTCTCCAGTGGCACGACCCATTGACCTGGGTCAACCTTCCTTCCTGCGCTCCATCCGGACGCAACAAGCGCCCCAAGCAGATCCTCGCTGAGCGAGTCAAAGCGAATCAGGGACATCAGTTGATCTCCAGGTCTTCCAGCAGTCGGCCACAACGACCGCAGGGGTGAGCCGGTTCACCATGCCCATCCGTATTCGATGTCGGCATGGAGTTGTTCCGCGTCCTTACCGTTCGCATGGTTCCACCCCTGATGGCCTCGGGGCCCTCTGCCGCCTGGGCCTGAATGAGACAGTGCACCTCTGCGCATCCTCCATGATGCCCTGTCCGTTCGAGCGCATCCGCCAACGGCCCTTCCGCCTGCTGGCCATGCTTATTGCGGCCGTAGTACTTCGCTCCTGAAGGAGACGTGTACTCGGAGGCAAACTTCACCCCAGGTTCGTTGCGAACGCTGTCGGCATAGTCACCAAGGTTGCAGTTGTGAACGAGTACCGGCGTGGCCCCCGCCAGCACATAGTACGTGTGGAGGTCGTCGACCGTGAGGTTGTAGACCACCGTCGACTGCGTGCGGTGGGTGATCGCCGTGATCTGGGCCCAGGTGCCGGAGCTCGTGCGGAGCCACTGGCCCGGCTGGAGGTCGCCGGCGTCCGTCCATTCCTTCAGGTCGGGGACCCAGAAGGGGTGGTCGTCGGTGGCGGTGATCTTGGCGGGTTTGCCGTCCTCGGTGGCGGCGGCGACGGTGATGTCCGTCAGGGATTTCTCGCCGGACCCCTGGATCAGGGTGGTGACCTCGCGCGGGCCGCTCTCGCCGGTTTCGGGGTCCGTCGCGAGGACCTTGTCGCCGACCCGTACGTCCTTGATGGGTTTGCGGGTGCCGTCCGCCATCAGGACCGGGGTCTCGCCGGTGAAGCTGTTCTTGCAGCCGACGCGGCCCGCGAGCTTGCCGCCGCTGCCCGCCCCGCCGAGCATTCCGGTCAGGCAGCCCAGGGCCGCCGACGAGCCGACCTGACCCCAGTTCACCTTGCGGCCCGAGAGGCGCTGGGTGAGCCAGTCCAGGCCACCGTCGAACAAGGCACCGCCCGCGCAGCCGATCAGGAGAGGATTGTTGCCCGAGGGATCGGTGTACGTCTTGGGTGAACTCAGCGCGTACTGGTAGAGGTTGGCCCCGCCCGCGAACCCGATCGGGTCCTGGGAGATGAAGCGGCCGGTCTCCGGGTCGTAGTAGCGGTTGCGGTAGTAGAGCAGGCCCGTGCCGTCGCTCTCCCGGCCGGTGAAGGTGTAAGGGTTCGAGGACGCGGCGCCGGACGCCGTGGGCTGACCGTACGGGTCGTACGTGTAGCGGGTGGCGATCGTGCCGTCCTGGTCGGCAAGGCCGACGACCGTGCCGAGCGCGTCGGTGAGGTAGACCTGCGTCCGGCCGCTCTCCGTGCGGGTGAGGTATTCGTCCAGGCCGGAGGTGGCCACCGTGGCCGTGGTGGCGCCCGAACCCGACTGTTCCGCCAGGGGGTTGGAGCCGTCGGTGAGGAACTTGCTCGTCGTGCCGCCCAGCGTCTTCGCGCTGCGCGTGCCCAGCGGGTCGTAGGCGAAGGTGCTGCTCCGGCCGCCGGACACATCGGTCAGGCCGGTCAGCTCGCCCCTGGCGTTCCAGTCGTACGTCCGCTTGCCGTCGGACGTGAGCTGCCCCTCGGCGTCATATCTGAAGGAGCGGCCGTTGAACGTCGTGAGCCGGTTGTCCTTGCCGAAGGCCGCGCCCGTCTCGGCCGCCGGGAGGGCGATGCTCGCGAGGGTGCCGGCCAGGCCGGTCTGGAGGCCTCTTTCGTCGCGGGTGTAGGTGAGGTCCCCGACGCCGGCCCCGGCGCGGGTGTAGGAGATGCCGGTGGTCGTGCCGGTCTTGTCGTAGCCCGTGGTGCGGGTGAAACCGCCGGGCAGCGTGGCGGTCTTCTCGCGGCCGACCGCGTCCAGGCCGAAGGTGACGGCCTGGCCGCCGGTGGTGACCGAGGTGAGGATGCCGGAGGTGTCGTAGCCGTAGGCCGTGGTCGTCCCGGCGGCCGTCATCTCCTTGCGGCGGTCCGCGCCGTCGTAGTCGTAGCCGACGGTGCCGGTCGGGCCGGTGACGGTCTTGGGCAGGTCGTAGGCGTCGTACGTGAAGGACTGCGTGCCGGACACCGTGTCGGTGACGGTCCTGGGCAGGTCGACACCGTCGTAGGCGTACGTGACCGTCGACTCCGCCTGGCCCGCCGCGTCAACCCCGTACTTGGCGTTCTTGGCCCGGCCCAGCAGGTCGTACTCCGCGGTGGCGACCTGACCCGCACGGCTGGTGACTTCGGCCAGCTGCCCCGCCGGGTCATAACCGAAGAGCGCCCGCGCCCCGAGCGGGTCGGTGGCCGACGTGGGGCGGTCGGCGGTGTCGTACGCCCAAGTGGTCGCGTTGTTCCTGGCGTCGGTCAGGGTGGTGAGGTTGCCGTTGTCGTCGTAGTCGAGGGTGGTGGTGTGGCCGAGCGGATCGGTGACCTTCCGCGCCTGGTTGAGCACGTCGTAGGTGAGGGTCGTCCGCGCGCCGGACGCGTCCGTCGTGACCACCGGCCGGCCCGCGGCGTCCAGGAACTGGCTGCCCGTGCCGCCCTCGGCGTCCTTGACGTTGGTCAACTCGCCGTACTGATAGGTGTATTCGGTGACGGCTCCGGACGCGTCGGTGACCGTCTCCAACTGTCCGTCGGGGGTGTGGGTGAGGGTGGTGGGCCGGCCCTCGGGGTCGGTCACCGTCCGGAGATCACCGGCGGAGTCGTAGCCGAGTGTGGTGGTCTTGCCCAGCGGGTCGGTGAGGATGGTCGGCTGGTCGTACGGGCCGTCATACACCGCCGTCCCGGAGGTACGGGCCTGTGGTGTGCCCGCCAGTTCCTTCGCCGAGGTCACATAGCCGTTGGCGTCGTAGGTGAGTTCGGTGCGGCGGCCGTACGGGTCGGTGACAGCGTCGATCCGGTGGTAGGAGCCGCGTTCGTACACCGTCTTGCGCGCCAGTGTGCTGCCGTGTGCCTGAGTGTCCGACACGCCGTAGCCGTCCGCGTCGAACTCGACCCGGCGCACCGCGCCGCCCGGCTGCGTCACCGTCGCCGAGGTGATCTTGCCCGCGCCGGTCCGGGTGTACTCGAAGGCGTACTTCGCGCCCTCGGTGAGCGTCTGTTCCTTGACCCGGCCGTCCGTGTCGAAGGTGTTGGACATGTAGGTGATGCCACGGGCATCGACGGCGGTCTTGATCCGGTTCGTGGTGCCGTCGTACGTGTAACGGCTGACCTTGCCCGCAGGGTCGGTCACCGTTTCCAGGCGTCCCGCGGTGTCGTATGTGTAGCCCGTGGTGCGGCCCGTGTTGTCGCGGGCACTGATGATCCGGTGGCCGGTGTCGTAGCCGAAGCTGATCCACCGGCCGCCCGGGGTCGTGATCTGGGTGATATCGCCCTTGGTGCCGTTGAGGCGGCTGATCTTGAGGGTGTTGCCGTGCCGGTCCTGTATCTGCTGCAACGGCGCGTACTGCGGATACGTCCATATGCTGCCGTCACGGAAACGTATCTCCCAGCGGCCGTTACCGCCGTAGATCTTGGAGCCGCGGAACTCGCTCGGTGAGTCGAGAGGTTCGAAGACGGCATCGTTCCAGCCGGTCCCGGGGGAGGTACGGGTGTAGTGGACCTTCGCCCCGCCGGGGAGATACAGGTCGACCTCGCGGTACGGCTGCGCCGAGTGCAGGAAGGAGTTGTAGATCAGATCGCGTCCGATGCCGAACGCTCGTTTGTATGTGTCACCCTGCCAGTAGGTGCGGGTCACCTCGGCCGTGCCGAGCGAGTCGGAGACAGCGAGGTCAGTGCGGGAGTCGGTGAGCATCCCTGTGGAGAGCTCGACCGGGTCACCGGAGAGCCAGTCCACGGTGTCCTTGAGCCAGGATGTCAGCCAGGGCGGCAGCTGGCCGGTGTTGAACATCGCGCCGTGGAAGGCCCATACGCGGGTCTTCGCGTCCGGCACCACCTGCTTTCCGTCCGCGGACACCCTGCCGTGCCCGTAGACGTACCACCCCTTCTTCTTCGGGTCGTAGTCCATGAACTCGACCTCGGTGCCCGGGGCTTCGCGCGTGTAGTTGGGGTAGATGACCTGGGCGCCCTTGGGGAACACGTACGTGCCGCCGGGCTGCACGGTGAAGAACACCGGCACGACGCTGTTCTTCGGCAGCGGGAACGGTGGACGGTCGAGCGGAATCGCCGTGATTCCCAGCTCGGTGACCGGCCTGCCCTTCTCGTCACGGACCACGGAGCCCTTCGGGATCCGTACCTCAAGTCCCGGGATGCTCGGGGTCTTCAGTACGACCTCGGTCTTGGGGCCTGACCGAGATACAGGTCAAAGGGGCAACGGGATGATCTTGAACGATTGACGGGCCTACTGCGGTGCCGAGATCGCTGCGCCGTGTTCGTCGTGCTCGCGCAGCATCCTCATCACGGTCGCCGGGGAGGGATGCTGCCCCTTCTTCGCTCCGGTGGTGATGACGAGCCGCTTCGCCATGTCGCGCAGGCTCATCTCCTGGTCGCGTAGGTGGAGGGCCATGGACAACATGTCGTCGTCGGTGACCCCGGCGCCGCCGATGGTCTTGCCGCGCTTCCGCGCGGACTCGTGGCCTTCGAGGGTGCGGTCGCGGATGTACTCGCGCTCCATCCCGGACATGGCGGCGAGCACGGTGAACACGATGCCGGACGGGTCGTGCGAGCCCTTGAGCTCTCCGGTGAGGAACTCCAGGCCAACGTCGCTTGCCTTCAGCTCCTCGGCGAGCATGGCGAGTTCGATGCCGCGGCCGAGTCGCTTGTGCTCGTGGACGACGAGCGTGACGGCGACGCCGGAGAAGCGGATCTCCCTGGCGAGCTTCACGGCGGCCCCCAGTTCCGGCCGCTTCGTGGCGCGGGTGGAGATCTTCTCCGAAAAGATGCGCGTCACCCCGGCCTCGGCGAGGGAGTCGAGTTGTGCATCGAGGGACTGGCGGGAGGTGGACGCTCGGGCATAGCCGATGCGGACGTGGCCGACCGGTTCGGCGCTGGCGCTCACGGGCCGGGGCAGTTCGGTCCACACCGACCCCGGCTTGCGTACGGCGGGGGTCGGTACGTTGAGCGTCTTGGCGAGTTGGGGCACCAGGCGGAAGCGGGCGGTGTGGTATTGGATCGCCACCCGGCCCTTCCCGGTCCGGCACGGCGAGCCTGCGGGGGCGGCGCAGGTGGACATCGGGCAGTCGTGCGATTCCACACGCTTGAAGTCGTTGCTCACAACCCCCGGACTGTTTCATGAGGGTGTTTCAGACGTCCAGTTGTTTGCAACGACTCATGAAACGTGATTGCCGCAGGTGGACCGCCGGGCGGCGGGGTGTTTCACGAGCGACCACCTATGAAACGTTGCAAACCGGCCTGCCCCGCTACACAGGGATGATGTCTTGTCTCACGAGACGTTCCCGTTGTCTCGCGGACCGCCGGTACGGTGCGTGGCTCTCAACGTAGGAGTCGTACGGTTCCTGCCGTCTGGACCAACAGCGAGCCGTCGCCCGGGATGAGACGTGCGGGCTCCTCCTCGAACATCTGTGCGTCCTCGTCAGGAAGGGCGCCGACTGGCTCGCCGCACCTGTGCGTCCACCGGGTCCGGCCGGTCGCCACCTCCAACGCGATGACCGTTCCGTCATGAATGAGCAGGTAGACAACGCCGCCCGCGATGACCGGTGAGCCGACTGGGAATCCGGGCAGCGGGCTGCGCCAAGCCGACTCGGGTGTTCGAGTGTTCAGCGCGGTCAGCAGTATCTCCTCGGGTTCGGCGTCGAGGTGCGAGCCATCGGCGGCATCGAAAGCCGCCGTCGCTGTGATGCACAGGAGCAGTCCGTTGGTGTACGCCGGGGCCTTCAACGGCTCGAAGTGGTGCCGTCCGGCGAAGGGAACCCATGTCCATTCCTCGGCACCGGTCTCCAGGTCGCATCCGACGAAGTCCACGCCATCCCATGGCTGTGGGTGCGGGTACACGCCGTCGTCGTGGCGCCGCAGCCGAGTGAACCACACTCGGCCGTCGGCAATTATGGGGTGGGTCAGACCGGGTATCTCCCAGTCGCCCGTGCTGTCGCCGTCGGTCTGGGCGGGCGCGGCGCATTCGGCGTTCTGCCGGTCGCCGATCGACCAGAGCGGCTCGCCGGTCCCCTTCGGAAAGGCGTGAACCCCGCCGTGGACGCGGTGACCCTCAAAGCCGTCCGTCACGACGACGATGCCATCGTGGACGGCTGGTGGCGCGAGCAGGCTCGCCACCACCTGGGATTCCCATAGAGTGGTGCGGGTGGCGAGATCCACCGCATGAGTGCCGTCCACCAACAAGATGTTGTCGAGGGCGGTGATGTACCCGCCTGCTTGATCCCAGACACGGACCGCCTCGCCGGTATGGCGATCAAGCTCGATGATCTCTTCTTCGTGGAGGTGCAGGACTCCGGTAGGCGTGATGACTGCCGAGCCTGAGGCGGACGCAGGACCCCAGTCGTTGTGGTGGGACCAGCGCCGTTCCCCGGTCGCAGCGTCGAGTCCGTGCACGCCGCCGTCCACGTCAAGGACCACGACGAGATCACCGTCCCATGCAGGCGAGCCGGTCAACTCCGCGTCACACCGGAAAGTCCAGGCCGTTTCCGGGGTAACAGGGACGGCCGCGCCGGAGTACTCGCCGGTACGCTGGGCATTTCCGAATGGCGTGATCATCCCGCAGAATCTACATGCCGCGCAGGAGAACCACAGCGGCGGACCAAAGCTCATCGACGAAAACTCCCTCGTCTTCGCCAGGTTCAGCACCTGCTGACTCAGGCGGCCCGGCCGAAGCCGGCGGCGGTCAGGTCCTGCTCGCGCAGCGGGGTGAAGTCGACGTCGAGCTTCGGGTCGTACGCGTCGGGCTGAATGCCGAGCTCGTGCGTGGAGTACTCGCCGAACCGGTTGATGTGCTCGGTCAGGTACGGCGAGATGTGCGCCAGGTCCTCCGGGTCAATCTCCCACCCTTCCTCCAGCAGCTGCCGCACGATCTCCGCGATGTCCAGGGCGTTATGGAAGATCACCGCGTTCGTGAGCAGGGCGTTGAACTTCATCGTCTTCTCCTGCTCGATGGGGTCGTTGTCGGCGATGACGCCGCGGTTGCCGAAGCCGATCCACTGGGAGAACCGGTTGAACGACTCGACCTTGTTGGTCGCTGCGGTCACCCGCCGGCGCAGCGGGGCGTCAGAGAGGTAGCGCAGGAGCTGGACGGTGCGGATCACGCGGCCGACCTCGCGGAAGGCGGCGTAGGTGGCGTTCTTCCGCGACCCGGAGCGCAGGCGCTTGAGCAGTGTGGAGGAGGAGATGGTGCCCTCGCGGACGGAGACGGCCACCCGCATCAGGTGACGGAACTGGGACTCGATCAGGTCGAAGTCAATGACGTGCTTGCCCGGCTCGCCGAACAAGGCCTCGATGTGCACGTACTCGCTCTGCTTGGACGGCCGGTAGAACGTCAGTTCCTTCCAGTTCCTGATCCTGGGCATCAAGTCGAAGCCCAGCAGGTGGGCGAGCGCAAAGACAGGGAAGCTCTGGCCCTGCGTATCCGCGTGCACGGTAGTCGGCTGCACCTCGGAGGTGTTCTTCAGCAGTCCCTCGATGATGTAGACGGCCTCCCACACGCCGCACGGGATGAAGTGCGTGAACAGCGCGATGTAGGTGTCCGAGACGTGGTGGTAGGCGATCCCGCCCGGCTTGCCGTACCGCACGCTCGTCTCGGAGAGCAGGTTGTCGAGATACGTGTCCATGTGGGTGCCGTCCGCCGCCACCGCGGTTCCGTCGCCCCACGCCTGCGAGATGTCCAGGCGGGCGTGCGCGTTCACCAGGTCGGCGACCGCCTCGTTCAGCAGCACGATCGAGAAGTGCTTGTTGGCGACGTACGACAGCTCGTGCCCGCTCACGCCGGGGATATGCCGGGCGGCCTCGTACGGACCCATGTTGGTGCCCTTGACGAATGTGACGATCACGTACCGTCCCAGGGGATCGGTGAGCTTGGGCTCGTTTTCCGACGGCGGGCCGAAACGGCGCCACCACTCCACCCAGTACGCGGTCCGGGCCACGATCCCCATCAGGGAACGCTCCGGCATCCTCGCCTTGATCTCCTGCTCCAGCCGCTTCGCCGACGGCCGCTGACCGTCAGCCCTAAACGCCTTCAGCGACGGGATGCCCGTCTCCGGATCGATGACCAGACCCTCGTTCTCCGGATACCCGGCATCCGCCGCGGCGGCGGCGCCGCGCAGTTTGCCCTCCAGCTGCCGACGAAAGAACTTCGCGTCGAACGTGGCACTCTCGCCCGGCTCGGCGAGGCCGACCTCCACCAGGTAGGACCCCAGCATCTCCTGGACGATCTCCCAGGCCAGCAGCTGCTCGGACCAGTCGGCGTACTCCTCCGAGCCGACCACCGCGACGTCGCCGGTGCGCAGCTCCTCGGCGAGCGCGGTAAAGACCATCGCCTCGAAGTGCTTGCGCACGAACTGCCCGGTCCGGGTCTTGTCGACCACCGCCTTGCGCCAGTTCTGGGTGGCGAAGGAGAGGTCGACCTCCTTGCCCTCCTCGTTGAACGCGGTGATGTACTCGCCGCGGGCCGCCTGGTGCCGCTGGGCGTGCGCGAGCGCGGCCAACACCCGGCTGTCCTCGCTGGTCGCGGCGAACTCCAGCTTCTCGGCCAAATCGAACATCACCGCCTGGTCCCGGCCGATCTGCCCATACAGCAGCACTTCCCAGAAGTTGCCGTGGTGGGCGGAGACCTTCTCGATCTGCTCGTACTGCTTGGCGAACCCGCCGAAACCCTCCACCGCCCGCGTGACCGCGCCGAACCCCCCGGCCTGCACCACCTGCGCCTTCACCAGGGCGAGGACGACCGGGGAGACTCGGCCCTCCAGCCGCGTGGCGACCTCGTCCACCGACGCCTCCTCGTCCAGGCCCTCCAGCGCCTGGCGGGCCTCGGCGGTCATGGCCGCGGCCTTCTCCAGCGCCTCCTGGGCCGGGCCGCCCTCGTCGATGTGCTTGAGCACCGTGCGGTAGTTCCCGATCAGGGCCTCGACGATCTCCCGCTCGGCGAGGCGGATCTCTTCCAGCTCCGCCTTGGCCTTCTTGATCTTCGTCGCCACGCGCTTGCAGAACATCGTCGCGAGGTCGTCCCGCACCCGCATCCTCGCCTTGTGCGACAGGGCCGCGACCAGCGCGATGCGCTTGACGGGGACGAAGTCCCGCAGCTCCGAGGCATCCGCCGCATCCGCTTCCCCGGCGAAGTCGGTGATCTTCCCTGCGGCGACTCCATCCATCCACACATCGGTGTCGCCGAGACCGTCCAGCCATTCCAGGCGCTTGGTCAGGTTCTTGAAATGCGACCAGGTCGGGCCTTTGGCGGGCTTCTTCAGACGGTTGAACAGCGTGGTCCCGTCGCTGTCGCGTTCCTCCAGCAGCCGCATGAGGCCCGCCCGCTGAGCAGCGCTTATGCGGTCGTGGATGCCTGCGCGGATCGAGGCGTTCACCTCAGTGCGGATCTTCGAGGCCATCTTGTCGAAGGTGGAGAACCCCGGCAGCTCCAGGCCGGCCTCCACCACCTTCTCCAGCGCGATGTTGATCAGATCCGCCGGACGGTTCTTCGCCTCCGCCTCCTTGCGAATCGACTGCTCGACGATCCCCCTGGCCTTGGCCTGGTCGTACGTCACGCCGACCCGCTTGCGGACCAGGCCCCGGTGGTGCTTGGCGGTCCGCTCCGCCCGGTAGACCGGCAGCGTGCCCTCCGGCAGCTCCACCGCCCGCCGGACGAAGTCCACCACCATCTCCGGGACGTCCTCCAGCGCCGGGAAACACCCCATACGCCGGTACGACTTCAGCATCAGCAGCAGGGCCAGCAGATGCTCATCGCAGTCCGTGGCCTCGGCCGCCCACTCCAGCTCCTCGCGAGTCGGGGAGAAGAACAGATGCAGCTCATGCGCGGTGATCAGCCGCTTGAACCGCGGATACGCAGTCCGTTCAATCGATGTCACAAACCACCCCAGGCCCCGACGACGCTCAACATCACCACCAACGACACTGAGCCGAATGGGTGACGGGACCGGAGGCTCAGGGCTTCAAGATCATTTCATTGCCCCTTTGGCGCGTATCTCGGTCACACCCCGTCTTCGCCGGAGCCGCGAAGCGCACGGTGTGCTTCGTGTCCAGGGGCGTCATCCACACCGGGAACCCGAGGTCGACCGAGCGCCCCGCCTTGGGGCGGATC
This sequence comes from Streptomyces sp. NPDC056835, assembly GCF_042789485.1. Taxonomy (NCBI): domain Bacteria; kingdom Bacillati; phylum Actinomycetota; class Actinomycetes; order Kitasatosporales; family Streptomycetaceae; genus Streptomyces; species Streptomyces sp. NPDC056835. The sequence goes on from NZ_JBHUBB010000001.1 coordinate 136,900, forward strand.
CGGATGTCGAACCGGCCGTACTGGCGCTGCTCGGTGTTCGCGCTCGCGCCCTCGACCACCAGGGTCGTCGCCTCCGGGCTGATCCCGGCGAGCACGAACCGGCCGCGAGCGTCCGTACGCGCGGACTTGTTGCCCACGGAGAGGGTGACCTTCGACAGCGGTTTGCCGTCGAGCTTCAGTACGTGTCCGGTCAGCGCGGTGGAACCGGGCGGGGCACGCAGCGCGGGCGGGGCCTTGGGCGCGGCTCCGCGGGCGGTGATCCAGTCCTGGCCCTGGCGGTTCTGCTTGCCGGGCCGCCAGGCGTCCGGGCCGCTCGGGTCGACACCGGCCGTCGGCTTCGCGGGTGCGTCCGTGGCAGTCTCGTCGCCCGCCCCGGCCAAGGCTGCGTTCTGCCGAGTGCCCGCGGTGGCGGGGGCCTTCAAGGCCAGGCCGGTGAGTCCCAGGGTGAACGTCCCTGTCTTCAGCACACTGGGATCGGCCGTCAGCGTGTAGAGACCGTCGGCCGGGAGCGCGGCCAAGGCGTAGGAGAGGGTCGTGGCGCCCATGGAGCGTTCATTGACCAGCCACTTGCCGTCGGGGCCGTAGAGGGACAGGCTCCACGCGGACGGCGGGGTGGCGATGCCCAGCGTGAGCTTCTGCCCCTTCGTGCCGGTGAAGGTGAAGTGACCGTGTCCGCCTGGAGTGGTGATCGCGAGCGGCTTCTGCGGTCCGCCCACTGTCAGTGTTCCGCCGTCCACGTCCTTGACCAGAGTCGCGGTCGTACGTCCGGTGGCCGGCTCGTTCGGCTGGACCAGCACCCGGTGGGTGCCCGCGGTCAGCGGTGCACGCAGCGCGAGGTCCAGGTCCGCCGTGCGCAGCGAGCCGATCGACACATCGGCCGTGGCCCCCGGCGGCAGATGCCGGACGCTCGACTGGGCCGTCAACGTGGTGCCCGAGAAGACGACGGCGAAGCCGTCCCCAGCGGTCGCGTCCGTACGGAGCTCCACCTGCTGCCCCGGCCGGGTGATGTCGACGGTGGCGGACGGATTGGCCGAGCTCAGCACCGCGGCGGGCGCGGGCTTCGAAAGCCAGAGCGTGAGGGAGCCGGTGGCCGCGGCCGCTGGCGTCAGCAGCAGCGTGTATTTCTTACCGGGCGTCAGGCCGCTCAAGTAGTAGGCGCCCGCGGCGTTCTTGGTGAAGGAGCCGACGCTCTGCGAGGTCCCGCCCTCCGGGATCAGCCGGACGTCGGTCGCCTGCGGAACACTGTTGTCGGTGGCGGCGAAGCCCAGTGACGCGGTGTCCGGCGCGGTGAACTCGGCCAAGGCCCGCTGCCCGGCGCGCGCGAAGGCCACCGGCGCCGAAGGACCGTCCGCCGTGAGCGGCACGGCGACATCCGTGGACAGGGTCAGGGCGAGAGTCCCGTCGGCGCCCTTGTTCGGGTCGATGATCACCTGGTATGCGCCGGTCTCCGGCAGCTCGGGCAGGACGATGGTCTCCGATTTGCCCGCGGAGACGCTGTCGGCGTCGACGACGGCCTCACCGCTCGGTGCGAGGACCGTCACCGCGGCGGTCTCGGTGAAGGTGTTCCCCGTGATGCCCAGCGAGAGCTGGGCACCGGCCTGGGCCTGGAAGGCCGACTCGGCGTTCTGTCCGAAGCGGCCGATGGTCGCCGTGACGGGATCACCCGTGGTGGAGAGCGGGGCGAGCTCGACCGGACGGGAGAGTGTCAGCGTCAGCCGGCCGGTCGCCAGTGCGAGGTTCGGCAGTATGGCGATCGTGTAGGTGCCCGACTCGGGCAGTACGGGACTGTCCCAATCGACGCTGGAGTTGTCGGGGAGCAGGAAATATCCGAGCAGCGAGCCGTCCGGCCGTCGGATCTCCGTCCGTACATAACTGCCGAACCCGGTGCCCGCCGCGCCCAGTGACAGACGCTGTCCCGCCACGGCGGCGAACTGCGCCCGCCCGTCCTGCCCCGGCCGGTTGACCGCCAACTCGACGGCCGGAGCGGCCGGATCGAGGGTCCCCGCATCGGCATAGTGCGAGCCGGTCACACCGACCGTGCCGGTGGCCGCCGCATCGGGGTCGAGCCTCAGCGTGTACGTGCCCGACTGCGACAGGGCGTCGACGTCGATCGCTCCCGCACCGTTCGCCGCGACGTAACGGTTGACGATCTGGCTGCCGTCCGGACCGTACAGGCGTGCGTACAGGCTCTTGCCCATGGCCGCGGCATCGATCCCGAGGCTGAGAGAGTCGCCCAGCAGCGCGGAGAAAGTCAGCTTGCCGTCCTGCCCGGCCCGGGTCAGCGGCACCTGGGCCGTCGGCCCGGTCAGGTCCACCACTCCGGTCACCGGCTTCGAGAGGGTGACGGTCGCGGCGCCGAAGTTGCTCGAACCAGGCTTGAGGATCAGCGAGTACTGGCCCGCGAGGGGAAGGTTCTCGACCTCCCACTCCCCGGCCGTTCCGCTGTAATTACCGTTGCCGCCGACCTTCTCGCCCTCTGGGTCGTACAGCTCAAGGGCGGTGGAGGAGTTGAAGGTGGAGTTGGTGAAGCCGAAGGTGATGTCGTCACCTTGGTCGGCGTCGAAGAGCACCTGTGCCCGGTTGCCCGGCGTCACGATCGAGGCGGTCGGCGGGGTGGGGTCCGTGACCGAGGTCGTCACCGATGACTCGATCTCCCCGTTGGAACCACTGACGGTGACCCGGAAACCCGTCGCCGTGGTGGTGCGGCCGTCGGGCGTCTCCACCTCGACCGGGCCGGTCGCGGCCCCGGCCGGGACCTTGACCGTGAGCGCTGTGGCCGTACGGGCGGTGACCTCCGCCAGCACGCCACCGCCGAACCGCACCACGTTCTCCGAGGCCGTCGGCGCGAATCCGGAGCCCGTCAGCACCACCGACGCGCCCACGGCCCCGGAGACCGGATCCATCGTGGTGAGCGCGGGGGCAGGGGCGGCGAGCGTGAACGATTCCGGCGACTGGGCCGTGCCACCGCCCGTCGTCACCGACACCTTGCCGTTTCCGGCCGCCGCCGGGACCTTGACCTTCAGCCGCGTCGCGGACGCGGAGACGACCTCGGCCGTCTTCCCGCCGAACGAGACCGCGTTCGCGGCCGCTGTCGTGGCGAAGCCGGTACCGGACAGGGTGACGGTCGCCCCGACGCCGGCCCGGGTCGGCACCAGCGACAGCACCGACAGATCGGCGGACGCGAACCGGTCGATGCCCAGTCGGTTCCCGGCTTCGTCGTAGCGGTAGCGGGCCGTCTCACCGGCCGGGTCCGTGACGCCGACCAGACGGCCGGCCGCGTCGTAGGCGTATACGGCGTTGCTGACCGCCGGAGCGGCCGCGGCGGCGGCTGCCGCGGGCTTCGCCTCGGAAGGCGGTGGTGACGGCGGTGGCGAAGACGGTACTGATGACAACGCCCCGGACGTGGGCACGGGTGGCGGCGCCGCCTCGGCGGACATCAAGCCCACCGACAGTGCCAGCGCCAGCGCTCCGACGGTCAACGACCGCCGGAGCGCGGACAAATGGAACCCGAATCTCTCGCCGTGCGTACGCACGCGCCCTCCCCAGAGCAACGAAAAGGGGCCATGGAAGGCCCACGATGCCCACACTCCCCACGCGGGCGGTCACAACGTACACACATTCGGTCACCGCCGCACCATAAAATCGACACGTTCATGCCAACGCGGTGAAGACGACATCTGGGGGGCCGCGAGGAGGCGGGCGGGCGGGCGGCGGTGGGACGTTCCCGGGCATGGGGGACACTGGAGCGCGAACGACGACAGCCCACGACGCCCTCGACAGGAGCCGACCCCCATGCCCCGCCTCGCTCTGTACGCCCTCGCCGTCTGCGTCCTCACCGTCGCCGCGGCCGTGTACTCCTTCATCCAGGGGAACTGGCTCGGCATCGTGTGGGTGCTGCTGGCCGGGCTGTCGTCCAACATGGCCTGGTTCTACGTACGCAAGGCGAAGGCCGAGCGCGCGGCCCGTACGGCGACGGCCACGGGCTGACGGCCCGGCCCGCGCCGCGCACGGGCCGCCCCCTGGCCGCGCCGCGCACGGGCCGTGCCCTGGCCGCGCCTTTCTCACTCGTACCGCACGTCCGTCTACACGTCCGTCACACGCAGACCCGCGTGTGCCTTGTACCGGCGGTTCACCGAGATCAGGTTGGCCACCAGCGACTCCACCTGGTGGGCATTGCGCAGCCGGCCCGCGAAGACCCCGCGCATGCCCGGGATACGCGCCGCCAGCGCCTGGACGAGGTCGGTGTCCGCGCGCGCCTCGCCCAGCACCATCACATCCGTGTCGATCCGCTCGACCGCCGGGTCCTGGAGCAGCACCGCGGAGAGATGGTGGAAGGCGGCGGTCACCCGCGAATCCGGCAGCAGGGCGGCGGCCTGCTCGGCGGCGCTGCCCTCCTCCGGCCTCAGGGCGTACGCGCCCTGCTTGTCGAAGCCCAGCGGGTTGACGCAGTCGACGACGAGCTTGCCCGCCAGTTCTTCCTTGAGGGCTGCCAAGGTCTTGGCATGGCCCTCCCACGGCACGGCGACGATGACCACGTCGCTGCGGCGCGCGCACTCGGCGTTGGCCAGGCCCTCGACGCCATTGCCCAGTTCGACCGCCGCCGTCCCGGCCCGCTCGGCGACCCGGGATCCGATGATCACTTTCTGTCCGGCCCGCGCCAGCCGGTAGGCGAGCCCACGTCCCTGGTCGCCGGTGCCGCCGAGTACCCCGATGACGAGACCGGAGACATCCGGGAGGTCCCAGGGGTCCTTGGCGGGGGGCTTGGGGGTGCTGCCACTGTCCGTTGAAGTCATGGCCACGACCCTACTCGCCGGTACGAGGTCACGTTCGGGTGAGCCGCCTCCGACCGCCCGCGCCGCGCGGCCGACTGCGGCAGGATGCGGGCCCATGGATGCCGTACGCGTCGCACTGCTGCGTGAAGTACTCGCCGGAACGGAATGGCCGTCCGCGACCCGCCGCTTCGCGGGGGCGCTGCGCACCTCCGTCGTGTCGCAGGGCGGCGGGCTGCTGCTCGTCGGGACGGAGGAGTACGAGCCGTGGCATCTCACCGCGCATCTCGTGGACGAGGCGGCGTGGTCGGGTCAGCCGGAGCTGACGCCCACGCTGGTACGGCACCGGGTGCGCTCCGGGGACCCGGCGCATCTGGCCGTCGGCCTGGGGCGTCTTGAGGCGGCCGGCCGGGGCGAGACGCTGCTCGTCGTGGCGCCGGAGCGGCCGGGCACCGGCCTGCTGGAGCGCGTTCACGGCGCGCGCCGGGCCGGGGCGACGGTGCTGTCGCTGGACGGCGGGGACCCGGAGGTGCGCGGGCTGGCGCACGACGCCCTGTCGGTGGCCGCGGCGGAGGCGGCGCACGGCGTGGATCTGGACACCGTGCAGCATCTGGTGAGCGCGGCGGCCGGGGAGAACAGCCTGCCGGGGCCGCGCGGGCGGCGGCGGTTCCGGGACCGGCTGTCCCGGCTGGCCGACCAGCTGACGGCGCCGCCGCCCGCCCGCTGGTGAGCGCCGCCCGCCCGCTGGTGAGCACCGGCCGCCCGCTGGTGAGCGCCGCCCGGCAGTGAGCCTCGGGCGCCGCTGAGCCCCCGGCGAATTGACTTGCCCAATCCACACATCCGCGCCAATCATGACCTCTCGTGACCAAAAAGCTCGGCGCGATACTGCCGGATCTCTCCCCTCTCCGTTCCTCCCGGGAATTCCGGCTGCTCTGGGTGCAGGGGCTGGTGACGTACTTCGGCAGCTTCATGGCGATGATCGCGCTGCCGCTCCAGATCAAGGACCTCACCGAATCGCCGCTCGCCGTCGGCGCGATGGGCGCGGTGGAGCTGGTGCCTCTGGTGATCTTCGGGCTGTACGGCGGCGCGCTCGCCGACGCCGTCGACCGGCGCAAGGTCATCCTGCTCACCGAGGCGGGGCTCGGCGTGCTCGCCGCCATCCTGCTGGTGAACGCGCTGCTTCCGGAGCCGCTGCTGTGGCCGCTGTACGTGGTGGCGGCCGGGGTGTCCGCGCTGGCGGGTCTGCAACGGCCCGCGCTGGACTCGCTGATGGCCCGGATCGTCCCGCACGACCAGCTCACCGCGGCCGCCGCGCTCAACGCCCTGCGCTGGCAGCTCGGCGCGATCGCGGGGCCCTCGCTGGCCGGTCTGGTGGTCGCGTACGCCGGTCACGGCACGGCGTACGGGGTGACGATCCTGGGCTTCGCCGTCTCCGTACTGCTCTGTCTGCGGCTCTCGCCCGCGCCCGCCGCGCACGACGCGGAGGCGCCGTCCCTGCGGGGCATCGTGGAGGGGGCCCGCTACGCGTGGAGCAGACCGGTGCTGCTGGGGACGTACGCGATCGACATGGCCGCCATGTTCTTCGCCTTCCCGAACACGATCTTCCCGTTCCTCGCGGACGATCTGGACGCGGAGTGGTCGCTCGGTCTGATGTACGCGGCGGGATCGGTCGGCTCGGTCGTACTCAGCCTCACCAGCGGCTGGACCTCACGGGTCCGCAGACACGGCCTCTTCGTGGTGTTCGGCGCGGCGGGCTGGGGGCTGGCGATCACGGCCGCGGGGTGGTTCTCGAACATCTGGGTGGTGCTGGTCTGTCTGGGGTTCGCGGGCGCGGGCGACATGCTCAGCGGTCTGGGCCGCTCGACCATCTGGAACCAGACGATCCCGGAGGAGCTGCGCGGCCGGCTCGCGGGCATCGAGGTGCTCTCGTACAGCGTCGGACCGCAGCTGGGCCAGATCCGCGCGGGCGCGATGGCGGGCTGGACGGGCACCCGCCCCGCGATCTGGAGCGGCGGGCTGGCCTGTCTGGCCTCGGTGGGGCTGCTCGCGGCGGTGCTGCCGAGGCTGGTGACGTACGACGCGGAGACGGACGAGGACGCCCTGCGCCGCCGCGCCCAGAAGGAAGCGACGACGGCGACGACGGCCTGACCCCACGCCGGAGGACAGGCCTGCCCGTCAGGCGGGCGGGGTCCGTCAGGCGGGCGGGTTCGTGTCCTCCCCCGCCGCGGACTCACCCTTGGACGCGTCGTGCCACCGCGGATCCGTCTCCCACTCCAGATTGCGCTCCTGGGCGGTCTGCATCGCGTGCGCCGCCTCCCGGCGGCTCGCGTACGGCCCGAAGCGGTCCTTGGCGGGGCACTCGGGCCCCTCCTCGACCTTCTGGTGCTTCAGGCAGTAGTACCACTCGCCGGGCTTGCCGACCGTGCGTTTCTTGAACAGGGCCATCATCGGCTCCTTCCTCTGACGCCATGCTGCCCCACCGGCGCTCGTTAGACTCGCTGGCATGTCTGGCCAGTCACTGCTCGTACCAGGGGAGCTCTCTCCCGTCCGCTCTGTCCCCGGAAGAATCCGGCGCCCCGAATACGTCGGGAAACCCGCTCCTACCCCGTACACCGGGCCCGAAGTGCAGACCGCGGAAACCATCGAGCTGATGCGGATCGCGGGCCGCGTCGCCGCGCAGGCGATGGAGGAGGCCGCGAAGCACATCGCGCCCGGCGTCACCACGGACGAGCTGGACCGGGTCGCGCACGAGTTCATGTGCGACCACGGCGCCTATCCGTCGACGCTCGGCTACCGCGGCTTCCCCAAGTCCCTCTGCACCTCCGTCAACGAGGTCATCTGCCACGGAATCCCGGACTCCACGGTGCTCCGCGACGGCGACATCGTGAACCTGGACGTGACCGCGTACCTCAACGGGGTGCACGGCGACAACAACGCCACCTACTTCTGCGGGGATGTAGACGAGGAGTCGAAGCTCCTGGTGGAGCGGACCCGCGAGGCACTGAACCGCGCCATCAAGGCCGTACGGCCCGGCCGTCAGATCAATGTGATCGGGCGGGTCATCGAGTCGTACGCCAAGCGGTTCGGCTACGGCGTCGTCAGGGACTTCACCGGGCACGGGATCAATTCGTCCTTCCACTCCGGGCTGATCATCCCGCACTACGACAGCCCGCACGCCACCACCGTCATCCAGCGGGGCATGACCTTCACCATCGAGCCGATGCTCACGCTCGGTACGTACGAGCACGACATGTGGGACGACGGCTGGACCGTCGTGACCAAGGACCGCAAGCGGACGGCGCAGTTCGAGCACACGTTGGTGGTGACGGAGACGGGGGCCGAGATTCTCACCCTGCCCTGAGGTTGCCGGTCCGTGTGAGCGGGGTAGCGTTTTTACCGACAGGACGTCGGGAACCAGTTGACTTAGGTATACCTAAGTAAGAGTATCGGTCCCGGCGGCCGTCCGTGCCGTCGGCGCCGGCATCCGCCTGCTCCCGTCCCCCTCGGTCCCCGGAGGCCCGCCTTGGACGCAACCGCCAACGCCACCCCGTTCTCCACGCTCATCCGCTCCGCCTCGCACGCGCGGCACACCGAGGCGGAGACCTCGACATTCATGAGCGATCTGCTGGGTGGCCGGCTCGGGGTGGACGCGTACACGCGCTACACCGAGCAGTTGTGGTTCGTGTACCGCGCGCTGGAGGGTGCCTCGGAGACGCTGCGACGGAACCCGGTCGCCGGGCCCTTCATCCGGCGCGAGCTGGAGCGCACGCCCGAGCTGGAACGCGATCTGGCGCATCTGCGCGGGGCGCACTGGCGTACGGGCCTGGAGCCGCTGCCCGCGACCGCCGCGTACGCCGCGCGGGTCGAGGAGTGCGCGCGCGGCTGGCCGGGCGGCTTCGTGGCGCACCACTACACCCGCTATCTCGGGGACCTCTCCGGCGGCCAGATCATCCGTGACAAGGCGGAGAAGACCTGGGGCTTCACCCGCAAGGGCGACGGCGTCCGCTTCTATGTCTTCGAGGGGATCGCCAACCCGGCCGCGTTCAAGCGGAGTTACCGCGAGCTGCTCGACGGGGTGGCGGCGGACGATCTGGAGAAGCAGCGGATCATCGACGAGTGCAAGCGCGCGTTCGACTTCAACGGAGCGGTGTTCCGGGAGCTGGGAGAGCAGTTCCCGCTGAGCGCGTAAGCACGCGCCCGACACCCGGTCAGCACGCCTCGGGGAAGGCGGCGCGCGGTGTGGAGCCGCGGGTGGCGAACGCGGTTCGGACGACGGGCAGCGCGCGCTGCCCGTCGTTCACATTCCCCCCCCACGCACATTTCCTCCACGCCAATTGCGATTCCTTGACATGGTCGCGACATCGCGGACAGGCTTGTCACCCGGAAGTTGATTGATCGTCCGCTGATGACCCACGCCTACAGACAGGGCCGATCGTGCCGATAGCACCGATAGTGCTGAGAAGAAGACGCATCAGACCTGCCGCCATCGCCTTGGCCGCGGCCGTGACATTGACGACGGGGATGACAGGGGGGCTCGCCGGCGCACCGTCGGCCGTCGCGGACACCAGGAGCCCAACCGGGAGCACAGCGGCGTCGGTTGCGGCGACCGCGGTTGATCAGATCACCCTGATCACCGGTGACCAGGTGCTGCTGGACGAGGGCGGCGACGTCATCGGGGTGGCACCCGCCAAGGGCCGGGCCTCCCTGCCCGTCCAGATCAGCGAGACCGACGGGCACACCTACGTGATCCCCTCGGACGTCGAACCGCTGATCGCGGAGGGGCGCCTCGACCTGTCGCTCTTCGACACGGCCGAGTTGAACCGTCCCGAGTACGACGCCCTGGCGGACGGCGGGACTCCGGTGCTCGTCGCGTACGCGGCGAAGAACCCGGCCGCGCGGACGCGACTGCACCAGAAGACCAGCACATCCGTCACGGATCTCTCCTCGGTGGACGGCGAGGCGCTTGTCCTGCGCCCGAAGGAGGCGGCCGGGGCGTGGTCCTCGCTCACCAGCACCTCCGCCGGGGTGAGCGAACTGGCCCCGGGCGTGGCCTCCATCCGGCTCGACGGCGTGGCGACGGCGGCGCTTGACGTGAGTGTGCCGCAGATCGGCGCACCGGACGTGTGGAAGTCGGGCTACGACGGGACGGGCGTGAAGATCGCCGTACTCGACACCGGCATCGACACCGATCACGCCGATGTGGGCGGCAAGGTCGTCGCCCAGCGCAACTTCACGGCCGAGGCGGACGTCCAGGACCACAACGGGCACGGCACGCATGTGGCGTCGACCGCGGCCGGTACCGGCGCCGCGTCCGGCGGCAGCTACCGGGGCGTGGCTCCGGGCGCCGACCTGGTCATCGGCAAAGTACTCAACACCGCCGGTTCCGGCCTCAACTCCGACATCATCGCCGGGATGCAGTGGGCGGTCGAACAGGGCGCCGACGTCGTGAACATGTCCCTCGGCGCCCCGGACAAGCTGGGCACCGACCCGCTCGAAGAAGCCGTCGACGCGCTGTCCGACCAGGCGCTGTTCGTCATCGCCGCGGGCAACTCCGGCCCGGGGGACACCACCATCGGAACCCCCGGCGTCGCCGACAGCGCGCTGACCGTGGGGGCCGTCGACAAGAAGGACGCGCTCGCGTCCTTCTCCTCCCGGGGGCCGCGCCTGGAGGACGGGGGCGCCAAGCCCGACGTGACCGCGCCCGGCGTGAACATCACCGCGGCGTCGGCCGCGGGCACCATGCCGAACTCCCCGCATCCCGCGCCCGGTTACGTGACGATCAGCGGCACCTCCATGGCCACCCCGCACGTCGCGGGCGCGGCGGCGCTGCTCGCCCAGCGGCATCCGGACTGGAGCGGCCGGCAGATCAAGTCCGCGCTGGTCGGTTCGGCCGAGCCCGGCGAGTACAGCACGTACGAGCAGGGCAGCGGGCGGATCGACCTGACCCGGGCCACGGCGCAGAGCGTCGTCGCGGAGCCCGTCTCGCTGAACTTCGGCCGCGCGCTGTGGCCGCACACCGACGACGAGCCGATGACCAGGACGATCACGTACCGGAACGACGGCGCCCAGGCGGTGACACTCGACGTGTCCGCCGTCGGCGCCGACACGGCGGGAGCCGCCGCCCCCGAGGGGCTGTTCACCCTCGGCGCCCAGCGGATCACCGTCCCGGCCGGCGGAACCGCCGCCGTCGACGTCACGGCGGACACCCGGGTCGGCGGTGACGCCGCGGGCGCCTACAGCCTCACCGTCACCGCGACCGGCGGCGGCCAGACCGTCCGCAGCGTCGGCGGGCTCGACCGCGCGGCGGAGTCCTACGACGTCACCTTCAAGGCCACCGCGCGAGACGGCTCGACGCCCGGCCCGTTCGACTGGGCCGCCACGTTGACCGGAATCGGGAATGACGCCTACGAGCTGTTCAGAGGGGACAACGGCACGGCGACGGCGCGGGTGCCCGCGGGCGACTACACGGCCGTCGGCAAGACCTTCACGAGGGACGGCACCAGTGGATTCGGCCTGGACTACCTCGTCGCGCCGAAGCTGACGGTCGACCGCGACATGACCATCGAGATCGACGCCCGGCTGGCGAAGCCGATCGACGTGTCGTTGCCGGACCCGAAGGCCGTCGGATACTCCTCGTTCATGGTCACCACGGTGAAGGCGCACGGAACGGAGACGACCACCAGCCTCGGGCTGGGGACGGATCTCGCCGACAGCCGCACCGCGCAGATCGGTGCCCCCGCGCCACCCGGCGAACTGACCTCGCACTTCCTGTCGCACTGGTCCAACGGCCCAAGCGAGTACCACCTCGCGGACACCCTCAAGGACGCCTTCTACACCGGCCATACGCAGCACGTGACCTCGGCGGACCTGGCCGAGCTCACCGTACGGCAGGGGTCGCCCGTCACCGGCGCCACCGGACTGAACTGGACCGCGGCGCCGGACATCGGGGCGGGCACGGTGGGCTTCTACTCCGACCTGCCGAACACGAGGACGGTGTACCTCCAGGGGGGCTACCGCTGGAGCGAGTACTCCCAGCAGCTCTCGGCCGACTCCAGGACCGCCCTGGCCGAGTACAGGATTCCCGACAGGACGTACCGCGGCGGCAAGAGCTATACCGAGACCGTCAACACCGGGGTGTTCGGCCCGGCGCTCGGCAAGGGGCAGGGCCTGGGGCTGGTCCGGGACGGCGACACACTGACCGGCGCGATCCAGCCCTTCGCCGACGGAGCGGGCCACGGCGGTGGGAGCGTGTACGACGCGGACTCGGCGTCCACCACGCTCTACCGCAACGGCCAGAAGTACGCGACCGCCGACGACGTCCTGGACGCCGCCAGTTTCCAACTGCCCGCCGATAAGGCGCGGTACCGTCTGGTGACCACCGTGGGCCGGGCCTCATCCGGTGTCTCGCCGGTCAGCTCCACCGTCACCTGGCAGGCCGAGTTCATCTCGTCCCACTCGTCAAGGAGCGTCGCCGTCCCGGCAAGCGTGGTCCGCTACGCCCCGGAACTGGGCCTCGACTCCACGGCCACCGCCGGTGTCAGGCAGTCCGTGCCGGTCACCGTCCAGGGATCGGCCGCCGGGCGCGACCTCGCGTCGCTGAAGGTGTCCGTCTCCTACGACGGCGGCACGACATGGCACCGGCTCGTCGTACGGAAGGGCGCGGTGACCGTCAACAACCCGTCCGCCGGCGGCACGGTCTCCTTCCGCGCCGACGTCAGGGACCGGGACGGTAACGCATTCTCCCAGACGATCATCGACGCCTACCGTACGAAGTGACGCTCGGCGCCCGCACGGCCCGTCCCACAGGCGGCCGTGCGGGCGCCGCTTCCGGCCCACGGGGTTTGCGGATCCCGGCCCACGGGTTTGCGGGTCCCGGCCTACGGGGTTTGCGGGTCCCGGCTACGGCGTGCGGGCCGTAAGCAGCCGCACCCGGCCGCCTATCTCGATCGATCCGTCAGGGCCGGGGGCCGTGATCAACTGCGACCCGCGGCCCTGTGTGATGTTCAGGGCACGGCCCAGCTCCGCCGTGAGCAGCAGCGCCGCCGCGCCGGTCGCCTCGTCCTCGGCGATGCCGTCGTCACGGCGCGGGAAGGCGCGGGCCCTGACCCGGCCGGCGGCCTCGTCCTCCCAGGCCCAGGCATAGAGCCAGCCCTCGCCCGGCGGCGGGGCGGGCAGCGCGTCGACCTCGGCGGCCGAGGCGTACTGCCGCAGCGTGCGCGGCGGCGCCCATTCGGGGCGGGCGGTGATCCAGGTGAACTCGCCGTCCTGGCGCACCCATACCTCGCCCGCGGGCGGGTTCACGGTCTCCAGATCCAGCAGCCACGCCGCGCCGACGAGCGGATGCCCGGCGAAGGGCAGCCGCAGCCCCGGCGTGTAGATGTCGACCACACCGCGCTCGGGGTCGTCGACGAACACCGTCTCGCTGTAGCCGAGCCGGGCCGCGATGGCCTGCCGGGCCGCCCGGTCGGGGTGGTGACGCCCCTCGCGGACGACACCGAGCGTATTGCCGTGCCGGCCGTCGGCCCCGCAGAAGACGCTGAGTACGTCGATGTCAGTCACGCAGGCATTTAAGCACCGCCGTTGAGCGGCCGGATCCCGCGTCGCCGGGGGCGCGGTTACGCGGTCTTCCGGCCGGTACGGCGCCGCTTGGCCGCGACGGCGACAGCCGCGACGACGAGCGCACCCGCGCCGATCGCCGCGTACGCCCCCGCACCGGCGGACGACGAGGACGAAGAGGAGGACGCGGCGTCCGTGGCCCGCCCGTTGGCGGCCGTGGCCTCCGGCGCCGCGGAGGGCGAGGCGTCGCCGCCCAGGTCGGGCAGCGCGGGCAGCTCGGCCTTCTTGTCGACGGCGACGGCGACGGCCAGCGAGACGGGATCCATCGCCGTACCGGCCGCGTAGAGGGAGCCGAAGGTCTCCGCGCCCTGTGCGGTGAGCGTCGCCGGGACGCGGGTGAGGACGACGGGACCGGCGCCGCCCCTCATCCCGGTCCCGGAGAGATCGAGGGTGGCGAGCGGGACCTGGGAGGCCGAGGTGACCTTGTCGCTTCCCCTCGACCTGCCCGTCATGTCCGCGTGGAGCGTGCCGCTGCCGCCGGAGATCCGGACGGTGGGACGGCTGATCGTGAGATCGAGTTCATGGCTGCCGTCGGCCTTGAGGTGACCGACGAACCGGACCCCGCCGGAGAAGCCGGCCTTGAGGGCGCCGGTGTCCGGGTCGTAGGCGCCGGTGGCCGAGTGGAACCGGAACTGGCTGCCCACCGTGGCCGCGCCCCCGGTGAGCGCCCAACTGCCTTGTGCGATCGGCCCCGAGACATAGCTGAGGAAGGACGAACTGATGCCCCAGTCGAGCCGGCCGCCCCGCACCGTACGGTCGGCCGCCTGCGCCCCGGCGGCCGGCGGCAGGGCCACCGGCAGCGCCATGAGCAGCGCGACGACGAAGGCGCGCACGGGTCTGAAGGACAGCATCTGGGTCACTCCCACATCCGACGGGCAGGGACGGCGGACCCGGACACCGAACAGCCCCGGGCCCGGCGAGCGAGGTAAGGCCAACCGCGGCTGTCTCCAGCCTGTGCCGGAAACCCTTCCCCGCGAAAGCCCCGGCCGAACGAACCACTTCTTGACCCGCGCTTGACCTGTTCTTGGGATGCCCGGGTGGCCACCGTGACCTGCTCGTTTCCGGGCGGAAGGAGTGAGAGCCGAATCACTGCGCAAGAGGTCACAGCACAGGTAAGGCTCAGCTAAGTTAGGGCCGCCTCGCCCTCGTACTTCGCTCCGTACTTCAGCCGTCCTCCCGTCCGATCCTTCCTCATCCGATCCCAGCCATCGTGGAGCCCGCATGCGACCCGTCCGTCTCTCCGTCGTCACCGCCACCGCGGCCGTTGCCGCCCTGACCGCCGTGACGGGCTGCGCGGAGAAGAGCGACACGAAGGCCGGCGACGGCGCCGTCCAGGTCACCGCCGCGGACGACTCCTGCGAGGTGTCCAAGAAGGAGTTCCCGGCCGGCCATGTGGAACTGGCCGTCGAGAACAAGGGCACCAAGGTCACCGAGGTCTATCTGCTCTTCCCCGACGACCGGATCGTCACCGAGCGCGAGAACATCGGCCCCGGTACGAAGGCCAGGATCACCGCCGAGGTGAAGGCCGGTTCGTACGAGATCGCCTGCAAGCCCGGTATGAAGGGCGACGGCATCCGCCAGAAGGTCACGGTCACCGGCGGCACCGCCGCCGCCGAGCGCAGCCCGGAGATGGACGCCGCGGTCGCCGCGTACCGCGAGTACGTGCAGACGCAGGCCGACGAGACGCTGCCGAAGGTCAAGGTCTTCACCGACGCCGTGCGCGCCGGTGACCTCGAAGCGGCGAGGACGGCGTACGCGCCCTCCCGTATCGGCTGGGAGCGCACCGAGCCGGTCGCCGAGTCCTTCGGCGACATCGACCCGAAGGTCGACGTACGCGCCGACGGCCTGGAGACCGGCCAGAAGTGGACGGGCTGGCACCGGCTGGAGAAGGAACTCTGGCAGGACAAGAAGCTCGGCCCGGACGCCAAGGCCCTCGCGGACGCGCTCGACAAGGACCTCGCCGACTGGCAGCGGCGGGTCGGCAGGGCCGAGATCACCCCGACCTCGATGGCCAACGGTGCCAAGGAGCTCCTTGACGAGGTCGCCGCGGGCAAGGTCACCGGCGAGGAGGAGCGCTACAGCCACACCGACCTGGTCGACTTCAAGGGCAATGTCGAGGGCGCGCAGCACTCGTACGAACTGCTCAAGCCGGTCGCCGCGAAGAACGACGCGGCGCTGGTGACGGAGCTGGACAAGCGGTTCGCCGCGCTGAACAAGCTGCTCGACGCCTACCGCGAGGGCGCGGACCCGTACACCTTCACCTCGTACGAGAAGGTCGGCAAGGCGGAGCGCAAGGAGCTCTCGGACGGTGTGAACGCGCTGGCCGAGCCGCTTTCCAAGCTCGCCGCCGCCGTCGTCGTCGTCAAGTAGGGCCGCGCCCCATGTTCTCCGACAACAGCGCGAATGGCGACAAGACGAACGAGAAGACAGACGGGAAGACGGACGGGAAGACGGACGGGACGCACGACGCGAAGGCACCGGCCCCGCCGTCCCGCCGCGCGCTGCTCGGCTGGGGCGGTGCCGGGCTCGCGCTCGGCGCCGCCGCGGCCGGTGGCGCCATGGCGGCGGTACGGGACGGTGGCGTACGGGACGGTGACAGCGCCGCGTCCGCCGCCGAGTCCGGCGCGGCGGTCCCCTTCCACGGCCGCCACCAGGCCGGGATCGCCACCGACGTCCAGGACCGGCTGCACTTCGCCGCGTTCGATGTGACGACCGGGGACCGCGCGGAGCTGGTCCAGCTGCTCAAGGACTGGACGCGCGCCGCCGAGCGGATGACGGCGGGACACGCGGTCGGCGAGGGCGCGTACGGCGGTCTCCCCGAGGCCCCGCCCGACGACACCGGCGAGGCGCTCGGCCTCAAGCCGTCGCGGCTCACGCTCACCGTCGGCTTCGGTCCCGGCCTCTTCGCCGAGGACCGGTTCGGGCTGGCGGAGCGGCGCCCGGCCGCGCTGGTCGAGCTGCCGAAGTTCCCCGGTGACAACCTCGATCCGGCGCGCGGCGGCGGGGATATCTGTGTCCAGGCGTGCGCGGACGATCCTCAGGTCGCCGTGCACGCGATCCGCAATCTGGCCAGGATCGGCTTCGGGAAGGTCGCGGTGCGCTGGTCGCAGCTCGGCTTCGGCAAGACGTCGTCGACCACGCCCGGCGCCCAGACCCCCCGTAACCTCTTCGGCTTCAAGGACGGCACCAGCAATATCGCGGGCACGGACACCGCCGCCCTGGACAAGCACGTCTGGGTGCCGGACGCGGACGGCCCCGGCTGGCTGGCGGGCGGCTCGTATCTGGTGGCCCGCCGGATCTCGATGCGGATCGAGACCTGGGACCGCACCTCCCTCCAGGAGCAGGAGGACGTCTTCGGCCGGGACAAGGGCGAGGGCGCGGCGGTCGGCAAGGCGCGCGAGCACGACAAGCCCAACCTGAAGGCGATGCTGCCGACGTCGCACGTACGGCTGGCACATCCGGACTCCCACCACGGGGCCCGGATGCTGCGCCGCGGCTACTCCTTCACGGACGGTACGGACGGCCTCGGCCGGCTCGACGCGGGGCTGTTCTTCCTGGCGTACCAGCGCGACGTACGGGACGCGTTCATCCCCGTACAGCGGTCTCTGGCGCGCTCCGACGCGCTCAACGAGTACATCCAGCACGTGGGTTCAGCGGTCTTCGCGATCCCGCCGGGCGTCCGGGACACGGACGACTGGTGGGGCCGGGCCCTGATCTCCTGATATCGGATATCGGAAAGGGAGTTCCGGCGTGTTCGGAAACTATCTGATCGGTCTGCGCGAGGGCCTTGAGGCCAGTCTCGTGGTCTGCATCCTGGTCGCGTACCTGGTCAAGACGGAGCGGCGCGACGCGCTGCGCCCCGTCTGGCTGGGGATCGGCGTCGCGGTCGTCATCGCGCTCGGTTTCGGCTTCGGGCTCGAATTCGGCTCGCAGGAGCTGACGTTCGAGGCGAAGGAGGCGCTGGGCGGCTCGCTGTCGGTCCTCGCGGTGGCGCTGGTGACCTGGATGGTCTTCTGGATGCGGCGTACGGCGCGGCATCTGCGGAAGGAGCTGCACGGCCGGCTGGACGCGGCGCTCCGGATGGGGACGGGCGCGCTGGTCGTGACGGCGTTCCTGGCCGTGGGCCGGGAGGGGCTGGAGACGGCGCTGTTCGTCTGGGCGTCGGTACGGGCCTCCTCCGACGGCAGCCACGCGCCGCTGATCGGTGTGCTGCTCGGTATCGCCACCGCGGTGGTGCTCGGCTGGCTCTTCTACCGGGGCGCGCTGCGCATCAATCTGGCCAAGTTCTTCACCTGGACCGGCGGGATGCTGGTGATCGTCGCGGCCGGTGTGCTCGCGTACGGCGTCCACGACCTCCAGGAGGCGCGCTTCCTGGGCGGCCTGTCCAGCAAGGCGTTCGACATCAGCACGACGATCCCGCCGGACAGCTGGTACGGCACGCTGCTCAAGGGAGTCTTCAACTTCCAGCCGGACCCGACGGTCCTTCAAGTCATCGTCTGGTGCGTGTATCTGGTCCCGACGCTCGCGCTGTTCCTGGCGCCGGTAGGGTTGGGCCCGGTCAGTCGGGGTCAAGGAGCAGAGGCGGCCGATGAGCAGGCGGGGAAGGCCGATTCGGGCAGCGGCGGGGCTCGCGACGGTGACGGTGCTGTCGCTGACGGCGAGCGGATGCGTGACGGTGCACGGGGAGCTGGCGGTACTCCCGTCGGCGGACCGGAGTGAGGCCTCGCGGGCGCTGAAGGATTTCACCGACGCGTACAACGCGGCGGACAAGGCGTACGATCCGGCGCTCGACGCGGGCCGGGTGACCGGCGCGCTGGGCGCGATCAACCAGGCCGGTCTCAAGGCGCGCAGCATCACCAGCCCGGACGGCAACCCGCAGCATCAGCCGCTGGAGCTGACCGACGCGACGTTCACGATTCCCAAGAAGGCGGGCTGGCCGCGCTGGTTCGTCGCGAACACCGACAGCAACCGCGACGTGGACAACGGCGGCCCGCAGGACACGCGCTGGGTGCTGGTCTTCGTACGCAACGGCCCTGACGAGCGGTGGAAGGTGCCGTATCTGACGATCCTGGCCGCGAACGCGGTCCCGGACTTCGCGACCGACAAGGACGGCTGGGGCGAACCGGTGGCGCCGGACAGCGAGGCGCTGGCGGTGGCGCCGCGGAAGCTGAGCGCGGCGTACGCCTCGTATCTGCGCGACGGTACGGGGAAGACCTTCGCGGACGGACCGCACACGAACGGCTGGCGGGAGGCCCGCGAGAAGAACGCGCGGCTGCCCGGTCTGGTCACGCAGTATGTCGACCAGCCGCTGGCCGAGGGCGACTTCGCCCCGCTGGGGCTGGCGACGAAGGACGGCGGCGCGCTGGTCTTCTTCGCCTCGCGGTACTTCGAGCGGCAGACGGGTGCGAAGAATGTCACGCCGCCGGTGAACCCGGATGTGAAGGCGCTGCTGACGGGCGAGATACGGAACACGGTCACCAAGGAGTGGGTGTCCAGCCAGGTGGCGCTGGTCCCGCGCGCCGGGGCTGACACGCCCGCTGTGGAGGTGGCGAGCCGCCTTCAGGGGGTCACGGCCGCGAAGGGTTCGTAGGCCCTGCTGGGCCCCGTCGGGCCCCGTCGCGCGGGTCCCGGCCGGCCGGGGCCCCGCCTCCGCCTCGTGCCGTGCCGCCTCGTGTCGCCTCGTGTCGTGTCGTCAGCCTGTCAGCGGCCCAGCGGCCAGGCCACCGCGTGCGGGTCCAGCTCGCCGTTCTCCCCCGCGTACCGCGCACACGCGTCGGTCAGGGTCTCCAGCAGCGTCAGCGGATCCGGCAGCGGGTGCTCGGGGCCACGCAGCCACCGCACCGACAGTTCGCCGGGCAACTGGGCCGGGGGTACGAGCACATAGCTGCCCCGGCAGTGCCAGCGCAGCCCCGGGTGCTCGTCCATCGTCTCGGGGTGGCAGTCCAGCTCACAGGGCCACCACTCGTCCTCGTCCTCGGGGGTGCCACGGGTCGCGGTGAAGAAGAGCATCCGGTCGCCGCCGGAGTCCGCCACGGGACCGACGTCGATGCCCTGTTCGAGCAGCCGCTCCAGCGCCCGGCTGCCCGCTTCGAGCGGCACGTCGAGTACGTCGTGGATCATGCCCGTCGCGGTGATGAAGTTGGCCTCGGGCTGGTTGCGCGCCCATCGCTCGATCTGTGCGCGATCGGTCGTGGACTGGGTCTGCCAGGCGAAGGAGAGGGGGTGCCTGGCCGGGGTGGGACAGCCGATCCGTTCACAGGAACATCGGTAGCCGACGGGGTGCGCGGCGGGCGAGACGGGCATACCGGCTTCCGCGACAGCGAGCAGCAGCGCTTCCCGGCCTGCCACGTCCCCGTCGAACGCGGAGCCGCCGGCGCTCTTCTTGGGGCGCCTGCGCAGCCACTGGGGAATCCTGCTCTCCGTGCCGCGGTAGCGGCCGAAATCGTCGCCCATCTATCCCCTCACACCTCATGCTCGTCCCTGCGGACTCTCCCCATGGTCCCACCATCCTGCTCCCCGGGTGGCCGGGAGCCCCCACCGGGGTATGGGAAGCCGTCCCTCAGCGAGGGGGTTTTCACGGCTTATGCGGCGGTATGCGGCCTCGTGCGGGGCCTCCGGAAGCGGTGGGATTCAGCACACCCGCCCCGTATGCATCGACGCGCCCCCGCGCGCCCCCCGGCGCTCGGACGTCTCCGCGCGCGGGCGCCGTGCTGTGGCACTCAGTGCCGCGCGGGCGGCCCCGGGGCCAGTCCGCGCAGCGCGTACTCGACGATCGTGTCCGCGTACGCGTGCGTCAGCGGGAGCGTCCGCAGCAGCCAGCGATGGGCGACGGGACCGACCAGCAGCTCCAGGGCGATACGGGGATCGAGGTCCTGCCGTACCTCCCCGGCGTCCTGGGCGGCGCGCAGCCGCTTCACATAGAGCTGGAGCTGCGGTTCGAGCATCTTGCTGGCGAATTCGACACCGAGCTCGGCGTTGACGATCCCCTCGGCGGCGAGCGCGCGGGAGGGCCCGTCGTACTTCGGGTCGTTCATCTCGTCAACCGTGGCGCGCAGGACCAGCTTGAGGTCCGCCTCCAGATCGCCGGTGTCGGGGATCTCGTGGATGCCCTCGCCGCCGTCCGCCTCGCGCGCCGCCTGGTCGCCGAGGTCGAGGAACGCCTCCAGCAGTACGGCGCCCTTGGAGGGCCACCAGCGGTAGATCGTCTGCTTGCCGACTCCGGCGCGGGCCGCGATGCCCTCGATCGTCGTCCTGCCGTAACCGACCTCGCTCACCAGGGCGAGGGCCGCGTCATAGATCGCCCGGCGCGAACGCTCACTGCGCCGGGTGGAGTCGGGTGCCCTGCTGTCAGCCATGGCCTCAATCTACAACCGATGAGGCGGGACGTATCGTCTCGTACGCCGCGTACGGAACCACCCGAACGGTTGACAGCGCGCGGGCCCGTTGGAGCGGACCATGGCCTCACGCACACCACATGTGCCCCGCAGCTCGTGAGGAGCCCCCTTTGCCTCGTGACGCCTCCCCCCGCCGCTATCTCATGTGCCCGCCGCACCACTTCGCGGTGACGTACTCGATCAACCCCTGGATGAACCCGGCGAAGCCGGTGGACCTGCCGCTGGCCCTGGCCCAGTGGGAGGACCTTCGCGACCGCTACACGGCGCTCGGCCACAGCGTCTCGCTGCTGGACCCCGATCCCGGGCTGCCGGACATGGTCTACGCCGCGAACGGCGCCACGGTCATCGACGGCCGCGTCCTCGGCGCCCGCTTCGCCCATCAGGAGCGGCACGGCGAGGCGGCGGCGCATCTGCGCTGGTTCCGTACCCATGGCTACGCCGACATCCGCGAACCGGTGCACATCAATGAGGGCGAGGGCGATTTCGCCGTCACCGGCACCTATCTGCTGGCCGGGCGCGGCTTCCGGTCCAGCCCGCTCTCGCACGACGAGGCGCAGGAGTTCTTCGGCCGGCCGGTGATCGGTCTGGATCTGGTCGACCCGCGCTACTACCACCTGGACACGGCCCTGTGTGTGCTGGACGAGGCGGCCGACGAGATCATGTACTTCCCCGACGCCTTCTCCCCCGGCAGCCGGGCCGCACTCGCCCGGCTCTTCCCCGACGCGCTCATCGCCGACGAGCCGGACGCGGCGGCGCTCGGGCTGAACGCGGTGAGCGACGGCCGCCATGTGCTGCTGCCGCAGAGCGCCGCCGGGCTCTTCGCCCCGCTGCGCGACCGGGGGTTCGAACCGCTCGGCATCGACCTCGGGGAACTGCTCAAGGGCGGTGGCAGCGTGAAGTGCTGCACGCAGGAGCTACGCGCCTGACGGGACGGAGGGGCACGGGAGGGGGGACGGAAAGGCGCCGGGGAGGGACCGAGCCGTGCGTTGCTCCCGAGGTCGCACGCGAGGGCTTCGACGGCAACGAGTAGGGTCCCGGGTGATGTTGGGACGACGGGGGCGGGGAGCGGATGCGGCGCTGGATCAAGGTATCGGTGGCGGCTGCGGTGATCCTGGGCGTGGGCGGGTATGTCGCCGCGCCCTATGTGCAGGACTGGAGGCTGGCCAGGAACGCCTGCGACGGGGCGCTGCCCCAAGACGCGGTGGAACGGCTCACACCGGCGGACTCACGGCTGAAGTCCGAGGAGTCCCGGCAGATCGACGGGCTCGGCTCCTACTGGTGCCGCCTCACCCTTGAGGGCGACGAGGTGCGGGACAAGCGGTTCGTCGAGATGGAGGCGTACACCCGGCGGGAAGACCAGGACCGGGAGTTCATGGCCCTCTTCCCGCAGGCGGGATTCAACGGGCAGGCTCCGCTGCCCGACGGACTGCCCGGGTTTGTCGGCCAGTACGGCGCCATCCAGCTCCTGCTGGACTGCCCGGATCTCGGCAAGGACAGCGAAGGCAGACAGCGCAAGCTTCTGGTGAACACCCGGATGGGCCGCGACGTCAACAGCGAGGTCCCGGGAGCCGCGTACCGTACGGCCGTCGCGCTCACCAACTCGGCTTCGGAAAGGCTCGGTTGTGGCGCGAAGCCCCTTGAGGCCCCGAAGCGGGACGTCGCGTTGGCCGGCCCCGAGGAAGATCGGAAGACGGTGCCGCTGTCGGAGGCGAAGGACACGGCCTGCGGGTGGGTGACCGGGTCCGGGCCGGCCGAGAGCGCGGACTGGCGGGTGGACGTGGGCACGAACCGCTCGGCCCCCACGGGGCGATGCGACCTGTTCTACGGGGACGGGGAGTCCGGGGAGCAGGTGTCCCGGATGGTCTTCGTCTCCTGGTACGGCGACTGGAGCAACCGGCTCACTTCCCTGAACTCCCAGTACGAGCGCCTTTCCATGACGGCCACCGCCCGCTGCGGCGGCGAGGCCGCCAACTACGCGCTCGACACGTCCGATGACACTCCGGGGGTCGACAAGGCGGCGCGGCAGCGGATGTTCACGCGGTTCGCGGAGGATGAGGTGAGCCGGCGTGGCTGCTCCGGCCTGCGCTTCTCCTTCTGACGTCGTCGTGGGACCCGCGACGTCACTACCTCAGCCAGAGAGCGCGGACATACGCGTCATCCATCGATTGCCTTATCTCACGGGCGCGTTGCGACGGTACGTTCCGTTCCGCCGCCCAGCTGTCCAGCACCGTGAACAGCTGGTGCCGTCCGTCCATCAGATCACCGCGCACCGGCCCGCTGACCGGCCGGCGGGCGATGTCGCCCATCGGCGGCCGGGTGTCCAGCCGCTCCGACGCGGGACGGAACGCCCCCCGGGTGTGGGAACGCACTGACGCGTCGAAGGCGGCGAGATCGGGAATCGTTCCGTCCCTGGCGTAGCTGGCACGGTATTTCATGAGGTCACCGACCCGGTTCGCCAGGTCTTCAAGATCGTTGCCGGTCCAGGTCGTCGCGTCCGAGTCGTACCGATCCTTGTCGGGCGAGGCGCGGAAGGCGGGGTCGCCGCCGTCGTCGGTCAGCCGCTCCAGGTAGTGCGCGAGGTAGGCACGCTGGGCGTCGTAGAGGATCGCGAACGCCTCGGGGTCCTGGGCGAGTTCGGCGACCAGGAACTCGATGTCGGCTTCCGCGTCCGCGAGATCGTAGGCGTACTCGAAAGCGGCGTGCGCCTCGCCGGGGGCGAGGAAGCGACCGAGCCACACATAACCGTTCTCGTCGAGCCGTACCTCTTCGGGAGCTACCACGAGGCCGCTCGCGCGATCGTCGAAACGGTCCTCACGCCCGGCGTCCACGACATGCTCGGCCAGCATCCGGGCCACGCCCGGCGCGAGCCCCGCGGGCAGTTCGATGTCGTGGAGCGCGGAGGCCACCGCGTAGGCGCTTCCGGCCTGCGCCGTGGTGTGCGGCTCGCCGGGTCCCGTGGAACGGGTCGCCCCGTCCACGATGCGGCCCAGCACACGGGCGCCGTCGCCGCACACCCTCTCATGCGCCAGTAGTTCCTTCGCGGCCCCGAGGCGGGCGACCTCGCCACCGGGGTCGAGGGCCTTCGTGGCCGCCGCCGGGTCGTCGGCGAGGGCTCGCGCCGAGGCGGGCAGTCGCCAACAGGACTCGTCGTCACCGTCGGCGACGGCCAGCGGAATCACCACCGCGCCCGCCAGCACTACGACCGCCACCCCCAGGGCGAGCGGCCAGTGCTTCCTCAGCCGGTGCGACAGACCGCCGCTGTCGCTGTTCGTGTCGCTGCTCGTGTCGCTGCTCGTGTCACTGCCCCCGTTACGCATTCGGGCAGACTAGCGACCGCCGGTGCTCAGGGCCCCGTCGGGTCCTTGCCGACGAACGCCGCCGGAACACACCAGGGCGGGGTGCTCACTCCCCGCCGGTGAGTGAGCACCCCGCGCTGGTGTGTTCCGGTGCTCAGCGCGTGGAATCGCGGTTGAACAGCGACGTGGACCACCAGTAGCCGAGCACGATCAGGCCGACGCACCAGGTGAGCGCGATCCACCCGTTGTCGCCGATCTCCGTGCCGAGCAGCAGGCCGCGCAGGGTTTCGATGGCCGGGGTGAACGGCTGGTACTCGGCGATCGGCTGGAACCAGCCCGGCATCGTGTCGGCGGGGATGAAGGCGCTGGAGATGAGCGGCAGGAGGATCAGCGGCATCGCGCTGTTGCTGGCCGCCTCGGGGTTCGGGCTGGCCATCCCCATGCCGACCGCGATCCAGGTGAGCGCCAGGGCGAACAGTGTGATCAGCCCGAACGCCGCGATCCACTCCAGTGCCGTGGCGTCGGTGGAGCGGAAGCCGATGGCCACACCGACGGCGCCGACGAGGACCACGCTGGCGATCGACTGCAGCACGCTGCCGACGACGTGCCCGATGAGCAGCGAGCCTCGGTAGATCGCCATCGTGCGGAAGCGGGCGATGAGGCCCTCGGTCATGTCCATGGAGATGTACACCGCGGCCCCGATCACGGTGCTGCCGACGGTCATCAGCAGCAGGCCCGGGACGATATAGGCGATGTACTCGGAGCGGTCCGCTCCGCCGCCGCCGATGCCCGCGCTCATCACGTCGCCGAAGATGTAGACGAAGAGCAGTAGCAGCATGATCGGCGTGAGCAGCAGGTTCAGGGTCGCGGACGGGTAGCGCCAGGCGTGCAGGAGGTTGCGGCGCAGCATGGTGTTCGAGTCGCGTACGGCGAGGGAGAGGGCGCTCATCGGACGTTCTCCTTGGGCTGGTTGGGCTGGTTGGGGACGTTGGCCTGGTTGGGGACGTTGGCCGGGCCGGTCAGGGCGAAGAAGACGTCATCGAGGTCGGGGGTGTGCACGGTCAGTTCGTCCGCCTCGATGCCGGCCGCGTCCAGCCAGTCGAGGAGGGAGCGCAGCTCGCGCTGGCTGCCGTCGCTGGGGATGGACAGCGACAGTGCCTCGTCGTCCCGGGTGGTCTCGCGCAGAGCGGAGGCGGCGGACTGGTACGCCGCCGGGTCGGTGAAGCGGAGCCGGACGTGTCCGCCGGGGATCAGCCGCTTCAGCTCCTCGGCGGTGCCCTCGGCGGCGATCTTGCCGTCGTTGAGCACGGCGATGCGGTCGGCGAGTTCGTCGGCCTCCTCCAGGTACTGGGTGGTGAGGAAGACGGTGACGCCGTCGGAGACGAGGCCGCGGATGATGCCCCACATGTTGTGGCGGGCGCGCGGGTCGAGGCCGGTGGTCGGCTCGTCCAGGAAGATGATCCGCGGGTTGCCGACCAGCGTCATCGCGAGGTCGAGGCGCCGCTTCATGCCGCCGGAGTAGGTGGAGGCGGGCTTCTTCGCGGCCTCGGTGAGGTCGAAGCGCTCCAGCAGTTCGGCGGCGACTCGCCGCCCCTCGCGCTTGGACAGGTGGTGCAGGTCCGCCATGAGGAGCATGTTCTCCTCGCCGGTGATCAGCCCGTCGACGGCGGAGAACTGCCCGGTGACGCCGATCGCGGCGCGTACACCGTCCGGCGCTGTGGCGACGTCGTGACCAGCGACCTGGGCCTGCCCGCCGTCGGCGGAGATGAGTGTGG
The DNA here is from genome assembly GCF_042789485.1 of Streptomyces sp. NPDC056835. Taxonomy (NCBI): domain Bacteria; kingdom Bacillati; phylum Actinomycetota; class Actinomycetes; order Kitasatosporales; family Streptomycetaceae; genus Streptomyces; species Streptomyces sp. NPDC056835. The sequence goes on from NZ_JBHUBB010000001.1 coordinate 162,750, forward strand.
ACAGGATCTTCACGGCGGTGGTCTTGCCGGCACCGTTCGGCCCGAGCAGTGCGAACACGGTGCCGGCCGGGATCCGCAGATCGATACCGTCGAGGACGAGCTTGTCCCCGTACGACTTGCGCAGACCGACGGTGGAGACGGCGGCCGGCGACGGGTGACCGTCCCCCTGCCTGGGCGTGGGCATGACAGAAGAAGGCATGGAGCCCTCCCATTCGAAGGCGTGGTGAGTGGTGAAGTGGACTTGGCTGTAAGGAGATCCGAGAGGAGATGGAGCGGGTCAGGGCCGGGCGCGGCGGACGTCGATGTTGCCCCAGTTGGTCCGGGCGCGGATCTTGACGGTGTCCTCGATTTCCTCCGGGGCCTCGGACGCGGCGAGCGCGTTGCGTACCTGCCCGCGGTTGGAGCTGACGTCGAGCCAGGCGGCGGTGCCCTCGCGGATACCGACTTCGATGGAGCCGTTGGAGGTCTCCAGCTGGACGTCGCCGCGAGCGACTTCGGCGACGCGCAGGACGCCGTTGGTGGTGGTGCCGGTGACCGACGCCTCGGCGCGCGCGATGTCGATGGCACCATTGGCGCCGTTCACCCGCAGCTCGCCGGTCACGGCGCCGACGGTCGTGGTGCCGTGCGAGTTCTTCAGGACGGCGGGGCCGTCTACGAGGCCGACACGCACATTGCCGGTGCTGCTGATGATCTCGGCCGCGCCCTCGACCCGGTCGACGGTGCTTGAGCCGTGCGACGCCTTCAGGTGCAGCGGGCCGGTCGTGTCGAGTCGGACGTCACCCGCCGAAGTCGTCACACGGACTTCGCCGAGCCGGCCCTCGCCGAGCACCCTGGCCCCGGCGCCGGTCACGTCGATGTTCGAGCCCGTGGGCAGTTCCACCGTCACGTCGACGGTGCCGCCGCGCCCGAGCAGATTGGCCTTGGGCGTGGTGACGGTCAGGGTGCCGCTCGCGTGGGCGACCTCGGTCTGGTCGGCCGTCCGTACGTCCAGGTCCTTCTTCGGGTCGCGGGGCCGCACCTCAACGACGGTGTCGGGGCGGTCGCCCGCGGTGAACTGGATGGAACCGGCGTACACGTAGGCGGTGACCGAAATCGGTTCGGGAGTGTCGAAAGAAGGCATGGCTGTCCCGTTCTCTTGGGTCTTCGGGGCGTCCCCGCTGGTGGGACGTGGTGTGGGATGAAGTCGTGCGGGCGCGGGCGCGGGCGCGGCTAGCGCACCCAGCCCGTGATGCTCTGTCCGACGGTCCGGGTCTTCTCCGTCGTACGCGGCCGGGTGCCGCCGTCGACCGCGGCCGATACGGTGCGCACCAGCCACGCGTTGACCGACAGGCCCTCGCGTGCCGCGGCCTCCTCGGCGCGGGCCTTGAGGTGGGCCGGCAGACGCAGATTGACGCGGGCGGTGCTGCCCTCGTCGGCGTCCGCCGGGGCCGGCGCATTGAGGTGTTCGACGGTCGCGGCCGGTTCCGCGGGGGCATCGCCGCCGTAGGTGGGCGGCGGTGTCACCACGAAGCTGGGGTCGAGCCCGCGCAGCCGTACGTCGACCGAGCCGGGGGCGAGATCGCGGGTGATCTCGTCCATCGCGGCGGAGAGCACATTGAGCATCGTCAGCCGGGTCGCCGACTCCAGAGGAGCGGTAAGCCGCTCGGCCAGCTCGCGGGCTTCTTCGCCACCGGCTTCGGCGGCCACCGCGAGTTCGCGGCGGAGGTTGTCGACATACGGCGTGAGGTCCATGACGCCATAGTGGCACTATCATGGCGCCACACGCAACCCCACAAGGGGAGTGATTGCGCGCCGAGGCCATACCAACGACCCTGACCTGCGAAAACATGCCGACACCGAGTTGCGTCAATGCGGCACCACATGGAGCCTTGGGTCTCTCTGGCACCACTGATGGCACCACGTGGCGCCACTACCGATCGCCGTCTGATCCGACAGCGGTTGGGCGGGAGCAGTTCGGCGGGAGCAGTTCGGCGGGAGACTGTGCTCATGCGTCTCCCCGCCGAAGCCGTGGCCGCCACCGCGTTGATCGAGGTCGTACGGATCTCCGCCCTCCCGACCAAGCAAGGTGCCCCGTACCCCGGCAGAGTGGTCGCCCATTGGGCCGGGAACGAAGCGTCCAACGCCCTGGCCCTGATCGGGAGCCTGCCAAGCGGCGAACAGCACCGCTGTGGCTTCTCTCCGGGCTGGAGCGTTCGCGCCTATGAGAACTCCCTCGAACTGGCCCTGTTCGAGGCGGCGTTCTGCTTCAACTGCCACGAGATCCGCATGCACGGAACAGCCGTCCCACCCACGCCGGCCACGCAGTTCTTCGACGCGGACAGTCCGCCGGCTCAGGCCCTCCTCACCCTCTTCCGCGCGGCGACGCCGTGACTACCCTGCCTGCGAGACCTGGAAGATGAGTGGTGATGGCCTCGTTCGTATATTTCCGCAAGGTCGCCGAGACAGGTGATTCCGTCGAATACGTCTTCGGCTTCGACACCGACGAACCGCCCCGTCGGCTTCTGGTGGACGTCAAGAGTCACAGGTCTCGCCCCATGGACGGTGAGATCGACTACGCCTTCCTCAAGGCCTCGCGCAAGATCAACGCCCTGCGCGAAGAGGCGTCACGGTGGCCCGATCAGGGGACGAGCATCAGCTGAGCAGGGAGTCGGTCGGGTTGACGTCAGGGATTCCGCCGGACCCGATCGACGTGCGGATGGCTCACAGGCCGTCACTCGCCAGTCGGCGAGGGCAGACCAGTTCAGGAACCGAACGGTTCGGGGAGCACGTCACCAGCGCCAGGGACAGGAACGAGGGACGTTCGAGGTAGATACCCATGGACACGTCACCACCCCATCCGAGCCGTTCGACGGCAGAGTTGACGAGCATGCTCAGGTGCGTGGTGTCCCGGACCGCGTGCGAGTCGAAGCGGGGCGCGAATTCAACCAGTCGGTCGCCGAGCCAGGCCGCCGCTTCCTTCGGCTCCTCCCAGGTACCCAGGACGGAAGTCCTGGACTTCATCAGCCAGTGCGCCGTCTCGATGGGCGGCAGATTGGATCGCGGGAACTCGGCCACAACCTCTCGGTACCGCTCCTGTAGCCGCGACCGTTCCCCGTCGCCCAATGCTGCGGCCGGGGGCGGGTCGGGATGCGGTGGCCGCCGCAGACCTTCCTCGTCGCTAGTCGCGTTGACGCATAAACCTGGTTGACGCCTCTTCCAAGTAGGCGGAGGCATCACCACCCGTTAGCGCGTGCGACCAAAAAAGATCGAACAGATTCAGGTGCTGGGTTATGTCTCTCGGATCGCGCAGCACTACTTCACCGGAGAACAGTTCGACAGTCACCAAACGGTCGTCATACACGACGAAGACATTCATCGGGGTGCCCGGAACCTGCGCCACTTCGGGAATGATCCCAATCTCCACATTGGGCTTCCCGTTGACCTGGGCCATGTGCGCGCACTGGGCCGCCATGGTCTCGGCACGCACACGCCGCCACCTGACAGCCTGTTCAGTCATCAGAAACCAGAAGGACCGTGACGTGTCCTCCAGGATGGCCTGACGGTCCAGGCGTGTCTGTACCGCTCGCGCGACGTCCCTCTTCGGGTCGCCGACGACGGTCGGCGACAGTGTCTCCGTCGCATACTCACGGACATGAAGCAGGCCCGTGGGAACGGCCGGCAAGAAATGCCGTATCACACGCGCCGAGGACTCAAGGGCTTTCAGCTCCGCCTGCTTGTGGTAGAGGCCGACCCTCGCGTGCGCGCGCCAAGACACGTAATCAACGTTCGCCCTACGGGTCAAACCAAGAATCTCCTCGGCGACTTCATTGGGTACGGCAAGCGCCTTGAGGATGCGTTCGACGTCCAGAACCGTCGGAAGCGCTCTGCCTGTTTCGATACGGCTGATCTTCGTTTGACTCATGTTGCAGCGAAGCGCCAACCGCTCGCCACTCAGACCGGAAGCACGACGAAGGCCCCGAAGGGCCTCCGCCAGATCTCTCCGCTCGCGTACTCGCTTTTCAGGTTCTATGGGCACTGAACGGTACTGCGCTTTCCAGGGCGAGATCCCGCCATGCGAGATACTTGTCAATGTCCGCCGGGTTCTGGTGTGGCGTACACGGTCGGGCACTCGCCGTTCCCGCACTTGCCATCACCCGCAGTTCTTCCACTCGGACCTCCTCCGGTCTGTGTGCTCAGAAAGTTACGGACGGTGTCACCCGCACTACAAGGCGGGCGCGGCTCAAGTCACGAAGTCGCATAGAACGGCTTCAGCGGCCCCTCAGGCGTGTTCTGTGGAGGGCCGCGAGAGCGAGGAGTTGGCGTTCCTCGTACGGCGTGGCGGGGCGGAGCGAGATGTGGTGCACCCGCCAGCGGAGGCCGGTGGGGCGTGTCAGGAGGACCATCGGGCCGGCGAAGCCGGTGATCTCCGCCGGCATGTCGTAGTGACGGTCGAACACCGCCATCCCGACGCGGAGTTCGCCAGGTCCCGGCCGCGACACCGGAAGCGGTCGCGGGCGCGGGCGCGCGAGAGGGCTCATTTCCAGTCCTCCGCGCGGCGATGCGGGTGATTGCGGAGTTCGTCGTTCCAGTCGCGCACCATGCGGCCATCGCCGACGGCTCGCGCTTCCTCGCGCTGTCGGCAGAGCGCCGCGCACACGTCGCACCCGGTTGCGGGAGTCGGCTCAAGTGCCGGTAGGTATACGGTCATCGCTCGTCCTCGCCGGGGCGGGGTGCCGAGTCAGGGCACGACGGGTGACCGCAGGCGCACGGCGGCCACTTGAGCGCGTCCCCGGGAGCGAGGTCCGCGCCCTCGGCGCTGGCGTCGTACACGGAATTCGGTACGACGAGCGAACCGTCCACCCCGTACGCGGCGATCATCAGCGACAGACGCCTGCGCGCCTCACTTCGCTTCATCGGCCAGCCTCCGCAGTCCGCGCTCCACGCGCCGCGCCAACTCCGGTGTCGGCTCAGCGAATTCCCATGGCACCCACTCGGGGGTCAGCACGACCACCTCGCAGTCCTCGGTGGCCGAGGCCGGTGCTTCCCTCTCTGCCATTGCTGCACCCCTCCGTCGTCGTGGCATTACTGTGTGTGTTCAAGATTCGGCATGCGTGCCTTCGCCGAACAGGGTTGAACGCACGTCAACGGGCCTGGGGTGAAGGAGAAAGAGGCATGGCGGACGAACGGAAAGGGCCGGTGGGACCGGTCAGTGGAGCTGCCTACTTCGGCAACGAGGTACGGGAGTGGCGGCTGGCCAGAGGGCTGAGCCAGCGGGAGGTGGGCGCACCGGCGCGGTACGGGCAGCAGTACGTGGCGAAGGTGGAGGCGGGAGACCGGATGGCGAGCCCGGAGTTCGCCGCCGGCTGCGACCAAGTCTTCGGTACGCCACGTACGTTCGCCCGGCTACGGGACCGCTGCGCGGAGAAGGGCGGCTATCCGGACTGGTTCGAGCCGTACGTCTTGCTCGAACGGCAGGCGTCCGCAACCCTGAACTTCAGCAACGGGCTGGTAGCGGGTCTGTTGCAGACCGAGGCGTACGCTCAGGCCGTCTTCCGAAAGGCGAATCCGACCGACACCCCGGAGGACATCGCTGTCAGGGTTGGGCTACGAATGAAGCGTCGTCAGGTACTGGAGCGCGAGAATCCCCCGCTGGTCTGGGTCGTCCTGGACGAGTCCTGCCTACGGCGTGTGGTCGGCAGTCCGGCGGTGATGGCTGAGCAGATGGCACACCTGATCAAGGAAGCGGAGTCTCCTCGCTTCACCCTTCAGGTGCTCCCGTTCAGTTCAGGGGCCATGTCCTGGCACTTGGGTTTCACGCTGCTGAAGTTCACCGACGATGAGCCCGACATGCTCTACCAAGAGACGCTGGGGGCAGGCCATGTGACCGACTCCCGGAAGACCGTGAAAGATGCGAGCGTGCTCTACGATCGATTGCGAGCCGACGCGCTCGGTCCGGAAGAGTCGGTCGTCATGTTGCGCAAGGTAATGGAGGACTGGACCTGATGAGCACACTCGATCTCTCCGGCGCACAGTGGGAGAAGTCCAGCTACAGCAGCGGCCAGGGCGGCGAGTGCGTCGAGTTCACCCGCACCTTCGCCTCCTCCGGCATCGTCCCCGTACGCGACAGCAAGTCCCCCACCGGCCCCGTCCTCCTGCTCACCCCCACCGCCTGGAACGACTTCGTCGCGTTCGCCGCACGCCCCACCCAGTAACCGGCACACCCGTGAGGGGACGGTGCTCCCCCACGGGTGACACGGCCCGGCTCTCAGTGCTCTCAGTCCTGGTACACCTTGTTCTTGCCCGGTCCGCCCGAGAGCGTGTCGTTGCCCGGACCGCCGTACAGCACGTCGTCGCCGCTGTTGCCGTACATCGTGTCGTTGCCCGCTTCGCCGTACAGCTTGTCGTTGCCCTTGCCGCCGTAGACCTCGTCGTTGTCGCCGCCGGCGCGCAGGATGTCGTTGCCGTCGTCACCGAACAGGGTGTTGATCTCGCCGGTTCCGGTGACGGAGTCGTTTCCGGCGCCGCCCCGGCATATGTACTGGCAGGCGCCGGTGAGGATGTCGTCGCCGGCGCCACCGTCGGCGCCGAGGCCGTTGCCGCCGTCGATGCGGTCGTTGCCGTCGCCGCCGTTGAACTGGTTCTGTCCGGTGCCCTTGAGGACATCGTCGCCCGAGCCGCCGTGGATCGCGGCGATGGCGCTGCTGTCGGAGGTGATCGTCGCCGTGTCGTCGCCGTCGCCGAGGTCGACCTCGTACGTGGTCGAGTCGTCGGAGCCCAGCGGGGCGGCGATCGTGCACTGGACGACGGTGTGATCGGTCGCCGAGGGGTACACGCAGTCGTCCCACTCGCTCGCGGACGCGTCGATGGCCATCTCGACCTGGTCATGGAAGGTGATGAGGTAATCGGACCCGAAGTCGGAGGGGTCGACGTCGATGTCCTCCACGGAGACCTTCACGTGGTTCGTCTGTCCGTCGGCGGCCTTGTACCAGAGCGCGCCGTCGTCGTGGACGAAGGTCGCCGGGCCCGTCACGGCTGTCGTGTCCGCCTGGGCGGCGGGTGCGGCTAATACGGCCCCGCTCAGGGCGAGGGCGAGGGTGGCGGCGGCGATGATTCCGTGCTTACGCATGCGGAAGTGACCCTTCTCGGAGCTGTAGTGGTCATGCCTGGCGCCGTCGGCGCCGGTGAAGCCGTCGTCGCCGCTGTGGGCGGCGAGTCGGGTGCGGTCGGTCGTTGTCCCGGACCACACGCTTAGACAGCGGCGCCGCGACGGCGGTTGTGTCGAGACGGCACTTCAGTTGCCCGGGGCGAACATGTCACTCCCGGGCTGCCTCGCGTTCCACTGGAGAACACCGGAAGGCAACCCACGCGCGGGGCGCCCCAAGGCGGGTCCTCGAAGTCACGCTTGCGGCCAGGCGTCGCCCCACTCCGTGTTTCTCGCCGCTCGGTACTGGGTGCCGTGGCGCTTGGTGACCGTCTCGCGGCGCAGGCCGTCATCCCTCGTACACAGGTCCAGAAGCACCTGGCCCTTGCGGATCTGTGGCTTCCGCGTCACCCGGGCCGGCGCCGGGTGCGCGTCGAAGCGGACCGCCGCGACATAGCTGAACTTCTCGTCCTCGTACGGCAGTGAGCCGCCCTTGACCTGGCGGTGCAGGGAGGAGCGGCTGACCCGCGCCGCGAAGTGGCACCAGTCCGTGCCCCGTTCGATCGGGCAGGCGCCATCGTGCGGGCAGGGGGCGGCGATTCGGTAGCCCGCCGCGATGAGCTGATCGCGGGCCTCGATGATCCTCAGATAGCCGTCGGGCGTACCGGGTTCCACGATCACCACGGCCTGCCCGGCTCGTGCCGCCTCGGCGACGAGTGCGGTGCGGTCGCGTTCGGTGAGTTCGTTCAGTACGTACGAGACCGTCACGAGATCGCTCTCCGGCAGCTTCAGCGCCGCGTCGATCCTGGCCCGGCGCCACTCGGCGGCGCGCAGCGCGGGCGCGTCCGTGGCGGCGGCCAGTTCGCGGCCCAGGGCCAGCGCGGGTTCCGCCCAGTCCAGAACCGTGGTGGTACGGGAATCACCGCCCTCCGCCCAGACCGCGTCCGCCGCCCAGACCCCGCTGCCCGTGCCGCCGCCCACATCGAGATGGCTTTCGGGCGCCCACTCGGGCGCCGCGTCGGCCAGTGCGTCCAGCGCGGCCCGTACCGCCTCGAAGGTGGCCGGCATCCGGTACGCGGCGTACGCGGCGACATCGGACCGGTCCCGGAGCACGGGCGCGTCCGTCGGGGTGGTGCCCCGGTAGTTGGCGATCAGCCGGTCGACGGCCTGGGCGGCCTGCTTGGGCGGCAGCCCGTCGAGGAGTCCGGCGAGCGCGGCGCGCAGCGCTTCGGCGGTGGAGAGGGTGGCGTTCACCAACGAATTTTAGGCCCGGAGACGGGCAGCGGGCGCCACCGGGAGGACAAGCGGGCACCCCGGACCGGGAAACGGACACAGCGCGCCCGGGTGCGCGGATCGAACTGCGAGGGGCACAGAAGCAGTTGCTACGCTGGCGATCCTTACCCCGTAGCCCTCTCACTGGGGACACATGAGACTGCGCGTGAGACAGTACCGGCCGCCCAGCACGGGGACCATGAGACAGCGGATCGTCCGTATGATCCTCGTCGGCGGGGTGGTCGTGCTGGCACTGCTGCTCCTGCTCGCCACCTGCGGCGGAGGCGGAAACAAGGCCGCCGGCACGAAGGACGACGGCGCGGCCGAGAAGCCGGTGTCGAACGTCCTGGACCGGGCGCCTCGGCTCAGCGTTCCCGCCGAGTACGACACCGAGCGCGGCTGGGAGATCGTCGGCGGCTCCCCCGATGCCGCCCTCGCCCATGACACGAACCGTCTCGCCTATCTGGAGCGGGTCGGCTCGGACCGGTTCCGGCTGCGGACGCTCGACCCCGAGACCGGGCAGCGCGGCTGGGACGGGGCGCCCTGGCGACCGCTGTTCTCCCCCGACCGGTTCCCCCGGCTGCTGTCCGTCACCAAGGGCGACCAGGAGTACTTCGTCACCTGGTCGTACGGGAAACTCAACACGGACGCGCTGCGCCCCGCCGATTCCATCGTCTCCCTCGACATCTACAACGCGGCCGACGGCTCCCGCCAGCGGGTCGAGACTCCCTGGGCAGACGCGCCGAAGGTGAGCGCCGCCGGGCCCGCCATCCTGATCAGTGACGGCAAGGCCACCAGCGCGGTGATCGATCCGGCGACCGCCGAGGTGGTCAAGGTCCCGCCGGGCTCGCTCGGCTACCCCAAGGGCTGCAAGGAGTGCCGCAAGCTGACCGAGGTGCGTGGGGTCACCGAGAAGGGGCTGCTGGTCAGCGGGGCCAAGGAGTTCTGGGTACGCGGCGGCTGGTTCAGCCGGCAGGGCGCGCCGAAGGACACCGACACCGCCTCGGGTGTGCCCGCCTCGATGGCGAGCGGCTACGTCCTCGCCAAGTGGCAGAAGAAGAAGGGCGCCCCGGACGCCCGTACGCACGAGGTCTGGGCGGTGCACGACGCGGCGACCGGCAAGGCCGTGGCGCAGGTGCGGTGCCGTAAGCCGGCCATCACCCCGGCCGATGACCCTCGCCTCATCGCCTCTCCCGACGGCCGTTACCTGATCGCCGGGCGGCTCGCCTTCGACCTGGACGAGAAGAAGGCGTACTGCTTCGAGGAGACGGACGGCACCCAGCCGCTGACCCTGACCACCGTGTCGGACGACGGCACGGCGTACGGCGCGGTGAGCGCCCGCAACACGGCGGACGCGCTGGCGGGCGGCGGCAACCCGGTCAAGGTGGACCTGACGACCGCCACGCCCGAGGCCCTGGCGACCAATGTGCGGCTGCCCAGCGCGGAGGGGGCGGGGGTCGGGCTCTTCCGCTGGACGGACTCGAAGGACCGCCCGCATCTGATCGGCTACCTGCGCCGGGACTGAGCGGGCGCCGGGGCGGGGAGAGCGCCGGGACTGAGAGAGCGCGCCGGGGCTGAGCGAGCCCCGGCGCGGACAGAGCCCCGGCGCGGACAGACCGCGAAGCGACGATCAGGCGCCGGCGGCCGGGCGCCCCAGCGGCTGCTGGTGCTGGTGCTGGTGCTGGTGCTGCTGCCACGGCCGTACGAAACCGAGGAAGCAGCCGAGCGAGCCGACCGCGCAGACCAGCTGCACGACCGCCATCGGGACGGCCGTGTCCTCGCCCGCGATCCCCACCAGCGGCGAGGCGATGGCACCGATCAGGAACGACGACGTACCGATCAGCGCGGACGCCGAGCCCGCGGCGTGCGGCGTCCGCATCAGCGCCGAGGCATTGGTGTTGGGCATCGCGAGCCCCATCGCGGACATCAGCACGAACAGCGCCGCCGCGACCGGGAAGAGCCCCACCGCTCCGAACACTCCGGAGGTCATCAGCAGCAGCGCCAGCGCGGCGACGGTGATGACCATGAGCCCGAAGCCCAGCACCCGGTCCATGCTGACCCTGCCGACGAGCACCTTGCCGTTGATCTGGCCGACGGCGATCAGACCGATGGAGTTGACGCCGAAGAGCAGGCTGAAGGTCTGCGGCGAGGCGCCGTAGATCTCCTGCACCACGAATGGCGAGGCCGCGACGTACGCGAACAGCGCCGCGAAGGCCAGACCGCCCGCCAGCATGTAGCCGGTGAAGATCCGGTCCGCGATCAGCCCGCGCATCGTACGCAGCGCCGCGACGGTGCCGCCGCTGTGCCGCCTCTCCGGCGGCAGCGTCTCGTGCAGCCACTTCCAGACGACCAGCGTGAGGATGACGCCGACCACCGTCAGGACGGCGAAGATGCCACGCCAGTCGGTGAGGCGCAGCACCTGTCCGCCGATCACGGGCGCGATGACCGGCGCGACGCCGGAGATCAGCATCAGGGTGGAGAAGAAGCGCGCCATCTCCACGCCGTCGTAGAGATCACGGACCACCGCGCGGGCGATCACGATGCCCGCAGCGCCCGCGAGACCCTGCAAGAGGCGGAATCCGATGAGAAGTTCAGTGGTGGGCGCGAGGGCGCAGATGGCGGTGGCGAGTACGTAGACGATCATGCCGAACAGCAGGGGCCGGCGCCGCCCCCACTTGTCGCTCATCGGGCCGACCACGATCTGGCCGAGCGCCATTCCCGCCAAACACGCGGTGAGGGTGATCTGAACCGTCGCCGCCGGTGAGTTCAGCGAGCGGGTGACCTCCGGCAGGGCCGGCAGGTACATGTCCATGGACAGCGGCGGCAGCGCGGTGAGCCCGCCGAGTACGAGGGTGACCAGCAGCCCGGCGCGGCGCGCGGCGGGGACATGCTCCCGCGGGGGTGCCTGCGGGGCTTGTGAGGGTGCTTGCGGGGGTGCCTGCCGCTGATCCGGAATCGGTGCCGAGCGACGCTGCTCGGGCGCTATATGTCCTTTACGTCCTTCGGTGGTTCGGCCGCCGTCCGGCATTCCTGTCTCCATGTCGTTGAATCCGTACCTATGCTCTCAGCTCAGCGGGAGCGGTCGAGACCTTTATTTGGGGCAGCCATGACAACGGGACAGATGTCACAACAGGGTTCGCAACAGGTGTCGCCACAGGTGTCGCCACAGGTGCCGCGAGGGACGTCGCCCGGGAGCGCCGTCCGGTGGGGTGTGCTGGCGACGGGCGGGATCGCCGCGCGGTTCACCACGGACGTACAGGAGCTGCCGGACGCCGAGGTGGTGGCGGTGGCCTCCCGCAGCGACGCGTCCGCGAAGGAGTTCGCGAGCCGGTTCGGGATCCCCCGGGCGTACGGCGACTGGGCCGCGCTCGTCGCCGACGAGGAGGTGGACGTCGTCTACGTGGCGACCCCGCACTCCGCGCACCGGGCCGCCGCCGGACTGGCCCTGGCCGCCGGAAAGCCGGTGCTGTGCGAGAAGGCGTTCACGCTCAACGCGCGCGAGGCCGGTGAGCTGGTGTCGCTCGCCCGGGAGCGCGGTCTCTTCCTGATGGAAGCCATGTGGATGTACTGCAACCCCGTCATCCTGCGGCTGGTGGAGCTGGTCAGGGACGGCGCGATCGGCGAGATCCGTACCGTCCAGGCCGACTTCGGTCTCCAGGGCCCGTTCGCCGCCGACCACCGGCTGCGCGACCCGGCGCTCGGCGGCGGAGCGGTACTCGATCTCGGCGTCTACCCGGTCTCCTTCGCACACCTGCTGCTGGGCGAGCCCGACCGCGTCCAGGCCGACGCGCTGCTCTCGCCCGAGGGCGTCGACCTCAACACCGGGATGCTGCTGGGCTGGGACTCCGGGGCGACGGCGCTGCTCACCTGCTCGGTGACGGCCGGGACTCCGGTGACGGCGACGGTGACGGGCACGGCGGGCCGGATCGAGGTGCCGTCCGGTTTCTTCTCGACGGAGCGGTTCGTACTGCACCGGGACGGCGCGGAGCCCGAGGAGTTCACCGGCGACGGCGCACTGCACGGCCTCCAGTACGAGGCGGCCGAGGTGATGCGCTGTCTGCGGGCCGGAGTGACCGAATCCCCGCTGGTGCCGCTGGACGGCACGCTCGCGGTGATGCGGACGCTCGACGCGGTACGGGACCGTATCGGCGTCCGCTTCCCCGCCGACGACGGCGGCGGAGCGGCCTGACCCGTCGGACCGCTCCGGGTCCGAACGCGTCGGACCGCTCCGGGCCTGAACCGCGTCAGACCGGCTTGAGCCCCGGATCGCCCGCCTCGGTCACGAAGGACGCCGCCGTCGTGACCGGGGCGCCGGGTGTCGTGATGACCTCGACCGTCTTGAAGTCCGCCCGCGCCCGCCGCTCACCGAGCGCCACCGTGACGTAACCGCGCCGCCCGTTGTAGAACCTCATGTGCGGGTTGGCCTCCATGAACGTGGCCCAGTTGGAGGGCCGGTCCGTGCCGTCCTTGCCGCTGGAGATCGAGGTGGCGACGATCTCGGTGCCGAGCGTGCGCGACCCCGGGTTGTCCCAGTCCTTCTTCAGGTCGTACGCGTAGCCGGTGTGTACGTCACCGGTCAGCACCATGAAGTTCTTGAGACCGGCCGCCTCGACCCCGTTCAGCAGCCGCTGCCGGGAGGCGGGGTAGCCGTCCCACGAGTCCATCGACAGCTTGTGGTCGGCCGTCGGCAGATTGCGGCGCCGGGCGAAGGTCACCTGCTGGGGTACGACGTTCCAGGTCGCCGTGGACTTCTTCCAGCCGTCCAGCAGCCAGCGCTCCTGGACCGGTCCTGTCATCGTGCGCCCCGGGTCCTCGGACTCCGGGCCTGGCAGCTGCCAGCCGTCGCCGTACGCCTGGTCGTCGCGGTACTGGCGGGTGTCGAGGATGTCGAACTGCGCGAGCCGTCCGAAGCGCAGCCTGCGGTAGAGCCGCATGTCCGGGCCGTTGGGCCGCTGCGGGGCGCGCAACGGCTGGTTCTCCCAGTACGCGCGGTACGCGGAGGCCCGGCGCAGCAGGAACTCCTCCGGCGGCACGTCGTTCTCGGGGACGTCGCCCGCGTAGTTGTTCTCGGTCTCGTGGTCGTCCCAGGTGACGACGAAGGGGTGCGCGGCGTGCGCGGCCCGCAGATCCGGGTCGGACTTGTAGAGGCCGTAGCGCATCCGGTAGTCGTCCAGCGTGACCGTCTCGCGGTTGAAGTGCGCGGGCAGCTCGCGGTCCTGGTAATTGCGGGCGCCGCCCACGGAGTTGACGGCGTACTCGTAGAGGTAGTCGCCGAGGTGGAAGACCACGTCGAGGTCTTCGGCCGCGAGGTGCTTGTACGCGGTGAAGTAGCCGTCGTGGTAGGCCTGGCAGGAGACGGCGGCGAAGGACAGCGCGCTCGTCCTGGCGTTCGCGGCGGGCGCGGTACGGGTCCGGCCGACCTCGCTGATCCAACTGCCGGTGCGGAAGCGGAAGTAGTACACCCGGCCCGGCGCGAGACCGGGGACCTCGACGTGCACGCTGTGGTTGAACTCGGGGTGCGCGTCGGTCTCTCCGCGCTTGGCGATCCGCTTGAAGGCCGCGTCGTGGGCCAGCTCCCACCGTACGGAGACCCGGTAGGCGGGCAGACCGCCGTCGGCCTCGTACGGGCGGGGCGCGAGCCGGGTCCAGAGCAGCACGCTGTCGGGGCTCGGGTCCCCGGAGGCGACGCCGAGGGTGAACGGGTCCTCGGTGATCTTCCTGGCGTCCAGCTCGGCGGCGCTCGCGACCCCCGTGCCCGGCAGATTGACGGCGAAGGCGAGCGCGGCGGCGGCAGCGGTGCCGGTGAGGAAGCGACGGCGGCCGAGGTGCGCGGCGGCGGCTCTGAACTCGGCGGAGTGGGTGCTGCCCGGTGCGGATCCGCCGGCTGTGCTGCGGCTGGCCGGTGCGTGGCGAAGTACAGGTGTCATGTGCCCCTCCCCTGACGGCGGCTGTCACTCGCATTGCAGTCGGGGGCGAAGACGCCCCGTTGTCGTGCGCACAACATGCGCATGGCGACTGGATGAGAACCGCGTGCTGCGCCAAGTTGTACCCCACGTAACGCGCGTACCCTGCCTGACCATGGACGCCATGCGGAACATCAACACCAAGGGGCGAATCGCCGTGGTGACGGGTGCCGGCTCCGGCATCGGGCGTGCGGTCGCGAGGGCGCTGAGCGGCGCGGGCTGGTCGGTGGTACTGGCGGGCCGCAAGCCCGAGAAGCTGGAGGAGACGACCCACGCCCTGACGGGCGACGCGCTGTCCGTACGGACCGATGTGTCGGAACCCGAGGACGTGGACGCGCTGTTCGCGGCGGTGCGCGAGCGGTACGGCCGTCTCGATCTGCTGTTCAACAACGCGGGCACGTTCGGCCCCGGCGGTGTGCCCCTGGAGGATCTGCCGTACTCGGCCTGGCGGAAGGTGGTGGACACGAATCTGACCGGTACGTTCCTGTGCGCGCAGGCGGCCTTCCGGCTGATGAAGGCGCAGGACCCGCAGGGCGGCCGGATCATCAACAACGGCTCTGTCTCGGCACACGCGCCCCGCCCGGACTCGGTGGCCTACACCGCCACCAAGCACGGTATGACCGGGCTCACCAAGTCGCTTTCGCTGGACGGCCGTCCGTACCGGATCGCCTGCGGGCAGATCGATATCGGCAACGCGGCCACGGACATGACCGAGCGGATGCGGCGGGGCGTGATGCAGGCGAACGGCGAGCTGGCGGTGGAACCGGTGATGGATGTGGCGGATGTGGCCACGACGGTGCTGCACATGGCGGAGCTGCCGCTGGAGGCGAATGTGCAGTTCGCGACGGTGCTGGCGACGGCGATGCCGTTCGTGGGCCGGGGCTGAGGAGGGCGCGGGGGCGCGGGGGCGGGGGGCGCGAGGGGGCTGCGGGGTGGTGCGAGGGTGCCTTGTGGTGTGCGGGAATGCGCCGGACCGCCGTCGCTGTTGGCCGGAACATGAGCCCGCACTCCGCATCCGCGTCCGCGTCCCCGCCTCCGTCCGCATCCCCGTCCCCGTCCGCGTCCGTGTCCGCGTCCGTGTCCGCGTCCGGCGAAACCCCCGGCGAGGTCCTTCGGTACACCGCGTTCTCGACCGACCCGGAGGGCGGCAACCCGGCCGGTGTCGTCCTGGACGCGGCCGGGCTCGGTGACGACGCGATGCTCGCGATCGCGGCGGAGCTGGGCTACAGCGAGACCGCCTTTCTGACCGCCCCGCCGCGGGGCCTCGGCGAGCCGGGCCGGGCCTTCACCGTCCGGTACTTCAGCCCGAAGGCCGAGGTCCCCTTCTGCGGACACGCCACGATCGCCACCGCCGTGGCACTCGCCGAGCGGACAGGACCCGGCGATCTCGTCTTCGAGACCCGCGCCGGGACCGTCCCGGTGACGGTCACCGAACAGGACGGCGCGCTGCGGGCCACGCTCACCAGCGTCGAGCCCTACGTCACGGAGGCGGGCACCCAGGACGTACGGGAGGCGCTGGCCGCGCTGCGCTGGCCGGCGACCGATCTCGACCCGGCGCTGCCGTCCCGTATCGCCTTCGCCGGAGCCCGCCACCTCGTCCTGGCCGCCGCGACGCGGGCCCGGCTGGCGGATCTCTCGTACGACTTCGATCGCCTCGAAAGGCTCATGACCCGGCTGGATCTGACGACCATTCAGCTGGTCTGGCGGGAGTCGGCGACCGTCTTCCATGTCCGCGACCCCTTCCCGGTGGGCGGCGTGGTCGAGGATCCGGCGACGGGGGCCGCGGCGGCGGCGTTCGGCGCGTACGCGCGTGAACTCGGCGTCGTACCGGGCGAGTCGGTGCTCACCCTGCACCAGGGCGCGGACATGGGCCGCCCGGGAGTGCTGACGGTGGAGCTGCGGCCGGACGACCCGCGCGTCCGGGTGGGCGGCGCGGGCGCCCGGATCCCGGAGCGGTCCTGAACGAGTAGGAGGCCGCGCGGATAGGTGGGGCGACGTCGCGGACACGGGCCTGGGAATTCACGCGGCAGGCAGGGCGCGGTTCTCCTTCATCCGGCTGACGCGCAGCGGCCCGCTCCACCCGGAACGCCGCCACGAACTCATCCACCATGCCTCACCCGTTGAGGAATTCCGCACACCGGTACGGGCCCAGCGCGGGTCCGTCGGACGGCCGCGGGGTCACCTCGACATCGTCCGTCCTGACCTTCGGGTCGAGTACGGACTGGGCGCGCGCCGGCGTGCACACCAGCTGCCCCGTGCCCTGGTCGCGCCCCGACTCCGTGTAGCGGCCGTCGAGGTGCACTGTGACGCGGGTGCCCGTTCCGGTCACCGTGCAGCCGTCCAGATGCTGCACGAGGGAGGTGAGCCCGTCGCGCAGCTCGGCGGGCCTCTGTCCGGCGATCCGCGCCTCCCGCCTCCACCCGACGGTGGCGCTGAACGCGACGTGAGGCGGCGGCGTACCGGGCCGCCCTCGTCACGCCTTGAGGCGGCGCGCGGCGGCAGGGCCCGGGACCGACCGTTCCGGAACTCGCGTACGAGGCATACGCCAGGCGAACAGCACGTATCCCAGACATCTCGACCGCCCGAATTCTTGCTCCTGGATCCCGGTAGGCGTGGCAACAGGCCGCCCCACTCGCCACTCTGGGTCTCCCTAAACCAACTGCGCCATGCATCAAGGGAGTTCGGCGGTGGAACTGCCCAGTTTCGAGACGACGGTCGCCATCGTCAGCATCGTGATCCCCACCGCGGCCTTCGTATGGGAGTTCGCCGTCGTCGGACGCAAGCGGCTCGGCTACCGCGTGCAGATGGACGCGCTGGCCGCGGACGTGACCCACTCGCCGTACGCGGAGGTCCTGCAGAACATGCGGGAGAACGGCAGCAGGCTGACCGACCCGTCGTTCGTGCTGCTGCGCATCGAGAACGCGGGCTGGGCCGAGATCCGCGAGGACGACTACATGACGCCCGCCGGCGACCCGAGCGGCATACGGGTCACGTTCCGCGGCCGCCGGGTGGTGGGCCTCGTGGTGACCTATCTGAGCCAGCCCGAACTGCAGGACTTCTTCACCGAGCCGGCCGAGGGGCAGGCCGGGTTCGCCATCGACGACGACACCGACGCCGGGGTCATCAGACTGCCGAAGGCGATGCTCAACTCCCGTGCCCACTACAAGGTGCTCGCCGTCCTGGAACGCAGGTCCGGCGACCAGCGCGACACTTTCCCCGACCCGGAGTTCCGTGGCGACGTCAGCGGGCGGCGCATCACCTGGATCGACCGGGTGGCCGGCTATTTCCGGTTCAAGATGGCCAGGACCGAGAGCCATACGTTCGCTTCGCCGGCGGCGCGGCTGGGCATCGCCCTGCTGGCACTCGGCGTCCTGACCCAGAGCCTCTTGGTGTTTCTGCGCGCCGACCCACCGCCGCTGGACTGCGCCGACGGAACCCTGCGCCTGCACGGTTCCACCGCGCTCGCCCCGGCCGTGCGGGCCGTCGCCGAGGACTATCTGGACCGGTGCGCGGGGGCGGGCGTGGCGATCCCCCTTGAGGACGACACTTTCGACGGCAGCACCAACGGCATCAACGACCTGGAGAAAGCCGGCCGGGACGCCAAGGTCCCCGTCGGCGACGGGCTCGATGACCACATCGCCTTCACCGACGGCCTCGTCTCCGACGGCCATCCCCGGCTGATCCCCCAGCCCGTGGCCATCTCCGTGTTCACCCTCGTGGTGAACAAGGACGCGGGCGTCGAGAACCTGAACCTCGAACAAATTCGCAGCATCTACTCCGGAGAGACCACGTACTGGTCCGAGGTGGGCGGCAACAAGATCCCCATACATCTCATCAGCCGGGACTCCAACTCGGGCACCCGCAGCGCCCTTGTCGAGCGCGTCCTGGACGGCCATCAGCATCCGCAGTTCACCGTGACCGACTGCGCGGCCCTGAAGCAGGACGAGTACGGCCGCTGCGAGGTCGACAGCACGGGCACGCTGCTGGACAGGACTGCCACGACCACCGGTGGCCTCGGCTACAGCGAGGCGAGCAGAGTGGACGAACGCGAAGCCGGTGACAGCCTCGTCAAGCTGAAGATCGACGGCAAGAAGCCGACGGCGGAGAGCGTCGAGGAGGCCGGCTACCCGTACTGGCAGACCGAGTTCGCCTACACGTACGGCGAGGCGCCCCCGGGCTCGGTCGCCGCGGCCTTCCTGACCTTCCTCACCCAGCAGAGCGGCAGGGACATCCTGCGCGAGTACGGCCACGGCCTCTGCTCCGAATTGCAGGACTCGGGACAGTGCGAGCCGGTATAGCCCCCGCGGCCCGCATCGGGAGATCACCGGCGGCCTGAAGGAACTCGGGCCCGGAGGTGCGGCGGCGGGGCGCCGCCGCTGAAAACGCTCACTGGCGCAGGGACCGGCGTGCCATAGGAATTCCCTATGGCACCTGCTGACATTTGGTCTTTGCCTCTCATTCGGGAAATCGAGAACTCGCGGGAGAGCGGGCCCTGGTCACGGGTGGTTCTCGCGGAATCGGAGCGGCCGTCGTACGCCAATTCCCGGACGCGGGCGCCGACGTGCTCACGACCGCCAGGTCGGCGAGGGGCACAGTGCCGGAGGGAGCCACTTTCGTGGAGGCCGACGTGCGGACCCGGGCCGGAGCGGAGACGCCGGCCGCGGCCGCGCGGGACCTGCTCGGCGGGGTGGACATCCTGGTCCACAACGCGGGTGGCGCGCGACCCGGCGAAGGCAACGGCACCGCGCCGCTGGGGCGCGATGTCCGGCCAGACGACATCGCCCACGCGGTGCTGTTCCTCGTGTCCGACCGGGCGAGCTGGCTGACCGGGAGGAATATCGTCGTGGACGGCGGCGAATTCCCCATGGGCTGACGCCGACGAGGTCGCCAGGGCAGCATGCCGCACGAACATCAAGTCACGTGAGACAACCTCTAAGCCTTGATCGGTGCGGCCGACCTGGCGGCCTGCTCGATCTTCGCGCGGTAGGCCGCACGGGCTTCCTCGTCGATCTGCTTCTCGTGTTCGGGGCGCAACCCGGTCCGGCCGTCGAGGCCCTCGCGCAGGATATCGGCGTGCCCGGCATGCCGGTTGGACTCACCGAGGACATGGACCATGACGGCGAACAGGTTCGTGTCGGCATAAGGCTCCGGCCACCACGGCACGTGGCCGGGGACGTCGAGGGGAAGCTCGTTGATCGTCGCGTCCGAGTGTTCCCACGTGCGCCGGTAGAACCCGATGATCTGATCGCGGGTCTCGTCCTCGGCCGCCCACAGATCGCCGCCGTTGTAGTCCTGCCACCGGGGCAACGCTTCCGGGGAAGGGCGGTCGAAGACCTCGCCGAAGTACCTGGCCTCGACGGTGGCCACGTGTTTGACCAGGCCGAGGAGGTTGGTCCCGGTCACCGTCAAAGGCCGGCGGGCGTCATATTCGGACAAGCCGTCGAGTTTCCAGAGCAGCGCCTCGCGGTCCCGCCGCAGTCTCCCGTGCAGGTTGTCCTTCGCGAATTCATCGATCATGCGGCATGAACCTTCCATGGGCTGCTCGTGGTCTCAAGATCCCGTACGTGGTCCGCAACGACTGGCAGAGCCGAGGCCTGGCTATGGCCGTAGCCCTGACCTGCTACAAGAAGCTCGCGAAACTCGCCACGTGAGACAACCTCTCAGTAGCAGGTCTACTGCTTTAGGGCGTTCAGAACCATCGACCACCAGGTATCAGGCGCAGAGAAGGCCATCGGGTCCCGCTCCGCCAGAGCCTTATGGAGATCATGCGCACCCCGCCTTCTTTCTTCGACGGTGGCTTCAGCGGTGTTCTCCTTGTGCAGGGAAATCCGGTACAGGAATTCGATGAAATCATCCAGGGAATGGTTGACGATCTCGGCCTGGGGGCCGTGCGGCCCGGTGGAGAGAAGAACGACATAGCGACGTTTGAGGTCGAGGAAGTACCTGATCTCCGGACTGTCCGTAGGGCTGCCAAGGATGAAAATCCTCACGGATTCATCGCCGCTTTCGACAGGCACGACAGTGAAGACCTTCGGAAGTCCCTGAACTTTTAAGGTGAATAGGACATCCACGAAGGTGGGCAGGCCGACTTCGGCCAGAAGTTTGGCGTCTTCTGCGGGAATTCCCCTCTTCAGGGAAGCATTCACGTCCAGATTGATGACGTTGTCTTCGCCGAACAGATGAACGAGTTCTATGTGCGTTGCCACGGAGTCCAACTTTCTTGCTGTGAGATGGAGCTGACGCTTCGTTCCGAGCCGGAGGCCATCTTCCATTCCTCCGCGTAACGAGTCACAGGCGATCCTCCAACCGAGCACGAATGGATGAATAGTCGCGGCCCGGAAAAACATCCGGAAACACCCGGAGCATATTCGTTAGATTATTTGCACTGTCTGAAAAATCTCGCCTATCCAGAGAGATGTCCGCAAAAAGATACTGCCAGCCGTGAACACCCTTCGTAAGGAGCAGCATTCTGAGATATTCACAGTAGTCGATGTCGAGTTGAATGAATCCTGGCGGATAGGGCGGCTGCCCGATGTCTGCGACAGCGCTGTACCAGAGCTCAAGTTCGTCGACGCCTGCTTGCATGCGGATGTAGGTCTGACTCCCCGCACCCGATCGCGGCGTCCGATCGATAGGACACAGCTGTGACAAGAATTCGCGATGGAAGTCCGTTTTTCCTCGCGCCGTCCCAGGATCGCTGGCCTGGAGGGCATCGTGAAAATTGATGAGGTTGAACTCTCCGCTGATGTCTGGCAAAGCTTCAACGGCTCCCCAGGCGGCACCGAGTTCATAGAACCGCAGATAGCAGCTCAGCATGTTTTCGCTGAATCGCACCCCTTCCCATGATTCATCGTATTCCTCCGGAAGTATGTTGCCGAGTGGCATATCCAGGTCCACGCCACTGCACGTCGACTCCAAGAGAGGGCAGTTTTTGATCTCTTCCAGAGAATCTAGATGTAACTGCTCGTTCCGGGTGAGTGGCGACATCTTTTCCTCCGCACAGTTGCCGTTCCAAATTCAGAAGGGGCCATTGAGGCAACGAAGTGGCTTCAACCGCTTGGACGTACGCGTCGTCCAATATCTGGCGGGCAACACCCAGGTCAAGCTTGACTCCCATATTCGCCCTCTTGACCAACCGGACCCGATCGCATGCGTATTGGGCTCGCCGCCATCGAAGCCCCAGGCCATGTTATCCGCTTGGTTCCAATGGCGAGCACCGGGCCGCACCATAGTGATGGTGCCGGGCACACCGTCGCAGCCCAACGATGGCAGACACCGTGGCTAAGAGCATGTCTCACGTGGTGGGTTGGTGTGCAGCGGCATGATTGCTCTTTGTGGGTTCTGATCTGTCGCGGCGACTGGTTCCTGACGGGTTATGGGTTCTCGTCGCACCGTTGCTGCCGTCGTTCACGCCGCGCCGTCAGGGCGGTGGTACCGCTCCGGTGAACGAGCGGGCGGTGTTCACGGCCGTGGTGTACGCGCTGACCAGCGGGTGTGCGTGGCGGCGTCTGCCGCCGACATGCGGGGTCTCGTCGGCGACCGCGTTGCTGGGCGCAGCTCGCCGCGGGCAGGCTGCCCGGCCGCTCCAGTGCGAACCGGTGGATTCCGGACCGTGCCCCCGCCGGCGGGCCGGGCCTCACCGCGCTACGGCATCCGGCCGCGCTGCGGGCAGCCGGTATGGACGTCGATCAGGACGTGACCCGCCGTCTGGCCGCAGCACTCGGCGAGGATGTCGCCAGAGACGACGCGGCCACCGTTCGCGCCGTCCTCCACCGGTACACCGACGCCCTGGGAACCACTGAACGGCCGCCTACCAGTCGGTCAGGTCCACGACGAGATCGCAATGTGGATCGTCCAGTGAGGGCCGGTAGCGCTCCTCCTCCTCGATGAGAGAAGGAATCGAGGCGGTCAGCGCGGTGGTTTGGTCAGTGAGGCGAATGTCGACGCCGATGAGACTGGAGTGGCCTGGACGCTCCACGTACACGCGCATCAGGCCGTCGTCCTTCATCAGAAAGCCGATCACGAAGGGGTTCTCATCATCAGGCCCGCCCCCGAGCCCGAGCCCGAGGAGAGCCCTCAGCGCCTTGCCCTCCTCCGGCTCAGGCGCGGGGGTGATCTCCTCCGGGCGAAGGCGGAAGAGTGTCATTCCGAGCACATCACTGACGTCGCCACTGCCGTAGAACTGGGGTTCGGACAGAATGGCGCGCAGGACGCCGGGAATGCGTGCGGGAGCCACGCTGTCGTGGGGGATCTCGTAGAGGAACGTATCGCTTCCCTCGCCCTCGCCCGCGCGAATGGCAATCCGTACGGCACCAGAGGCAGGGAGGACACCACGCAGTCGGCAGCCTTCGGCAATGGGGGCGTTGAGGTAGTACAGCAGGTGACGGCTGATGCCTGCCTGCTGCTCCCGGTCTTCGGAGTCGGTCACCAATTCATCCAGGCGGGGCACTTGTTGTGTGGCTGGTTGCGGCAAAGGCATTGATGACGCCGATCTTCTGACCTCGGCCGGCATCGTACTCTCCGTCCTTGGTCTTGCGGATGTTGTGCCGGTGGGTGAATGGTTCCGCCCGAGATGGGCGTTCCCAATCCGGGTGACGATGTGGCGCCCATCACGGTCGGTGGAGTCGCGGTGAACGGTCTTGTTCCACGCCGGACCCGATACGGCCTGAGCGGATTGCACGGTCCCGGAGAGCAGCGTCGCGGTGGTCAGTCCAGCAGCAGACATCGCGATGATCCTTTCATGGGGCGAGACTGACATACGCTCACCGGAGCACTTAAGGCTCACCAGCCTTCCGCTGGTGGAGGGTGTCTTGCGTTCGGGCAAGCCTGGCTGTGGTGCGCGGAGAATCACCGCATCCCAGTGATCAGGACGAGTGCCCGCAGTGGCCACATGGTGGCTACCTCCATGGCTGCCTTGGGTGGCTCGGACTAGGCCCACCGATCCACGAAGAAGGGCCTCTGACCTGTGATTTCGCTGGTCAGGGGCCCTTGCTGGCAGACGAGTCGGGCTGTACGCCGGATTTTGTTCACCGGTCGGCCTCGCGGCCGTCCGGGAGACGGCCATCCATCTAGGACCGGCGTTGCCGCCGGTCTCGTGCGGTCTACCCGCGGACTCGGGCGGGCAGCCCTCGATCGTCCGCGCAGGAGCACCGGGGTGCTCCCTCTTGACCTTGCTCCGGGTGGGGTTTACCTAGCTGCCCAGGTCACCCTGGGCACTGGTGGTCTCTTACACCACCGTTTCACCCTTACCGAGGCCCGTACGGATACGGTCCCCGGCGGTTTGTTTTCTGTGGCACTGTCCCGCGGGTCACCCCGGGTGGCCGTTAGCCACCACCCTGCCCTGTGGAGTCCGGACGTTCCTCGGCAAGATCGAAGATCTTGACGCGGCCGTCCGCCCGGCTCGTCTGCCGTGTCGGCCATGGTACCCGGCGGGAGCGGGGCGGAGTGCGTCGGCGCCGGTGGGGGCCGGGGGACGGGCCTCGGGAGGACGGGCCTCGGGGGGTGGCGGGTGGTGCGGCTGGTGGGGCGGCGGGTGGGGTTGACCTTGTCGCGACGTCAAGGTTTGTACTGGACTCATGCGGATCGCAGAGATCGCCGCCCTCGTCGGGGTCACCACGCGGGCGGTACGGCACTACCACCACCTGGGCCTGCTGCCCGAACCCGCCCGGCGGGCCAATGGCTACCGTGACTACTCGGTACGGGACGCCGTCCTCCTGGCCCGGATCAGGCGGCTGACCGAGCTGGGGCTCGCCCTGGACGAAGTGCGGGACGTGATCGCCGACGACGCCGGGCGCGAACTCAGCGAGGTGCTGGGTGAGCTGGACGCCGATCTGGCGCGGCAGGAGGCCGAGATCCGGGCCCGCCGCGGCAGGCTCGCCGAGCTGATGGAGAGCCCGCCGTCCGCCGAAGGGCCGGTGTCCCCCGCGCTGGCGCGGCTGCTGGGCGCCGCCCCGGCGATCGACTCGCCCATGGGCGCCAAGGACCGCGAACTGCTGATCCTGTTCGACACCTCCCTGGGCCACGAGGAGTTCTACGAGGCGCTGCGACCGCTCTCCGAGAGCGCGGATCTTCCCGGTCTCTATCAGCGGCTGGACGAGCTCGCCGACGCGGCGCCCGACGACCCCCGGATCGCGCCCCTCGCCGACGCCGTCGTCGACGCCGTCCCGGACGAGGTGCTTTCCCTGATCGCGAAGGCACCGGGGCAGCCGTTCGTCGCCGGGTTCGGGGAAGCCCTGCTCGCCGATTTCGCCCCGGCCCAGGCCGAGGTAGCCCGTCTGATCATGGAGGCGCTGGCCGTGAAGGTGGCGCGAAAGGAAGGAGGATCGGCGTGAAGTGGGTCGTACCGCTCGTCATCGTGGGTGAAATCGGGCTCGTCGGCTGTCTGTTGGCGGGGGTGGCGGTCCCCGCCCCCGTGCTCCTCGGCGCCGAGGCCGTCGTGCTCACGCTCCTCGCGCTGGAGGCCGTGGTCCTGAGCCGGCGGTACACGCGGGCCCGGCGGACCGGCGCCGGCCGCCGGGACGCGGTCGCCTCGGCGGTCCGCAGCGGCGTGCCCGAGCCCGTACAGCGGTGTCTCGCGCACGAGATACGGGGCCTGAGCAGCCTTGGGCGGTGGGTCGCGCGTCGTACGCACGGGGTACGGGAAGGTGATCACGCCGCGCCGTACACCGGCCCGCAGACGGCGATGATGTACGGCCTGCTCTTCGTCGCCGTCGTCGAGACCGTGGCGCTGGCCGTGCTGATCCCCTGGCCGGTGGTGCATCTGGTCATGCTGGTGGTGGACGTCTATACGGTGCTGATGGTGCTCGCGTTGCACGCGGGCTGTGTGACACGGCCCCATGTGGTGGGCGCGGACGGGTCGTTGAGGATCCGGTACGGCTCGCTCTTCGACCTGCCCGTCGAGGCGGCGCGGATCGCCTCCGTCCATGTCGACCGGCGCTACCCGCGGAGCGGCGGGCTGATCACCTTCGACCCGGCCGATGACGGGGTCCTCGATCTCGCGGTGGGCGGCCAGACGACCGTACGGGTGGAGCTGACCGCGCCCGTCACGTTCGTACGGCCCCTCGGGCGGCGCGGACGGGCCCGGGTGGTCCGTTTTCACGCTGACGGTCCCGCCGAACTGGTCAAGGCACTCACCCAGGCACTCACGCGGGCACGAACAGCGCCTTCACCGACCCTGGACTTGCTCGGATGAGCCGCACCCGCAGCCGCTCCCCCAGCGGGAGCGGTGTGCCGCCGCCCTCGATACGGGCGATCACGGCGGGGTCCACCAGCTGGATCGTGCCGACGGCCGGATCGTGCTCCCGCACATCGATCACGTACCCGTCGAAGATCTCCCCGACCCTGTCCCTGAGCAGTGCCGCCGCCACGAGGTCGACGCACTCGCGCTCCACGGTACTGGCCCGTTCCGCCCCCTCGGCCATCTCCTTCGGCAGCCCGTCCAGGGCCGCAAGCACCCACTCCGGCGGTTCCCGGCCCGCCACCGCGCTCAGACAGATCTCCCCCGCGTACCGGTCGACGAGCCGCCGCAGCGGGGCCGTGCAGTGGGTGTACGGAGCGGCGACCGCCGCGTGGACGGCGGGCCGCGGGACACGGCCGCCGGTGAACGCGGTGTAGCCCGCGCCGTGCAGCAGCGCCGTGCACTCCTGGAGGAAGGCGGCGTGGCGGGCGTCGCGGGGATCGAGGGATCGGACGATCTCGGCGTACGCGACATGGTGCGGCCAGTCGATGCCCAGCGCCTTCGCCGAGCGGCGGAGCCGGCCGACGGTACCGTCCGGGGCGCTGGGCGGCATACGGAGGATGCCGGTGCCGGCGGTCAGCATCAGCTGAGCGGCGGCCATGCCGGTGAGCAGGGAGAGCTGGGCGTTCCAGTGCTCGACGGGGAGGGGGGCGCGGTACGCGACGTCGTACGAGGTGTCTGCCACGCGGGACCGGCTGCCGCCGGACTGTCCGCCGTCGGACTGTCCGCCGCCGGACTGTCCGCCGTCGGACCGGCTGCCGTCGGAGTCCGGTCGGTGCTCCACGATCTCCTGTTCGGGAACGCGGAGGGAGATACCGCCGCGCTCCCGCTCCAGCCGTTCGCGCAGCAGCCCGATCTCCTTCAGCAGGGCAAGGGACTCCGGGGCCGTCCCCGCGTCGATCTCCCGCTGCGCGGCCACGTGGTCGAACCTTGCCCTGCTCCGTACGAGCGTTCTGCGGACCCCGGCCGAGACGGTCCGGCCCTCCGCGTCCAGATCGATCTGCCAGAGCAGGGCGGGCCTGGTCCGGTCGGGCAGCAGACTGGCGGCGTCCTCGGAGAGGACGGTGGGGTACAGCGGCACGCTGCCGTCGGGGAAGTAGAGGGTCTGTACGCGACGATGGGCCTCGGCGTCGAGCGAGCCGCCCGGGGAGACGAACGCGGCGACATCGGCGATCGCGTAATGGACCCGGAAGCCGCCGTCCGCGCGCCGGGCCAGTCGCATCGCCCGGCCGAGCTCGGTGGCGGCGGGCGGGGCGATGGTGAACAGCTCGACGGCGGCGGCGTCGTGGTCCCGCGCCCAGCCGTCGTGCGGCGGCCGTGGGGCCCGTACGGCCCGCTCCGTCTCGGCGCGGACGGCGGGCGGGAAGGCCCCGGGCACGTCGAGCGCCGTACGCAGCTCACCCAGGGCGGCCCGCAGCGGAGCCTCGGCTGCGCCGGTCGTGTGCATGTGACGGCGGGGCATGAACCGAGCGTATGGCGGACGGAAGCGGGGGGCACGGCGAGCACGCGCACCCCGCCCCCGAGGGCCCGAGGGCGGCCGGACAGGGCCTAGGCTGACGCGGGGGCCGCGCCCCCTGTGCCGTACGTCATCCGAGGAGAACCACCGTGCTCGTGCTGTTGCCGCCGTCGGAAGGAAAGGCCGCTTCCGGGCGCGGCGCTCCGCTGAGGCCGGAGTCCCTTTCCCTGCCGGGGCTGGCCGCGGCCAGGGCCGCCGTGCTGGACGAACTGGTCGAGCTGTGCGCCGCCGACGAGGAGAAGGCACGTCAGGTGCTCGGTCTCAGCGAGGGGTTGCGCGGCGAGATCGCGAAGAACGTGGAGCTGCGTACGTCGGGCACGCGCCCGGCCGGGGAGATCTACACCGGTGTGCTGTACGACGCGCTGGATCTGGCCACCCTCGACACCGCCGCGCGGCGGCGGGCGGCGAAGACGCTGCTGGTCTTCTCCGGGCTGTGGGGCGCGGTACGGGTGGGCGACCGGATCCCCCCGTACCGCTGCTCGATGGGCGTCAAGCTGCCGGGTCTCGGCGCTCTGGGCGCGTACTGGCGCGGGCCGATGGAGTCCGTCCTGCCGGAGGTGGCGGGCGGCGGGACCGTGCTCGATCTGCGCTCGTCGGCGTATGCCGCCGCGTGGAAGCCGAAGGGCGAGCTGGCGGGGCGCACGGCGACGGTGCGGGTGCTGCACGCGCGGATCGATCCCGCGACGGGGGCGGAGAAGCGGTCCGTGGTCAGCCACTTCAACAAGGCGACGAAGGGCCGGCTGGTACGGGATCTGCTGACCTCGGGCGCCCGGCCGAAGGGCCCCGCCGAGCTGGTGGAGACGCTGCGGGAGCTGGGGTACGTGGTGGAGGCGACCGCTCCGGAGAGGGCGGGGCGTAGCTGGGCGCTGGACGTGGTGGTCACGGAGATCCACTGAGTGCCGGAGATTCACTGAGTCCCGCGCTTACGACGCGGTGCGCCCCGCGATTCCGACGCGGTGCGCCCCGCGCTTCTGATGCGGCCCGACACTTCCGACCTGTTGCGCCCTGCGCAACGCTCATTGCGCAGAATGGCACGGGCGCGGCAGGATGTGGCCATGACCTCCGCGCCCGTGGCTTCCGTGCTCGATCTCGCCCCCGTCATCCCTGTCGTCGTCCTCGACGATGCCGCCGACGCCGTACCCCTCGCCCGCGCCCTCGTCGCGGGCGGACTGCCCGCGATCGAGGTGACGCTGCGGACGCCGGCCGCGACGGCGGCGATCCGCGCGATCGCGGCCGAGGTGCCGGAGGCGGTGGTCGGCGCGGGCACGGTCATCACGGCCGACGCCGTGGCCGGCTCGGTGAAGGCGGGCGCGCGCTTCCTGGTCAGCCCGGGGTGGACGGACACGCTGCTGACCGCGATGCGGGACTCGGGCGTGCCGTTCCTGCCGGGGGTGTCGACCACCTCGGAGGTCGTGGCGCTGCTGGAGCGCGGGGTGACGGAGATGAAGTTCTTCCCGGCGGAGGCCGCGGGAGGCACGGCCTATCTCAAGTCCCTGGCCGGTCCGCTGCCGGGGGCCCGGTTCTGTCCCACGGGCGGCATCACCGCGGAGAAGGCACCGTCGTATCTCGCCCTGCCGAACGTCGGCTGCGTCGGCGGTACATGGATGCTCCCGGCGGACGCGCTGGCGGCCAAGGACTGGGACCGGGTCGAGTCACTGGCCCGCGAGGCATCGACCCTGCGCGAGGCACGCCGCTCCTGACGCCGTGCGGCCCCGGACGGCCGCGCGCCCCCGGACGGCCGACGGCGCGCGCACGTCAGCGCAGATGCGAGGTGTCGTTCAGGAGCCGCACCGACGCGTTGCCGTCCGCGTAGTACGCCACCGCCGACAGCGAGGCCGCCGACAGCTCCATCCGGAACAGGGACTCCGGCGGTGCGCCGAGAGCCAGCCGGACCAGGGTCTTCACCGGGGTGACATGCGTGACCACCAGTACCGTTCTGCCCCGGTAGCGCTCCAGCAGCCGGTCGCGGACGGCCGCGACGCGCCGTCCCACGGCCGTGAAGCTCTCGCCACCGCCGGTCGGCGCGACATCGGGTGAGGCGAGCCAGGCACTCAGATCGTCGGCGTACCGCTCCCGTACCTCCGCGAACGTCAGCCCCTCCCAGGCACCGAAGTCCGTCTCGCGCAGGCCCTCTTCGACGGTGACGTCCAGACCGAGCCGGGACGCCACGGCCGCCGCCGTCTCACGGCAGCGCCTGAGCGGTGAGGAGACGATCTCCTGGACGGTGCCGCGCGCGGCCAGCGACGCGGCGACGGCCTCGGCCTGTCGGCGGCCGGCCGCCGACAGCTCCGGATCGCTGCCGCCGCTGCCCGAGAAGCGCTTCTCCGGGGTGAGCGCGGTCTCGCCGTGCCGCAGCAGTACGAACGTGACGGGGGCGCCGAGGTCGGCGGAGGCCCCCCAGCCCACGGACGCGGCAGGCGCGGAAGCGGAAGACGTGGACGCCGCCTCCATCCGGCCCGTCCGGTCCGTCTCTGCCGTCCGGTCCGTCCGCTCGGTGCGGTCCTGTGCCGTCCGGTCCGTCTGTGCCTCCCGGTCCGTCTGTGCCGCCCGCCCCACGGCCTCGCTCGCTTCCGCCTCCGTCATCGCCGCCCGTGCCGCGCTCGCGTCCAGCGCCGCCGTGGACGCCGACGGATCCCATTGCCCGCCGTTCCTGCCCGCGTCCATCGCCTCGTTGGCCAGCCGGTCCGCGTGCTTGTTCCGCTCGCGCGGGATCCACTCGAAGGTGACCTGCCCGGCGGGGAAGATCCGCGCCGCCTCGGCGGCCAGCGGCTTCATGTCCGGGTGCTTGATCTGCCAGCGCCCCGACATCTGCTCGACGACGAGCTTGGAGTCCATCCGGACCCTGATCGCGGCGGCCGGGTCCAGCGCCTTGGCGGCGGTCAGCCCGGCGATCAGACCCTTGTACTCGGCGACGTTGTTGGTGGCGACACCGATGTACTCGGCCGCCTCGGCGAGCGGTTCACCGGTCCGGCCGTCGAGGACGACCGCACCGTACCCGGCGGGCCCCGGGTTGCCCCGGGAGCCGCCGTCCGCCTCGACGATGAACTGCCGCATCACAGACCCGAGTCGGCGGTACGCACCAGAATGCGGCGGCAGTTCTCGCACCGCAGCACGGCGTCCGCGGCGGCTGCCTTGACCTCGTTGACCTCGGTGATGTTCAGCTCCAGCTGGCAGCCCTCGCAGCGGCGCCGGAACAGCCGCGCCGCGCCCACCCCGCCCTGCTGGACGCGCAGCTTCTCGTACAGCTTGAGCAGGTCGGCGGGCACGGACGCGGCGACGACCTCGCGCTCCTTGGTGACGGTCGCGGCCTCGCGGTCGAACTCCGCGACAGCGGCGTCACGGCGCGCGGCGGCGTCGTCGGCCTTGGCCTGGACGGAGGAGACACGTTCCGTCAGCTCGCCGACCCGCTCCTGCGCGGACTCACGGCGCTCCATGACTTCGAGGACGACATCCTCCAGATCGCCCTGCCGCTTGGCGAGGGAGACGATCTCGCGCTGAAGGTTCTCCAGGTCCTTGGGCGAGGTGACCGCGCCGGAGTCCAGGCGCTGCTGGTCGCGTACGGCGCGCTGGCGCACCTGGTCGACGTCCTGCTCCGCCTTGGTCTGCTCACGGGCGGTGTCGCTCTCCTCGGTCGTCGAGGCGACAAGCAGGTCGCGCAGTTGAGCGAGGTCCTTCGCGAGGGACTCGATCTCGGCGTGCTCGGGCAGCGCGGTGCGCTTGTGGGCGAGCTGCGACAGTCGTACGTCGAGGGCCTGGACGTCGAGGAGTCGGATCTGGTCGGCGGGGGCGGCGTTCAGTTGGGGGCTCCTGAGAAGTCGGAGGAGTGGTGGGCTGACCAGGGGTCGGTGACCGTCTTCGAGACATGGACCCGCAGGTCCCAGCCATGGCGGTCGGAAATCTCGTCGAGCTGGGCGGCGGCCTGCTCGCACCAGGGCCATTCGGTGGCCCAGTGCGCGGCGTCGACCAGCCCGAGCGCGCTCTGCTGGGTGGCCTCGGAGACCGGGTGGTGGCGCAGGTCGGCGGTGAGGAACGCGTCCACGCCCGCCGCTCTGACCTGGTCGAAGAGGCCGTCGCC
The DNA here is from genome assembly GCF_042789485.1 of Streptomyces sp. NPDC056835. Lineage (NCBI taxonomy): Bacteria > Bacillati > Actinomycetota > Actinomycetes > Kitasatosporales > Streptomycetaceae > Streptomyces > Streptomyces sp. NPDC056835. The sequence goes on from NZ_JBHUBB010000001.1 coordinate 193,932, forward strand.
CGAGCCGCCGCTGACGGCGACCGTACGGACGGGCGCGTCCGGGTCGCCCGCGATCCGGATGCCCTGGGCGGTGCCGGGCAGCCGGTGCGCGACGCGTGCGGCGAAGTCGCGGAGGGTCGCGGGATGGTCCAGCTCGCAGATCCTGCCGAGGCCGCGCCGTCCGGCGGGGTCCGTGGGATCGGGTACGAGGGGCCGTACGACCCGCAGGTCCAGCGCGCCGGCGAGGGCGTCGGAGACACCGGGGTCGGCGGTGTCGGCGTTGGTGTGCGCGACATGCAGCGCGATGTCGTGCTTGATGAGGGTGTGCACGACGCGCCCCTTGAACGTGGAGGCCGCGACCGTCGTCGTACCGCGCAGATAGAGCGGGTGATGGGTGACGATCAGCTCGGCGCCGAGCCGTACCGCTTCGTCCGCGATCTCCTGGACGGGGTCGACCGCGAACAGGACCCGGGTGATCGTGGCACCGGGGTCACCGCAGACCGTGCCGACGGCGTCCCACTGCTCGGCCCGCTCGGGCGGCCAGAGGGCGTCGAGCGCGGCGAGGACGTCCGCCAGACGGGGCGCGGAGGGAGCGTCGGCGGAGACGGGTGAGGGGACGGCTGGGGGGACAGGGGGCACGGTGCAAAGGCTACCTGTCCCGCGTGTCCCGCCCACCATGGCTACGGCGGTCGCTGTGGCCATGGTGGGCGGGGGCGTTCCACGGTGGGGCATGGGCGTTGCAGGGTGGGGCGGGGGCGTTGCAGGGTGGGGCGGGGGCGTTCCAAGGTGGGGCAGGGGCGTTCGCGCCCGGCGCCCGTTACTTGACGAGGTAGCCGCGCAGGTCGTCGAGGACCTGGTCCGCCGCCGTCACGCCGAGGCCCAGGTACCAGGTCTCGTCCTTGACGTCCTTCGCCTGCCCCGCCTTGACCGCCTTCAGGTTCTTCCACAGCGGGTTGGAGCGCGCGGTGTCCCGCTGGGTCTTCTTCGGGTCGCCGTACACACCCGTGAAGATCCAGTCCGCGTCCGCGTCGTCGATCTTCTCCGGGCTGATCTCCACGGCCAGATCGTTGATCTGCTGGTTCTTCGGCCGCGGCAGGCCGACGTCATCGAGGATCGTGCCGATGAAGGACGCCTTCGCGTACAGCCGCAGCCGGTCCGGCATGTAGCGCACCATCGAGACGGCCGGCTTGTCGGGGCCGATCTCCGTGCCGAGGGTGGCCGCCTTCTTGTCGTACGCGGCGAGTTCGGCCTTCGCCTCCGCGGTGCGGTCCAGCGCCTGGGCGTTGAGGAGGTAGTTCTCCTTCCAGGTGAAGCCGGGGCGGATGGCGAAGACCGTCGGGGCGATCGCGGCGAGTGCCTGGTACTTGTCGGCCGCGCGCAGCTGGCTGCCGAGGATGAGGTCGGGCTTGAGTCCGGCGATCGCCTCCAGGTTGAGGTTGTTGATCGTGCCGACGCTCTTGGGGTCGCCCGCGCCCTTCCGCAGATAGCTGGGGATGCCCTCGGCGCCCTCGGTCGGCGCGTACCCGACGGGTTTCATACCGAGGGAGACGACGTTGTCGAACTCACCGACGTCCAGCACGACGACCCGCTCGGGGCGCTTCTTCAGCTCCGTCGTCCCCATGGCGTGGGTGATCGTGCGCGGGAACTGGCCCGGCTTCGCGTCGGTCCCGTAGGCGGCCGTCTTCTTGGCCGCGTCGGCGAAGTCCTTGCCGCCCGTGGCGACGGCGGCCTTCTTGTCGCCTCCGTCCGACGCGGCGGAGCCACTGTTGGAGGAGTCGCCGCTGCCGCAGGCCGCGAGGGAGAGCGCGGCGGCGAGAGCGACGGCGGCGGCTGTGCCACGGCGTCTTATGGACATCTTGATGCTCCTGAAAGGCGGTACTCGTTGAGATGCGGGTGAGACAGATGCGGGTGAGACGAGATACAGACGAGATACGGGTGGGATACGGATGGGATCGAACGTGGTTGGTAAGGCGTGCCTTACTTTAAGCACTGCCCTTCCGGCCAGCACACGCACCCCCGCGCTTTCCGTCGAATCGCGCGATGGCCACCCTTATGTGTGAAGTGCCAGGTCTCGTGTTGTTCGGCTGGAAGTACGAAAACTAGCTTCGTCGCCGGAGGTGACAGACCGATGACGGCCTGTGCTATCGAGACGGCTACTGGGAACGCGAGCAGAACGGACGGGGCGGACGGGGAAGACGGGACGGACGGAACGGGGCCGAACGGCCCGGGCGGCCCGGGCGGAGGGGGCGACCGGGGCGGCCCGCGCCGGGCGGTACGGCCTCCGGAGTTCGCGATCACGGCGGACGGCGCCTACGCGGCCCGGCTGACGCTCGGCGCGCCCCGCCAGGGCGATCCGGCCGCTCACGGCGACGCGTGGTTCCCGGAGCGGTGGACCCTCGACGGGCCCGAGCCCTATGCCGTGGCCCTCCCCCTCGACCAGCCCGAGGAGCCCGACACCGAAGTGCTGCCGCTGGCCGACGGCAGGGTACTCATCCGCCGGCTGGTCGCGGACCGGCACGACTTCTCGCTGCTGTACCCCACCGGCCCCGGCACCGGCCAGCTGCCCGTGGGCGCCGTGGGCCGTACCGACGAGCACGCCGAGGTGACGCTGCTGCCGCCGTCACCGGACGGCCGCCGCGCGTACGCCCTGTCGGCCGGCCCGCGCACCACCACGGTCTGGCTGGTGACGGGCGGCGCGTTCGGCCCCGAGCCGGTCGCCGAGGTGCCGGGCCGCTGCTCGGGCGGCGTCTGGCTGGACCGTACGGGCCGGATACTGGCCCTCGACCGGGAGACGGACGGCGTGGTGAAGGCCGTCACCGTCGACCTGGGGCGGGGCGGCGAGGTGACGCCGTTGCTCCAGATCACCGAGGAGAGCAACGACCGGCTGCTGCTCGCGGACGCCGACAGCGGGCTGCTGCTGATCCGCTCGGACGCGCCGGGCCACGACCGGCTGGGGTGGGGCGTCCTGGGCAGTCTGCGGCCGGTGCGGTTCCCCGAGTGCCTGCGGCTGCCGGACTGCGCGGTGACACCGTTCGCCGTACAGCCGGGTCAGGTGCTGATGCCGGAGAGCTGCGCGGTGGCGCTACGGATCGACGGCGCGGCGGGCAGCCGGCTCGGGGTGTGGCGGCCGGCGGGCCGGCGGCTGCATCAACGCCGGGCGCCCGAGGGGTGGCTGGATGGATCCGGCGTGTGGACCAGGGACGCCGTGCTGCGACTGCCGTACGCCACAAGGGCGGTGCCCTGCGGAGTGGCGCGCATCGACGCCCCCGTCGATGAGCTGCTTCCCGTACCGGACGGCCCTCAGGACCCGGAGCGGGACCCGGATCCGGCCCGGGCCGCGGGCCCGTGCCCCGGTCCGGATGCCGGACTGATCACAGAACCGGCACAAGCGGAATCGCCGGAGGGGGAACCGCGCAACGGCCCCCGGACTCCTGTGATGTGCAGGCCGGTGCCGCTCCAGCAGGCTCCCCTCACCGGCCGTGTGGCACCTGGATAGACTTTCGGCCGGGGGCTTCGCGGCCGCACCGACCGGATGTGTCGGTGACGGTGATGCGGACGCGTGACCGTAACGCTGTCGTGGCGGTACGGGGCGGCCGGAGCCCTTGCGCCACAACAAGCAGCGATCACGACGGGGTGACTTCCCACATGTCCGAAGCCCGAATCGACACGACCCAGGATCGTCCGCGGGGAGCGGCGGCCACCGACCTGGACGACAGCGCCGGTATCGGAACGCACGGAAAGCACCGGGGAGGTGCGGCATCGACGGAGGACTCGGCGTCCCCCGCCCACGGCCGTCACCGCCGCCCGGAGCAGAGCGGCTACGCCGCCTGACGGTCTGACCGCTCCGTGTGGTCCGAACACGTCCGCACACATGAGGAGAGGCCGCCGCGGCAAGCCCGTGGCGGCCTCTCCTCATGAGGCACGGGGGCAGCGGGACATTTGTACCGCGTGAGTTCGTACACACGTGTCTGTCGGGACGGTGGGTCGGTTCCGTAGCGTCGTGTGCATGACGCAGACAGCCGGTACGCCGGCGACAGACACCCCGGACACGGGCGCGCGCACCGCGAGCACGCACACCGCAGGCACGCACACCGCGGGCACACGGCCCGTCGGCGCCACGGGCGGTGCCTCGACGGACGGTGCCGTGACGGGCGGTGCCTCGACGGACGCCGTGAGCTTCACCGGTGTCGTCAAGACCTTCGGCGCGGTCCGGGCCGTGGACGGCATCGATCTCGGTGTCCCACGAGGTGAGGCCGTCGCGCTGCTGGGCCGCAACGGCGCCGGCAAGTCGACCGCCATCGGGCTGCTCCTCGGCCTCGACGAGCCGGACACCGGGACGGTACGGCTCTTCGGCGGGCCACCCGCGCGCGCCGTCACGGCCGGGCGGGTCGGGGCGATGCTCCAGGACGGCCGGCCGATCCGGCGGGTGACCGTAAGAGAGCTGGTCACCTTCGTCGCCAGCACCTACCCGAACCCGCTGCCCCTCGCGGAGTCGCTGGGTCTCGCCGGGCTCACGGAACTGGCCGGCCGCCGCGTCGACAAGCTCTCCGGCGGTCAGCTGCAACGGGTCCGCTTCGCGGTCGCCCTGGCCGGCGGCCCCGAACTGCTCGTCCTCGACGAGCCCACCGCCGCCCTCGATGTGGAGGCCCGCCGCGCCTTCTGGGCGTCCATGCGCGCCTACGCGGACCGCGGCAACACCGTGCTCTTCTCCACCCATTATCTGGAGGAGGCCGACGACAACGCCGACCGGATCGTCGTCATCGACCACGGCCGGATCGTCGCGGACGGCACCAGCGAACTGATCAAGGGCTCGGTCGGCGGCCATCTCGTCTGCTTCGACGTGCCGGAGGGCTTCACGGCGGAGCTGACCCGGCTGCCCGGCGTCGTCTCGGCCGAGGTACGCGCGGGCCGCGCCCGGCTCCGTACGGACGACTCGGACGCGACCGTCGTCGCCCTCGCCGGACTCGACGCGATCCGCCGCCTCGAAGTCACCCCGGCGACGCTGGAAGACGCCTTCCTCGCCCTGACGCGTACGACGCACGACCCCAAGGACGACACGGAGGACGGACAGTGATGCCCGCCATGCTGGAGTACATCAAGCTCGAAGTCCGCCGTACGCTGCGCGATCCCGGTTTCATCATCTTCGGCACCGGCATGCCGGTCCTGATGTATCTGCTCTTCACCAATATCGGCGGCGGCTCCGGCCAGGACTACATGGAGTGGAAGATCGCCTCCATGGTCGGCATGGCCGCGTACGGCGCGCTCGGCGCGGCCGTCGGTACGGGCACCGGGATCGCCGAGGACAAGTCGCTCGGCTGGCTGCGCCAGTTGCGGATCACCCCGATGCCACCCCGCCAGGTGGTGCTTGGCCGGGCGATGGCCGGTTCGGTGACCGTCCTGCCCGCGTTGCTCTCCGTACTGGCCGCGGGCGGTCTGGTCAACGGCGTACGGCTCGCGCTGTGGCAGTGGGCGACCCTGGTCGCGCTGTTGTGGGCGGGCGCGCTGCCCTTCACCCTGCTCGGCATCGGCAACGGCTACCGGCTCTCCGCACAGACGACCGGTGTGGTGAACGTGGGCTGTCTGATGGCCCTTTCGGTGGTCGGCGGGCTCTGGTTCCCGATCGCCGCGTTCCCCGGCTGGCTGCGGACGATCTCGGAGTACACCCCCGCCAACCGCTTCGCCGACCTGGGCTGGTCCACCACGCAGGGCACGGCCCCGGGCGCGACGACGATCGCGGTGCTCGCGGGCTGGCTGCTCGTCTTCGGCTCGTACGCGGTGTTCTCGTACCGCAGGTCGGCGAGGACCGCGTGAAGCGAGGACCATGTGAAGGCGGCGAGGACCACATGAACGCGGCGCGGGACCGGGACAGGCGGCCGGGACCACCCGGCGGCTACGCGCTGCTGCCCTGGCTGCTGCTGGGGCTGGGCTCCTTCGCCAATCTCGTCCAGGGCGAGACGCCCAACCCCTGGTTCGGCGGCATCGGTCTGCTGGTCTTCAACTCCCTCTATGTCTCGGTGGTGTTCCGGTCCTTCGACCGGTCGGCGCGGGACAGCCCCGCCACCCGCTGGACGCTCGTCGTGATGGGGCTGATGACGTTCGGGCTGGCCGGCGCGTACGGCGGCAGCTGGCTGCTGTTCCTGCCGCTGTTCGGACTCGCCTGCGGCAGCGTGCTGCGCGGCCGGGCCCTCCCTCTGGTGGGGATCCCGCTGGCCGTCGCGGCCGGGGGCGTCGCCGCGTACCACGATGGCTGGGGCGCGATCACCATCGCGTACGGGACGTTCATCTCGATGATGGTGACGGCCGCGATCCTCACCCTCTCCGAGACCGTCGTCCAACTGCGCGACACCCGCCAGGAACTGGCCCGTTCGGCGGTGGAGCGGGAGCGGCTGCGCTTCTCGCGCGATCTGCACGATCTGCTCGGCCACACCCTGTCCGTGATCGTGGTCAAGGCGGAGGCCGCGCGTCGGTTGGCGCCGCGCGATCTGGACGCGGCCCTGGAGCAGGTCTCCGACATCGAGTCCGTCGGCCGGCAGGCGCTGACCGAGGTCAGGGAGGCCGTCACCGGCTATCGCGAGGGCAGCCTCGCCATGGATCTGGACCGGGCGCGCTCGGCGCTGGCCGCCGCCGGGATCGAGCCGGTCGTACGGCAGTCGGGGCCGCCGCTGGAGCCGCGGGCCGAGGTGCTGCTCGGCTGGGTCGTACGGGAGGCCGTCACGAACGCCGTACGGCACAGCGCCGCGACCCGGTGCCTGATCACGATCGACGGCTCGCCGGAGCGGGTGCGGCTGACGGTCACGGACGACGGCACGGGAGCGGCCGTACGGACCGGGGCGGCCGGGGCGGCCGGGGCGGCCGGAGAATCCGTTCCGTACGGCGGTACGGGCCTGAAGGGTCTGACGGAACGGCTCGCGGCGGCCGGCGGCTCACTCGAAGCGGGCCCGGTGGCGGGGGCGCCGACGGACGGGGCGGGGCAGGGCTTTCGCCTGACCGCCGTACTGCCGGTCGACGCCGTCGCCGCCCCTGGGGCGGAGGATGCCGCTTCGGACCTACGCGTCTAGGTCCTGTCCGGGGTCCCGGTCGTCCCTCGGCCGACCCTCGGCATCGTCCGCTCCGCCCTACGCTGTGCTGGTGACGGAGATGCCGCGGGACCACAGACCGGCCAGGTGCGTACGCGTCCTCCTCGCCGAGGACCAGGGCATGATGCGCGGCGCTCTCGCCCTGCTGCTCGGTATGGAGGCGGACATCGAAGTGGTCGCGCAGGTCGGGCGGGGCGACGCCATCGTGGAAGCCGCGCTCGCCTCGCGGCCCGATGTGGCGCTGCTGGACATCGAACTGCCCGGACTCAGCGGTCTCGACGCGGCCGTGGAACTGCGCGACGAGGTGCCCGACTGCCGGGTCCTGATCCTGACCACCTTCGGCAGGCCCGGCTATCTGCGGCGGGCGATGGAGGCGGGGGCGGCGGGCTTTCTCGTCAAGGACGGTCCGGTGGAGGAACTGGCCGCCGCGATCCGGCGCGTGCTGACCGGTGAGACCGTCGTCGATCCCGCCCTGGCCGCCGCAGCCCTGAGCGCGGGGCCGAGCCCGCTCACCGCGCGGGAGCGGGACGTGCTGAACGCGGCCGTGGACGGGGCGACGGTCGCCGATATCGCGGAACGGCTGCGGCTGTCCGAGTCGACCGTACGGAACTACCTCTCGTCGGCCATCGGCAAGACCGGCACCCGCAATCGCATGGAGGCCGTGCGCGCGGCCCGCGGGCAGGGCTGGTTGTAGAGCCCGGCCCGCTTGGGGCCGTTACGTGTTCGAGGAGCCGCGCGGCAGCCACACCAGCATCAGGATCACACCCGCGAGCAGCACTCCACTGCCCGTCCTGAACGCCAGCGCGTACCCCTCGGTCAGCGCCTCCGGGCTCGTACCGCCCGCCGTACGGGACGCCGCCACCGTGGAGAGGACCGCCAGACCGAGCGCACCGCCCATCGTCCGGGAGGTGTTGATCAGGCCGGAGACCAGACCCGCGTCGTCGGCCGCCGCGCCCGCGGTGGCCAGCGCCGCCAACGGGGTGGCGGCCAGCCCCATGCCGGTCATCATCAGGAGGCCGGGGCCGAGGATCGACGAGAGATACGTTCCGTCAGCGGTCATCGTGGACTGCCAGCCGAACCCGGCCACCGCCATCAGCGTGCCGAGCACCGCCAGATCGCGGGCACCGACCCGTGGCATCAGCCGGGGCGCCAGTTTCGAGCCGAGCACGATGGACAGCGAGCTGGGGATGAGCGCGAGTCCGGCGTCCAACGGCGTGTATCCCAGCACGTTCTGGGCGTAGACCGTCATGAAGAACCACATCGCGAACGACGCCGCGCCACAGACGAACATCGCCGCGTTGGCGGCGGACACGGCCCGTACCCGGAACAGCCCGAGCGGCATCAGCGGTGCCTTCGCCCGTGCCTCCACCGCCACGAACACGCCGAGCAGCAGCGCTCCGCCGAGCAGCGGCAGCAGCGTCGCCGCCGCTCCCCAGCCCTGCTCCTCGGTCTGCACGATCCCGTACGCGACCATGGCGAGACCGGCCGTGACCAGCACCGCGCCGGGCAGATCGAGGCGCCGTACCCGCTCCGTACGGGACTCCGTCAGCCATACCGCCGCACCGGCCAGGACCAGCACCCCGACCGGCACATTGATCAGCAGCACCCAGCGCCAGGACAGCAGATCGGTGAGGGCACCGCCGACGAGCCCGCCGGCCGCGCCACCACCCGCGCCGACCGCCGACCAGGTCCCTATGGCCCGGGTCCTGGCGGCGCCTTCCGGTACGGCGGACGTCAGGATGGTGAGTGTCGCGGGCGCCAGCACGGCCGCGCCGAGCCCCTGTACGGCGCGGGCGGCGAGCAACTGCCAGCCCTCCTGGGCGAGTCCGCCCGCGAGGGACGCCAGGGTGAACACGGCGAGCCCGGTCAGGAACATCGCCTTGCGGCCGAAGAGATCGGCGGCCCGCCCGCCGAGCAGCATGAATCCGGCGAACGCGATCGAGTACGCGTTGAGCACCCACTGCAAACCGCTGCCGGAGAGCCCGAGGTCCGCGCGCATCGACGGCAGGGCGACATTCACCACGGAGACGTCGAGGACGACGAGGAACTGCCCGGCGCAGGCGGCGAGGAGCACCGCCCAGGTACGGGGCGACCCCGAGGGCGCGGATATGTGGACGGCGTCGGTTTCTGCGGGGGCTCGGACCATGGCGGTCATGGTCGCAGGCGTCGAGGGGTCCGTACATCGGGATTTCGGCGTAGGCCCCCGGCTCCGGTCCCGGTCCCTGCTCCGGCTCCGGTCCCGGCTCGGCAGCCGCCGCCACCGTGCCCACGGTTTCCGCGAATTCGCCGACGGCAGAACGCCGTCCCCTTCCCGTCCGGCGCGACGCTCCTACTCTGGGGAGGTGAGCAGCCACGCGCCGAACCAAGCCCGCGTCATTTCCCTGCGCCCGGTGGCGGCGGCTGCCGCGCCGGCCCCGGACGCCGCCGCCTCGCCGCCCGCTGAGGCCGGGGAACCCCGAGAGCCGCTGTGGCGCCATATCGTGGGTGATGTCCTGCGGCGCGAACGCCTCGCCCAGGGACGCACGTTGAAGGATGTCGCCGAGGCGGCCAGGATCTCGATGCCGTACCTCTCCGAGCTGGAGCGCGGCCGCAAGGAGGCTTCGTCCGAAGTCCTCGCGGCCGCCGCCCGCGCTCTCGGCCTCGGGCTGGCCGATCTGCTCGCCCTGAGCCACGGCGAACTGATCCGTCTCGGCCGGACACACACGCGCCGGACCCACATCGGTCCGAACCGCCACATCGGTCCGACCCGTCTCGGTCAGGAGAGGCGGGGCAGCGGACGCGGCGGCCCGGGATCGTACGAGGCGCGGCTCCTCGCCGCCTAGGCCCTGTCGCTACGTACTCCGGACCGGCACGGCCCGCCTGCTCAGGACCTCGTCGGCCAGCCCGTACGCCACCGCCTCGTGCGCGGTGAAGACCTTGTCCCGGTCCATGTCGGCGCGGAGGGTCGCGAGGTCGTGGTGCGTGTGCCGGGACAGCACCTCCTCGATCTCCGAGCGGATCCTCAGCATCTCCTTCGCCTGGAGGCTGAGGTCCGAGACGGTCCCCTGCCGGCCGCCGCTCGCGGGCTGTCCCAGCAGCACCCGGGAGTGTTCCAGGACGAACCGCCGCCCGGGATCGCCGCCCGCCAGCAGCACCGCCGCGGTCGAGGCGGCCTGTCCGACGCAGAACGTCGAGATCGGCGCGCCGACGAAGGTCATCGTGTCGTAGATGGCCATGAGCGAGGTGACCGAGCCGCCCGGCGAGTTGAGGTAGATCGCTATCTCGCGCTCCGGGCTCGCCGACTCCAGGTGCAGGAGTTGCGCGATGACGACGTTGGCGACGCCGTCGTCGATCTCGGTGCCGAGGAAGATGACCCGCTCGGACAGCAGCCGGCTGTAGATGTCGTACGCGCGCTCCCCCTGCGGGGTGCGCTCCACGACGGTCGGGATCGTGTACTGGCTCATCTCAGAGTCCGATCCGTCGCCGCGAACCGGCCGGGCGTACGTCGTCGAAAGACTCGACCACGCGGTCGACCATGCCGTACTCCCTCGCCTGCTCGGCCGTGAACCACCGGTCGCGGTCGCCGTCGCGGGAGATCGTCTCCTCGGTCTGGCCGGTGTGCTCCGCGGTGATCCGCTCGATGGCCTTCTTCGTGAATTCCAGGTTCTCGGCCTGGATGGCGATATCGGCGGCCGTCCCGCCGATGCCGGACGACGGCTGATGCATCATGATCCGGGCGTTCGGCAGCGCGTAGCGCTTGCCCCGCTCGCCGACGCTGAGCAGGAACTGCCCCATGCTCGCGGCGAACCCCATGGCGAGCGTCGAGACCTCGTTGGGGATCAGCCGCATCGTGTCGTAGATCGCCAGCCCCGCCGTCACGGAGCCGCCCGGACTGTTGATGCAGAGGCTGATGTCGGTACGCGGGTCCTCCGCCGACAGCAGGAGCAGCTGGGCGCAGACCCGGTTCGCGGAGACCTCGTCCACCTGGGTGCCGAGGAAGATGATCCGCTGCATGAGCAGCCGGTCCGCGAGCTGGTCGTCGAACCGGGTCGGTGGTGTGTCGTCGGCGGTGGCCCGCGGGGCGAGGGCGGGGCTCCCACCGGTGAGGAGTGAGGTCATCGGTCCTCCGGATGTCGTCGGGTGGTGCGGCCGGCGCGGTGGCCGCGGTCCTCCCACTCTCGGTCCGGCCGGGTGCCCGCCCAAGGGTTGTCGGCCCGTGGCAGATTCGCCCACGGCAGAGCCGGGGGGGCCGCGAGAGCTGGGGGCGCGCGAGAGCTGGGAGGCGCGCGAGAGCCGGGGGCGCACATCTCATCTCTGACGGTGCGTCAGAAAAACGGCGGGAAGAACCGGCGTCCCCCTTCCGATGCCGTTCGCCTCCCGTTCGCCGGAATATCGCGCCCGACTGGAAGGTTGCACACTGCATCCAACTGCCCTCGCGCACTCTCAGCTGCCCTTACTTCCTGCCCGGAGGACGCACGTATGCCACAGACGACGACCGATCAGCGCACCGGGGAGCTCCCGGATCCGTCGCCCCGTAAAACCGGCGGGATCGTTCCCGTCCTCGCCTTCGCGGGCATCACCGTCGCGGTGATGCAGACCCTGCTCGTGCCGGTCATCAAGGACCTGCCCGTCCTGCTCCGCACGACGCCCGCCGACGCCACCTGGGTCATGACCGCGACCCTGCTCGCCGGCGCCGTCTCCACTCCGATCATGGGACGGCTCGGTGATCTCTTCGGCAAGCGGCGGATGCTGCTCGCCAGCCTCGCCGTCATGGTGGTCGGCTCACTGATCTGCGGATTCACCGACGACCTGGTCATCATGATCGTCGGCAGGGCGCTCCAGGGCTTCGCGATGGGCGCGATACCCCTCGGCATCGGCATCATGCGCGACGAGCTGCCGCGCGAGAGGCTCGGCTCGGCGATGGCGCTGATGAGCTCGTCCATCGGCGTCGGCGGCGGCCTCGCGCTGCCCGCCGCGGCCCTGGTCGCCCAGAACGCCGACTGGCACGCGCTGTTCTTCGGCGCGGCCGGGCTCGGCGTGGTGTCGATGCTGCTGACCGTCCGGTATGTACCGGAGTCCTCGGTACGGGCCAACGGCACCTTCGACTGGCTCGGCGCGATCGGGCTGTCCGCCGGACTCGTCGCGCTCCTGCTGCCGATCACCAAGGGCAGCGACTGGGGCTGGGGGTCACCGACCACGCTCGGGCTGATCGGCCTGGCGGTGGCCATCCTGCTGCTGTGGGGCGTGCTGGAGCTGCGGAGCGCCGCCCCGCTGGTGGATCTGCGCACCACCGCCCGGCGTGAGGTACTGCTCACCAACCTCACCTCGATCATGGTCGGTGTCGCCTTCTACGCGATCTCGCTCGTCCTCCCCCAACTGCTCCAGCTGCCCGCCACCACCGGCTACGGCCTGGGCCAGTCGATGGTGGTGGCGGGTCTGTGCGTGGCGCCGCTCGGTCTGACGATGATGTTCACCGCGCCCGTCTACGCCCGGATCTCCGCCCGGCGCGGCCCCAAGGTCTCGCTGATGCTCGGCATGCTGATCATCGGGATCGGGTACGGAGCGGGCCTCGGCCTGATGAACGCGGCCTGGCAGACCATCATCATCTCGGTCGTCGTGGGCGCCGGTATCGGACTCGCGTACTCCTCGCTCCCCGCCCTGATCATCGGCGCCGTCGACCCGTCGGAGACCGGCGCGGCCAACGGTCTGAACACCCTGATGCGCTCCATCGGTACCTCGGTGTCGAGCGCGGTGATCGGCATGGTGCTGGCGCACACCTCGATCCGGTCGGGGGGTACGACGGTCCCCAGCATGGACGGATTCCGTATCTCGTTCCTCATCGCGACGGGCGCGGTGATCGTCGGCCTGGTGCTGGCCGCGTTCCTGCCGTCGCAGCGGTCCGCGCCGGGCCGGAAGTCCCTGGCGGGCGACGCCGAGCAGAGCCCGCGGCCGACGCTGGTCGCCGGGTCCGGCGGCTTCCGCGGGCGGGTGGTGGACCCGGACGGTACGCCGATCGCGCGGGCGAACGTCACGCTCATCGACTCCCGGGGCCGGCAGGCGGGCCGCACCACCGCCGACGAGGACGGCCGCTACGCGCTGCTGCCGCCGTCCGGCGGACCGTACGTACTGGCCGGGACGGCCACGGGATACGCGCCGCTCGCGCTCCCCGCGGAGTATCCCGGCGGCGGCGTGCCGGTCGATGTCGATCTGGTCCTCGCGCAGGGCGCGCGGGAGCGCCGTACCACCATCGCCTCCTGACCCGCCCTCACCCCCGGCAACCGCCGCGCCGGGGGTGTACGGCAGCATGGACGACCGACCACGCTCTGTACCACGGCCCGTATCACGCTCCGTACCAGGGCCGCAGCCCTCACCGCACCATTCACCGCACCAGTACGAGGAGAGCCGATGCCCCCGGCACCCGCGCCGAAGATCCTCGCCGCCTTCGAGGCCGCCAAGGGGTTCATGCCCGTCCATGAGGGGCTTGCCCTGTACGCGGCGGCCACCGAGGCGGCGGGCGCGCTCGGGCTGCCGCTCCTGGAGATCGGCACGTACTGCGGGCGCTCCACGATCCTGCTGGCCGCCGCCGCGCGCGAGGCCGGTACGGTCGCCGTCACCGTCGACCACCACCGCGGCAGCGAGGAGCAGCAGGTCGGCTGGGAGTACCACGACCCGTCCGTGGTCGATCCGGACAGCGGACTGATGGACACGCTCCCGGCCTTCCGCCGCACGCTCCGGGCCGCGGACCTGGAGGACTCGGTGATCGCGGTCGTCGGCCGTTCGCCGCGGGTCGCGAAGGTCTGGGGCGGCCCGCTCGGGCTCGTCTTCATCGACGGCGGCCACACCGACGAGCACGCCAACGGAGACTACGAGGGCTGGGCCCCGCATCTCGCCGAGGGCGGGCTGCTCGTCATCCACGACGTGTTCCCCGACCCGGCGGCCGGCGGGCAGGCCCCGTACCGCGTCTTCCTCCGGGCTCTGGCCTCCGGTGCCTTCACCGAGGTGTCGGTGACCGACTCGCTGCGCGTCCTGCGCCGTACGGCACCGGGCAGCTGACCGCCACGCCCCGGACCGTGTCCGCTGCCACGCCCCGATCGTCCGACGGTCTACCATCGCGACGGTGTCGTACGACGAGAGTCAGCAGCCCACCCGCGGCCGTTCCGGCCGAAGCAAACTCACCGTCGCGGTCGCCGCACTGGTGCCGACCGCCGTGGCGGGATGGCTCGTCTGGCAGGGGATGAGCGGCCAGGACGGCGGTCCGTCGCCCGCGTCGGCGGCCGGCGTCGCCTCCTCCCCCTCCGCACCTGCCCCCTCCGGTGGCGCGCGGGACGACGACGTTCCCGGTGGCACCACCCCCGCCGAGCCCTCCGCCCCGGCCGGACCGCTCGCGGGCAAGGTCGTGGTCATCGATCCCGGTCATAATCCACGCAATCGCGACCACACCGCCGAGATCAATGAGCCGGTGGATATCGGAACAACCACCAAAGAATGTGACACCACCGGCACCTCGACCAACGCCGGTTACCCCGAGGCCGATTTCACTCTCGATGTCTCCCACCGCCTGCGCGATCTGCTCAGGAAAGAGGGCGCGACGGTGAAGTTCACCCACGACGGCGAACGCCCTTTCGGCCCGTGCGTCGATGAGCGCGCCCGTATCGGAAACAAGGCGAAGGCCGATGCCGCGATCTCCGTCCACGCGGACGGATCGGCTCCCGGCAATCGCGGATTCCATATCATCCTCCCCGCCCTGGTCAAGGGCGGAGGCGCGGACACCACGGCCATCGTCGGCCCCTCGCGCGATCTCGGCGAACACATCGTGGGCGATTTCACCCGGGAGACCGGCAGCGCCCCCGCCAACTATCTGGGCGAGGGCACGGGACTCGACGTACGCGCGGACCTCGGCGGGCTGAATCTGTCGACCGTGCCCAAGGTCTTCATCGAATGCGGCAATATGCGCGATTCGTCGGATGCCAAGCTGCTCACCGACGCGAAATGGCGGCAGAAGGCGGCGCGAGGGCTGGCGGACGGGATCCGCGGATTCCTTAAGAATCAATGAGAACCGGAGGGGCGAACGGGAGGGGCGAACAGGTGCGGTGAGCGGGAGACAGGAGTGGTGAACTCCGCCCGCGGACCCGCGTAACGGGCGTGTACCGGCCCCCGATACCCGGCAGACGCCAGGAACGGGGAGACGATACATTCATCCGTACGATAGGGAGCCGCCCCCGAGCTTCGCACCGTGCACCGCCGCACCGGCAGCCGCGACGACCGCCCCGACTGAGACGACTGACGAAGGACTTTTCACGTGAACATCCGCTCCCTCACTAGAGGCGACGGCGTGGTGATCGGAGCAGCGGTGTTGCTCTTCATCGCCTCGTTCCTCAATTTCTACGAGTCCAGCTTCAGCACTGGCGTGAATGCCTGGGACTTGCTGGGCGTCGTGATGAGCATCCATCTGGCCGGAGTCATCGCCGCGGCACTGATCGTCACCGCCCGCGCGCTGCCCCAGCCGCGGAAGATCGTGGGACTCGACCTCGGTCAGTTCGGTGTCGCCCTGTCGGTCTTCGCGGCCTGGACGGGCCTCTGGTACCTGCTCGGTGACGGCAGCGCGGGCGGCGGTCTGATCCTCGGCTTCATCGCCGCGCTGGTCATGGCGGGCGCCGCCGTCGCCACGCCGATCGTCCCGGCCCTGAAGGCCGCCCTCATCGGCGCCCCGAGGCCGCAGACCCCGCAGCCGTACGGCGGACAGCCGGGCATCCCCGGCCAGGGGTACGGCTATCCGGCCGGCCAGCAGCCGTACGGTACGCAGGGCCAGCCGCAGCCGTACGGCGCGCAGGCGGGCCGGCCCGCGGCCGCGGCCGCGCCGCAGCAGAGCGGTCCTTCGCAGGGCGGGGCCGCTCCCGCCGGTGACTTCTCGCCGTTCTGGTTCGCCGTACCGGTGGCCCGCCCGCTGTTCGGGGAGGACGGCTCGCCGTCCCCGATCGCCGAGCTCGCCCCCGGCACCTGGTACCTCGCGGTCGAGCAGCGTGGTCCCGGTCTGGTGGCCCAGACGCAGGACGGTCGCCGCGGAGTGCTCCAGGACACGTCCGGCATACAGCGCGGCTGATCCCGCGCCACAGCGGTACGACTGCGGCCCCCCACCGAAAGGCGGGGGGCCGCAGTCGTGTGCCGCCAGGCCATGGGCCGCCGGTCACTCGCGCATGGCAGGGGGCGCCGGTCAGCCGAACGAGGTGCGCTCCAGCCAGAAGTCCAGCAGCTTCGCTTCGCCCAGCACCTCGACCCGGTCGCTGTCCGCGGGCAACCGCCGGTAGAGGACCTGCAGCACGTCGGCCAGCGCTCCGCGCACCGCGACCGTCGCCTTCTCATGCCCGCGCCGCCAGCTGAAGCCCTCTTCCCCGAACTCGATCAGCCACTCGGCGTCCACTCCCCCGGGGACGTCCGTGGCATGGAAGTGGAGGGTGCGTCCTGGGCCGCGCAGTTCGGCGGCCTCGGGACTTCCGGAGGCCGCGGCGAAGCCCACCAGCTGGAGCAGTTCGTCGACCGTGTCCGCCGCCAGGTCCGGCGCGACCTCGAACGGGACCCCGGCGGCCAGCGCCGCGTCCGCCCGGTGGATCACCGTCTCGTGGGTCATCCTGCGCGCCCAGAAATCGGTGGTCCGCTCCCACCCCCAGCTCCACACGCCGGTACCGGGCCCGGCCTCCCGCAGGGCCGCGACCAGCTTCGCCGCGCCGTCCGCGAGCCACGCGTCCAGCGCCGCCGGGTCATCACCGGCGGGACCCTCGATGCCCGGGACCCGGTCCTGCGGAATGTCCTGCTCCGCGCGGGTCCGTACGATCGCCTCGACCCAGCGGTGCGCTCTGCCCACATGGCGCGCGAGCTGTCCGAGCGTCCACTCCGGGCAGCTCGGCACCGGCGCGGAGAGGTCGGCGCCGGCGACCGCCGCCCTCAACAGCTCGGTCTGTGCGGTGATTTCATGGCAGTACCGGTCGTACCCCGGAGGTGTCGTCATATGGCGCACCCTAAAGCACCCGGGTCAGCGGCGGCCAACGGGTTTCCACCGGCCCGGACCGGTAACACGGTGGACATGGCCACACGACATCGCAGTGGAAGCGGCTCCGTGGCGACGCTTGTCATCGTCGTCGCGGACATCATGGCCTTCATTCTGGGCCTCTGGATCCTGATGTACCTGCTGGACGCCAACCGCGCCAACGACCTGGTGGACTTCATCCAGGGCGTGGCCCGATGGCTCGCCAGTTGGTCCTACGACCTGTTCACCTTCAACGAGGCCTGGGCGCGCGTCGTCTGCGGCTACGGTCTCGCCGCGGTCGTCTATCTGCTCATCGGCCACGGCATCGCGGGCCGGCTGCGCCGGCTCTGATGGGTCGCCGGTCACCGGCAGCAGTCCGGCTCCAGGCCGAGCGGCAGCCGTTCACCGCTGAACACGGCGGTGGTCGCCTCGTCTCCTCCCAGGGCGGCCACCGCCAGCAGCAGCGACCCCGCCGTCCAGGTGGTGAGTTCCTCGGGCCAGTACGCCCGATGGCCCTCGAACACGTACCCCGTCCAGTACATCCCGCCGTCGGCGCGCAGATGCTGGATGGACTGAAGGACCTCCAGCGCCCGGTCGGACTCCCCCATCACCCAGAGCGCCAGGGCGAGTTCACAGCTCTCACCGCCGGTCACCCAGGGGTTGGACAGCACACAGCGCACCCCCAGGCCCGGCACGACGAAGCGGTCCCAGTGCGCCGCTATCCGCGCCGACGCCCGCGCTCCCGTCACCGCGCCGCCGAGCACGGGGTAGTACCAGTCCATCGAGTAGGCACTCTTGTCGAGGAACCGCTCGGGGTGGTCGCGTATCGCGTGCCGCAGCGCCCCGGCCGCCAACTCCCAGTCGGGCTGGGGCTCTTCGCGCTCCTCGGCGATCGCGAGCGCGCACCGCAGCGCCTGGTGTACGGATGAACACCCGGTCAGCAGCGCGTCGTTGACGGCCGTGCCGTCCGCCTCGCGCTTCCAGCCGATCTGGCCGCCGGGCTGCTGGAGTGCGAGGACGAACTCGATCGCGGCGTGGACGACGGGCCACATCCGGTCGAGGAACGCGTCGTCACCGGTGGCCAGATAGTGGTGCCAGATACCGACGGCGACATAGGCGCAGAAGTTGGTCTCGCGGCTCCGGTCACCGGGCGGCATGGCCGCGGTGCCGGCGTACGACGTGCTGTCGGCGTAGGCCGCGTACCAGGACCCGTCCTCGTTCTGGTTCCTGGCCAGCCATTCGTACGCCCGCGCCGCCGCCTCGGGTTCGTCCGCGGCGTCCAGCGCCATGGCCGCCTCGGTGTGGTCCCAGGGGTCGAGATGGTGTCCGCGGAACCACGGAATCGCACCGTCCGGACGCTGCGCCGCCAGGATGCCCGCGACCGTCTCGGCGGCCTGCTCGGCGGTGAGGACTCCGGGCAGGACGAGATGTTCCGTGGCGCCGGGACCACGGCCGGCCAAGGTCACTTGGCGGCTGCCGCGGACGCGGCCGGCAGCTGCGGCTTCGTCGCGTAGGCCACGAAACTCTTCCCCACGACGGGGTTGAGCAGTTGTTCGGTGAGCCGGGTCGCGAGGGGCTTCTTCATGATGTCCCAGACCAGCAGCTTGTGGTATGCGCGGACGGGCAGCGCCTTGTCGTTGTCGACGCCGAACGCGCACTTGAGCCACCAGTACGGCGCGTGCAGCGCGTGCGCGTGGTGCGTGCCGTACGGCTTGAGCCCGGCCTCCCGCATTCTGCCGAGCAGTTCATCGGCCTTATAGATACGGATATGGCCGCCCTCGACCTCGTGGTACGCGTCCGAGAGCGCCCAGCACACCTTCTCCGGGCCGTACCGCGGCACGGTCACCGCGATCCGTCCGCCGGGACGCAGTACCCGCGCCATCTCGGCCAGGACGCCCTTGTCGTCCGGGATGTGCTCCATGACCTCGGAGATGATGACGACATCGAACGACCCGTCGGGGAACGGCAGCTGGAGCGCGTCGCCCTCCATCGCGGTGG
This sequence comes from Streptomyces sp. NPDC056835, assembly GCF_042789485.1. NCBI lineage: Bacteria > Bacillati > Actinomycetota > Actinomycetes > Kitasatosporales > Streptomycetaceae > Streptomyces > Streptomyces sp. NPDC056835. The sequence goes on from NZ_JBHUBB010000001.1 coordinate 212,985, forward strand.
CGGTGGCGCCCTCCGGGGCCTCCCCCGCCTCCTTCATCGCGGCGAACCACCTGGCGACCTCGCGGATCTCCTCGCCGTTCCGGTCGAGGGCCACGACCTGAGCGCCGCGCCGGTAGCACTCGAAGGCGTGCCGGCCCGCGCCGCACCCCAGATCGAGCACACGGTCACCCGCGGCGAGCGGGAAGCGGGTGAAGTCCACGGTCAGCACAGGGTCGTCCTGCTTTCGCGGTCGGAGGGGCCGGTGTTCGAGGGGCGGGCGTTCGAGGGGCCCGCTTTCGGGGCGCCGGCTTTCGGGGCGCCGGCTTTCGAGGAGCGGGCGATCGCCGCGCGGTACAGCTCGGCCGTGCCCTGCGCGGCCCTGGCCCAGGTGAAGCGTTCCAGCACCCGCTCGCGGCCCGCCGCGCCCAGCCTGGCGCGCAGTTCCGGGTCGTCGAGCAGCCGGCCGAGTGCGAGGGCCAGCGCGCCCGCGTCGCCGGGTGGTACGGCCAGACAGGTCTCCCCGTCCACACCCGCGACCTCGGGGATCGCGCCGCCGGTGGAGGCGACGAGCGGAGTTCCGGTGGCCATCGCCTCGGCGGCGGGCAGCGAGAACCCCTCGTACAGGGACGGCACGCACGCGATCCGCGCGCCGCGGACCAGATCGACCAGCTCGGCGTCGGAGACACCCTTGACGAACTCGACGGCGCCTTCGAGTCCGTAGCGTTCGATGGCCTGCGCGACCGGGCCGTCCTCGGCCCGTCTGCCGACCACGACCAAGTGGGCGTCGGGGTGTTCGGTGCGGAGTTTGGCAAGGGCCTCGATGAGATGGACGAGGCCCTTGAGAGGAACGTCCGCGCTGGAGGTGGTGACGATCCGGCCCGGGATCCCGGGCACGGCCGGATCCGGCGAGAACAGCTCCGTGTCCGCGCCGATGTGCACGACCTCGATACGGTCGGCCCGTACCCCGAGATGGTCGGTGATCTCCTGCTTGGAGGAGCCGGAGACGGTGAGCACCGAGGGCAGCCGCCGCGCGACGCGCTTCTGCATCCGGGTGAAGCCGTACCAGCGGCGTACGGAGGCCCGTCGCCGCCAGTTGTCGGCCGCGTCCAGCTCCAGCCGCCGGTCGACGGTGATGGGGTGGTGGATGGTGGTGACCAGAGGGGCGCCGAGGTCGCCGAGGAGTCCGTACCCGAGCGTCTGATTGTCGTGGATGACATCGAACTGCCCGGCGCGGGCGGCCAGATGGCGCCGGGCCCGGAGCGAGAACGTCAGCGGCTCCGGGAAGCCGCCGGTCCACATCGTGGCGACTTCGAGGCCGTCGATCCAGTCGCGGAACTCATCGCGCCGCGGCGTACGGAAGGGATCGGGCTGCCGGTAGAGATCGAGGCTGGGCAGTTCGGTGAGCGGTATGCCCTCGTCGAGTACCGGGTAGGGCTGGGCGCCGATGACCTCGACGCTGTGCCCCAGGCGGGCGAGTTCACGGGACAGGTGCCGGACATAGACGCCCTGGCCGCCGCAGAACGGGTTTCCCTTGTAGCTGAGAAGGGCGATACGCAGGGGCCCCGATCCGGTGCCCGCCGCTATGGCCTCAGCGGTCACTTCCGGCCCCCTTCTCACTGCGCTCTCCGCGTTTTCGCCGGAGCGTAACCGCTGTCGACAATCTAGAACAAGTTTCAGAGTTGTTCGTCCACGGCTTCGAATCTACCGGCAGGTAGCGTCGCGGCATCCGCCGGAGCAGGTGATTCGTGCCACGGCGGGTGTCTGCCATGCTGTGCGGTCCGGAGGCGGCGAAGCGCTCGGAGACATTCGGAGACGTGCGGATGCGTTCAATGGAGTGGGACAGATGGCAGCTGAAGTCAAACCGGCGTCACCCCCGCTGACGCGCCGCCAGGAGGCCCGGCGCCGCCGGATCCTGGACGCCACCACCCTGCTCGCCTGCCGGGGCGGTTTCGACGCCGTACAGATGCGTGAGGTCGCCGAGGAGGCCGGGGTCGCCCTCGGGACGCTCTACCGGTACTTCCCCTCGAAGGTCCATCTGCTGGTCGCGACGATGCGGGACCAGCTGGAGCATCTGCACACCACGCTGCGCAAACGGCCGCCCGCGAGCGACAGTCCGGCCGAGCGGGTGGCCGAGACGCTGCTGCGTGCCTTCCGGGCGCTCCAGCGGGATCCGTATCTGGCCGACGCGATGGTCCGGGCGCTGACCTTCGCGGACCGCGGGGTGCGCGACGAGGTGGACGGGGTCATCGCGCGGACGACGGCGATCATCCTCGACGCCATCGGCCCGTCCATCGGTCCGCAGGGCCCGACGCCCGAGCAGCTGTCCGCCGTACGCGTCGTGGAGCACACCTGGCACGCGGCCCTGATCAGCTGGCTCTCGGGCCGGGCCACGACCGCGCAGGTGAAGTCGGACATCGAGACGGTCTGCCGGCTGATCGACCTGTGCCCCGAGGGCTGACGGCCCGGCGGCACCGGCCGGATGTTCTTGCTCCATCCGGTGGTCATCGCTCAAGCGGCGCGTGTGTTGTGGACGAAGGACGGGTGTTCGTACCTCGCGGGTCCACCCCGGCCGCGATCGATCCCCGTCATCCTAGGAGCACGTATGCGTCTCAGCGCACGCTGGGCATCCGCCGCCGTTCTGCTGCTCGCCCCCCTGATCAGCGGCACCAGCGGCACCGACGCCATGGCCGACCCCCGGGAGAGCCTTGTCCCGGTCGAACGTTCCTCCAACGCGGTTCCCGGTCAGTACATCGTCACCCTCAAGCCCGGGTTCTCGGCGACCGCCGTCCTGCGGCAGTTCGGTCTCACCCCTCTGTTCACCTACGACAAGGTGCTGCACGGATTCTCCGCCGCCTTCTCCGCGACCCAGCTGTCCCAGTTGCGCGCGCTCCCGGCCGTCCTGGCCATCGAGGAGAACAGCAGGATCAGCATCAGTCCGACGTCGACACGGCCCGGACAGTGGCGGGCCGAGCGGCCGGGGCCGGGACAGGCCGGTACGGCGCGGGAGCGGGTACCGGCGCAGAGCTGGGGACTGGACCGGATCGACCAGCGCCGGCTGCCGCTCGACGGCCAGTTCACGGTGAACGGCACCGGCAAGGGCGTCACGGCGTACATCGTCGACTCCGGAATCGAGACCGCCCACAGCGAGTTCGGCGGCCGTGCCACCGTCGGCTTCGACTCCGTCGGTGACGGGCGCATGGGCCAGGACTGCAACGGCCACGGCACCCATGTGGCGGGCACCACCGGCGGCGCCACCTATGGCGTCGCCCGCGCCGTCTCCCTCGTCAGCGTCCGTACGCTCGGCTGCAAGGGCAACGGCACCTGGGCCGGGGTCATCGCCGGGTTCGACTGGGTGGCGAAGAACGCCAGGCAGCCCGCGGTCCTCAACGCCTCGCTCGGCGGCCCCTCGTCCAGCGCGGTCGACACGGCGGTCAACGCCATCGCGGCCCAGGGCGTGCTGCCCGTCGTCGCGGCCGGCAATGACGCGGTGGACGCCTGCGGCGCCTCCCCCGCCGGCGCCTCGGGCGTGTACACCGTCGGGGCGACCGACAGTGAGGACCAGGAGGCCCGGTTCAGCAACCACGGCACCTGTCTGGAGACCTACGCCCCCGGCGTCGCCATCGTCTCCGCCAGGCTCGGCGGTGGCTCCGTCGCGCTGAACGGCACCTCCATGGCCAGCCCCCATGTCGCCGGGGTCGCGGCCCTCTACAAGGAGGAGAACCCGTCCGCCACCCCGAAGGAGGTGGCGGACTGGCTCACCGAGCGGTCCACCAAGGACGTCGTGTTCCCCATCAGCGGGGGCTCCCCCAACCGGCTTCTCTACACGGACGGTCTGTGAGGGCGGGTTGACGCGACCGTGGCGTGTACGCGAGTCGCGTACACGCCACGGTTCAGCCGATCGGACGGCTCACTTGATGCGGACGACCTGCGGGTCGTGGTCGCTCGCCTGGTCGGCGAACTCCGCGTTGATGTGCACCACGTCGTACTCCGGCTTCTTGATACCGGGGCTGACCAGGATGTGGTCCAGGGTCTGCGAGTTGCCGTCGTAGACGTAGCTGTAGCGCTCGTTCTCCGGCAGCTTGTCCATCAGATCGGTGAGGATCCCGCCCTGGGTGAGGGTGGTGACGGGCTTGGAGAACTGGTAGTCGTTCAGGTCACCGAGGACGACGACCTTGGCCTTCTTGTCCTTGGCGAGCAGGCCGGAGACGAAGTCGTGGACCTCCTTGGCCTGGGTCAGGCGCTGGGTCTCGGAGCCGAGCACGGGCGGCTGGAAGGCGCCGTGGACCGGCTGGTCGCCGCCCTTGGAGTTGAAGTGGTTGCCGATCACGAAGACCTGCTCACCGCGGAAGGTGAACTCACCGACGAGCGGCTTGCGGCTGCTCTTCCAGGCGTCCGAGGTCGGGTTGATCCGGCCCGGGGACACGGACAGCGTGATGTCCTTGCCGTTCTTGCCGGTGGTGACGACCTTGGTGGCGGTGGTGGCGTCGCCACCGGGCCGGTCCACGAAGGAGACCCGCTTCGGGTTGAAGAGGAAGACGTTGCGGATGTTGCCGCCCGGCTCGCCGCCGTCGGTCTTGTCCGCCGGGTCGACGGAGCGCCACTCGTACGCCGGGCCACCCGCCGCCTCGATCGCGGCGGTGAACTGCGCGAGGGTCTTGTCCGCGGCGACCGTGCCGTCGTCCTTGGCGCCGTTGTTGTCCTGGATCTCCTCCAGGCTCACGATGTCCGGCGTGGCGAGGTGCTTGACGATGCCCTCGGCCAGCCGGTCGAACTTGGCCTGCGGGTCGGTCGGGTCGAGGTTCTCGACGTTGTACGTGGCGACCGACAGCTCGTCGCTCTTGCCCTTCTTCGCCACCTCCGGCTTGAGACCGCCGGACTTGACCTTGCCCAGGGTGCTCGCCTGGAGGCCGTACCCGCCGTAGGTGGAGTAGTCCAGCGGGCCGCTGGTCGTACCGGTCAGGGTGTCGCCCACGTTGGCCCCGGGCTTCTCGCCGGTCAGTGAAGTGACCAGCAGACGGCCCGAGTTCGCCTTGTCGTACGAGAGGTAGACGGTGCCGCCGCGCGAGGTCGGGTTCTGCTTGGGCTTGGTGGTGACCCACGTGTCGCCGTACGTGTTGGAGGCGCCCACCACCCGGCTGTCGCCGATCTGGATGAGCATGCCCTCACGGGACTCGAACCAGTCCAGGGCGTACGTGTCGGGCTTCAGTTCGAGCGGCTCGATGCTGAGCCCGTTCGCCTTCGGCGCGTACGTCTCGGGCAGCGTCCTGGCGTCGATCACCTCGGCCGCGGGCAGCGGGTTGCCGGAGGAGAGGACGACGGTCGTCGGGCCGCTCAGCTCGGTGAGGGACTGGGCGCCCGAGCTCTGGCCGCCCGGGTAGTACTCGACGACCTTGGCGGTGACCAGGACCGAGTCGCCGACCTTCACCTGCGGGGTGGTCGAACCGGTGAAGACGAACACGCCCTCGCTGGTGGCCGGGTTCTTGTCCGGCGCGGTGTCCTGGATCCAGAAGCCGCGCGAGGAGCCGGTCGCGCGGATCGCGGTGACCACGCCCGGCACGTTGGTGACGGTCTTTCCCGCCTGCGGGGAGATCCGGGTGGTGCCCTGGATGTCGCGGATCCGCAGCTCGCCGGGGGTGGTGTCGGTGGGCGAGGGAGTGGGGGTCGGCTCGCCGTCACCGCCGCCCGTGCCCGCGCTGTTGCGCGGGGCCGGCGTCGCGCCGGTGAAGTCGGCGGAGTTGTTGTCCGTGTCGGTGAGCGCCGCGTTACGGGCCACCGAGTGGGTGTTGTCGGTGCCGGTGGCCGGGGTGTTCTCCCGGACGGTGGCGGTGCCGAAGCCGACCAGGTCCTTGACGTTGGTGTCGGCCGCGCAGTCGGCGGCGGTCAGGCAGGTCAGCGGGGTGGTGGAGCGGACGAGCGCGACGGTGCCGCTGCTCGCCGACATGGCGATCGTGCCGGTCGCGTCGGGGGTGGGCAGCGGGGTGTCGCCACCGGCGCCCTTGGCCTCCTCGACGAGGTAGCTGCCACCCGCGGGGATGGCGCCCTTGATCTCGGTGACCTGCCACTTGGAGCTGGAGGTGGGCGAGCCGCTGAGGTACTGGACGGACCAGCCGGTGAGGTCGAAGGGACCGTCACCCGCGTTGCCCAGCTCGATGAAGTCGTTGGTGAGGGTGGCACCGGAGTTCCCGCCGCCGCCGAACACCTCGGAGATGACGGCGTCCGGGGACGGCGTCGCCTGAGCGGTGAACGGAAGCGCGATGAGCGATCCGGCCAGGCCGACGGGGAGCGCCACGGCGATCGCCTTGGCACGCCGGCCGCGCAGGGCCGGGGGTATGGATGGGGACACGGTGAACTCTTCCTTGCGAATGTGACGTGTGGGAGACGTGCGAGTCGTACGAGAAGCGCACGAACTGTGAGAACCCTGGAAGTCGGCTCAAGATACGCGCGTAGATAGAACGACAACAAGGGTCCGGGCTCGGTAATCGGCAAGTGTTTCCCGACTGTTCGCCGGACTTAACCTGGCTGTCGGAGAACGGGGCTGTAGACGGGCCCCGGACGGACGAGCGCGCCCGTGCGCGGTGCGGCGCGGCAGGCCGTCCGCGGGGGCCGTCCGCGCGGCTCCCTCCCCGGGGCATCCGCTCGGAGCGGGCCGCGTGAAGGCCGGTAGAGTGGACGAGTCGTCATCATGCCCGTATGGAGGGAAGCCGGTGCGAAACCGGCGCTGACCCGCAGCCGTGAGCCGCCTTTCCCGGCGGCGAGCCGGAATGCTCCGTACGCGGTCGTGACCGGCTCGTGCCATCGGAAGCCGCCGGTGGCCGGCATCGTCGAGGAATACGTTGCCGGGAGGGGCCGCTGGTGTGCCCGCGCCCGGCTCCCGCAGGAGAGGCCCCGCCCGCCATGACCACCGTCCGCCGCTGCGCAGCGGCGCTCGCCGCATCCGCCGTACTCTGTGTGGCGCTCGCTCCGGCCGCCGTCGCGGGGGGCGATGTGCCGGCCGCCCCCGGCTCGTCCCCGTCCGCCGACCCCAGCCCCGCCCCCGCGCCGTCCCCGGCCGCGTCGGCGCCGGTCGTGATCCCGCCGGGCCTGTACGGCGAGAAGGATCCGACGTACGACGGGGTCTGGCGGCAGTCGCTGGCGATGCTGGGCCAGTTCGCGGCGGGCGTCCGGCCCGCGAACCAGGCGGTGGCCTGGCTGAAGGCGCAGCAGTGCGCCAACGGCGCGTTCCCCGCGTACCGCCCGGATCCCGCCACGCGCTGCGACGCGAAGACGGCGGTCGACTCCAACGCCACCGCGGCGGCCGTCCAGGCGCTCTCCACGCTCGGCGGGCAGCGGCCGGCCATAGACAAGGGGATCGCCTGGCTGCGGTCCGTACAGAACAAGGACGGCGGCTGGAGCTACGCCCCCGGCACCCCGAGCGACGCCAACTCCACCTCGCTGGTGATCGGGGCGCTGACCGCCGCCGGGGTACGGCCCACCTCGGTACTGTCCCCCGGGGGGAAGAACGCCTACGACGCGCTGGTGGGCCTCTCGATCCCGTGCGCCACCGAATCGGGCGCGGACGCCGGTGCCTTCGCGTACCAGCCGGACACCTCCGGGAAGCTGTCCGCCAATGACGACGCCACCGCGGCGGCCGTGCTCGCCGGGGTCGGCAAGCGGCTGGTGAGCGGTCCGGTGAAGGCGGGCCCCGCGCCGGACTGTGTTCCCTCGGCGGATCTCTCGCCGGAGCGCGCGGCCCGCAACGGCGCCGCTTATCTGGCCTCCGCGCTCGCGGCCACCGGCCATCTCGATCTGCCGCCGATGCCCGGCGCCGACGACAGTGCGCCGCTGCCCGACATCGGGAACACGGCGGAAGCCGTACTCGCCCTGACGGCCACCGGTTACGGGGACCAGGCCAACCGGGCGCTGGAGTGGCTGAAGCAGAACAGCGGGGCGTGGGCGCAGGAGAACGGCCCCGCCGCCTACGCGCAGTTGATCCTGGCCGCCCATGCCACGGACACGGACCCGCGCAACTTCGGCGGTATCGACCTCGTGGAGCGGCTGAACGCGACCGGGCCCGCGCCGAAGGCCGTCGCCGTACCGGCCTCACCGGCCGCCGCGGCGAGCACGAGCGTCGACGACGGCGGGCGCGCCGTGCTGTGGCTCATCGTGATGGGGCTGGTCGTGGTGGGCTACATCGGCTTCCGGATCGGTGTCCGCGGAAAGACCGCCCGGCCGTGATCCGCACCCGCGCTTCGGCCCTCATACGCACCTTCGCCTGTCTGGTGGTTGTGGCGCTCGGCGCCGTCGTCGCCGGGGCGGGGACGTCCCAGGCGGCCGGTTACCGCTACTGGTCGTTCTGGGAGAGCGACGGCGCGACGTGGACGTACGCCACCCAGGGCCCGGCCACGGCGCGGCCCGCCGACGGCGCGGTCAACGGCTTCCGCTTCGCGGTGAGCGCGGACAGCGGGGACGCGGACCGGCCGCGCGAGACACCGGACTTCGCGGCGGTGTGCGGCGCCACGCCCGCCCGGGACGGCCACAAGCGGATCGCCGTCGTCATCGATTCCGGTACGGACGCCGACGCCCCGGGCGGGGAGAAGCCGCCCGCGCTCCGGGCGCAGTGCGCCCGGGTGGGCGAGGACGCGACGAGCGCGGAGGCGCTGGCGGCGGTGGCGAAGCCGCTGCGCTACAACAGCGAGGCGCTGCTCTGCGCGATCGCCGGGTATCCGGCGTCGGGGTGCGGGGAACAGGTGGCGGCGGACGGAGGGGCGGAGCCGGCGCTGACTCCGCAGCCCACATGGACAGGGACACTGCCTCCGGCGTACCCCACGGAACTGACGGCCGGTGGTGTGACCGGCGGCGGCAGCCAGAACGGGGTCGTTTACGTCACCACGAGTGACGACGACGGTCCGTCCTTCGGCCTCTTCACCGGGATCGCCGCGGTGGTCGTCCTCGCCGCCGCCGCTTTCTGGCGGGCCCGCCGCGTACGCGAATGAGCCGCGCCGTCAACCGCGCCGCCACCCTCCGCGCGCCCGAGGCGAACCGCTCCAACGCCCTGCACGCCGGGGCCTGGTGGCTGTGGGCGCTCGGGCTGGCCGTCGCCGCGTCCCGTACGACCAATCCGCTGCTGCTCGGGCTGCTGGTCGGGGTCGCGGGGTATGTGGTGGCGGCCCGCCGTACCGACGCGCCCTGGGCCCGTTCGTACGGCGCGTTCATCAAGCTGGGGCTGGCCGTGATCGTCATCAGGCTGCTGTTCTCGGTCTTCCTCGGCTCGCCGGTGCCCGGTGAGCGCGTCCTGATCACCCTGCCCGAAGTGCCGCTGCCCGACTGGGCGGCCGGGGTACGGATCGGTGGCCGGGTGACGGCCGAGCAGCTGGTCTTCGCGCTGTACGACGGCGCGAAGCTGGCCACACTGCTGATCTGCGTGGGCGCGGCGAACGCGCTCGCCAGCCCGGCCCGGCTGCTCAAGTCGCTGCCGGGCGCGCTGTACGAGGCCGGGGTCGCCGTCGTCGTCGCCATGACCTTCGCACCGAACATGGTCGCCGACGTCGGCCGGCTGCGTACCGCCCGCAGGCTGCGCGGCCGGCCCACCGGTGGGGTCCGGGCGGTGCTCCAGATCGGACTGCCGGTCCTGGAGGGCGCGTTGGAGCGTTCGGTGGCGGTCGCGGCCTCGATGGACGCCCGTGGCTACGGCCGTACGGCCGAGGTCCCGCGCGCCGTACGCACCACCACCACCGCGCTCACGCTCGGCGGGCTGCTGGGCGTCTGCGCCGGTTCGTACGCGCTGCTCGCCGCCGAGGGCGCGGGCTACGGACTGCCGCTGCTCGGCGCCGGGCTGGCCGCCGCGCTGGCCGGGCTGCGGCTCGGCGGCCGGCGCTCGGTCCGTACCCGCTACCGCCCCGACCGCTGGGGCGTCCGCGCCTGGCTGGTGGCGGGGTCGGGCGCGGCCGTCGCGGCGCTGATGATCCGGGCGGGCGCCGTCGATCCGGCGGCGCTGCACCCCGGTGTCGTCCCGCTGGAGGCGCCGGTGCTGCCGCTCCGGCCCGCGGCGGGGGTGCTGCTCGGACTGCTGCCCGCGTTCGTCGCTCCCGTACCCGCCCCCACCCCAGCGGCACTTCCCGCACAGAGAAAGACACAGAGAAAGACGGCGTCGTGATCCGGTTCGAGCAGGTGTCGGTGACATACGGCGATGCCATGACGCCCGCGATCGGCGGCGTCGATCTCACTGTCCCCGAGGGCGAACTCGTCCTGCTCGTCGGCCCTTCCGGGGTCGGCAAGTCGACTTTGCTGGGGACGGTGTCCGGTCTCGTCCCGCACTTCACCGGCGGTCTGCTGCGCGGCCGGGTGACCGTCGGCGGCCGGGACACCCGTACCCACAAGCCGCGCGAACTCGCCGATCTCGTCGGCACGGTGGGCCAGGACCCGCTGGCGCACTTCGTCACCGACACCGTCGAGGACGAGCTGGCGTACGGCATGGAGTCGCTTGGCCTGGCGCCCGATGTGATGCGGCGCCGCGTCGAGGAGACGCTCGATCTGCTGGGCCTGGCCGAGCTGCGCGACCGGCCGATCACCACGCTCTCGGGCGGGCAGCGGCAGCGGGTCGCGATCGGTTCCGTACTGACCCCGCACCCCAGGGTGCTGGTGCTCGACGAACCGACCTCGGCGCTCGACCCGGCGGCGGCGGAGGAGGTCCTGGCCGTGCTGCAACGGCTGGTGCACGACCTCGGTACGACGGTCCTGCTCGCCGAACACCGGCTGGAGCGGGTGGTGCAGTACGCGGACCGGGTCATCCTGCTGCCCGGCCCCGGACAGGCCCCGGTCGTCGGGGACCCGGAGCGGATCATGGCGGTGTCGCCGGTGTATCCGCCCGTGGTGGCGCTGGGCCGGCTGACCGGCTGGGAGCCGCTGCCCCTGTCCGTACGGGACGCGCGGCGCCGTGCGGTGGGTCTGCGCGAGCGGCTGGCGGACCGGGCGCCGGAGCCGGTGGAGGGTACGGGGGCGGTCGCGCCCCCGGCGGCGACGGCCGCCCGTACCCCGCTCGGCAGACTCCTGCGCCGCCGCGCGACGACGGTGCGGGACACCGCCCCCGACCGCACCGGGCCTCTTGCCGTCGTCACCGGTCTCGGAGTACGGCGCGGCCGGACCGAAGCGCTGCGCGAGGTGTCGCTGACCGTCACGCCGGGCGAGACCGTCGCGCTGATGGGCCGTAACGGCGCGGGCAAGTCCACGCTGCTCTCCACCCTGGTCGGGATGGTCGCGCCGGCCTCCGGATCCGTCCTCGTCGGCGACCGCGTGCCGCACCGCACCCCGCCGGGCGAGCTGATCCGGCACGTCGGTCTCGTACCGCAGGAGCCACGCGATCTGCTGTACGCCGACACGGTCGCGGCCGAGTGCGCGGCGGCGGACAGCGACGCGGGCGCGGCGGACGGGAGTTGCCGTGCGCTGGTCCATGAGCTGCTGCCGGAGGTGGCCGATTCGACGCATCCGCGCGATCTGTCCGAGGGACAGCGGCTGGCGCTGGCCCTCGCCGTCGTCCTGACCGGACGGCCGCCGCTGCTGCTCCTCGACGAGCCGACGCGCGGCCTGGACTACGCGGCGAAGGCCCGTCTCGTCGGGGTGCTGCGCGCGCTGGCGGCCGAGGGGCACGCGATCGTCCTGGCGACCCACGATGTGGAGCTGGCCGCGGAGCTGGCGCACCGGGTGGTGATCCTGGCCGACGGCGAGATCGTGGCGGACGGCCCGACGCCCCGGGTGGTGGTCTCGTCGCCGGCCTTCGCGCCGCAGGTGGCGAAGGTGATGGCCCCGCGGGAGTGGCTGACGGTGACTCAGATCCGTACGGCCCTGGCGGCTACGGCCCCTGCCGCGCACGAACCGGAGGGGACGGAATGACGGCACCGGTCCCCCGGGCACGCGCCGTACGGCTCGGCCCTCGCGCGGTCTGTGCCCTCGCCCTCATCGGCGCGATCGGGGTGGTCGCCTTCGGCTGGCCGCTGCTCGCCGACTCCGCGTCCGGACTCGCGCATTCCCAGGACGCGCCGTGGCTCTTCGCCGCGCTGCTCCCGCTCCTCGTGGGCGTCGTCGTCGCGACGATCGCCGATTCCGGGCTGGACGCGAAGGCGGTGGCGATGCTGGGGGTGCTGGCCGCCGTCGGGGCGGCGCTGCGGCCACTGGGGGCCGGTACGGCGGGACTTGAGCCGATGTTCTTCCTGATGGTGCTGAGCGGCCGGGTCCTGGGGCCGGGGTTCGGTTTCGTACTCGGCTCGGTCACGATGTTCGCGTCCGCGCTGCTGACCGGCGGGGTCGGGCCCTGGATGCCGTTCCAGATGCTGGCGATGGGCTGGTTCACGATGGGCGCCGGGCTGCTGCCGGGCCCCGACCGGCTGCGGGGCCGCGCCGAGCTGCTGATGCTGGCGCTGTACGGGGCGTGCGCGGCGTTCGCGTACGGCACGGTCATGAACCTCCAGGGGTGGACGTATCTCGGCGGGCTCTCGTCCGGTGTCTCCTTCCATCCGGGCGATGCGGTCCACGACAATCTGACGCGCTTCCTGGCGTACTGCGCGGCGACGTCGTTCGGCTGGGACCTGGGCCGGGCGGTGCTGACGGTGGTCCTGACCCTGACGATCGGCGCGACGGTGCTCAAGGCGCTGCGGAGGGCGACGAGGCGGGCCGCGTTCGAGGCGGAGGCGCGGTTCGAGGACCCGGCGGGCGGGGCCTGAGCACGGTGCGCGTACCGCGCCGGGGCGCCCGCGATCAGGTGCGGCGGCCCCTCACCGCGGGGCTAGGGCATCGCCGTCTGCTTCCGCGTCGACGAAGTGATCGAACTCACCTGCTTTGACACCAAGGATGAAGGCACGGAGCTTTTCGGGGGTCGTGGTGACGATGGTGTCCGGCTCGTCGCTCTCCTGGATCTTGATGGTGCCGTCGTCGGCCGCGGCGACGTTGACGCAGTTGCCGGCGGTTCCACTGTAGGAAGACTTCTGCCAGTAGTAGGTGGACATGCTCTCTACCCCATCACATGCTCCGCGCGATGTTATGAATCAGGTCCCGGGACTTCTCCGGCGTGAGCGCGGTGACCTCCAGCCGGTCCAGCACCGCCCGGTACCTGGCCAGTTGAGGCTGAGCACCCACATAGCCCGAGGCCGTATCAGTGTCGAGTTGCACCGTATCGAGCTGAGGCACCACGTCCCCGAGGTAGATGATGCCCGATCCGGAGCTTGGATAGCTCCCGCTGCCGAACGGGACGACTCGGACGGAAATGTGCTCGCGCTCGCTCATGTCCCCCAGGTGCTCCAGTTGGGCGCGCGCCACCTTCCGGCCACCGAACCCCATACGCAGAGCGGACTCGTGAATGACCGTCGACAAGGACGTCGGCCGCTCTCCGTAGATCACCGCCTGCCGCTTGATCCGGAACGAGAGCAGATGCTCAACCACCGGCGGGTCGAAGGGCGGTACGACATCCTTGAAGAGGGCACGGGCGTGGTCCGTGGTCTGGAGAAGTCCGGGTAGATGGATCGCGCAGGCGACTCGCATGGCCACCGCGTGATGCTCCAGCTCCGCAAGCTCCAGGGAATCCGCGGGGAGGATCTCGCGGTACTCGTCCCACCACCCACGTGTCCGTCCGCCGGTCATGCCCGCGAGCGCGTCAACGAACGGTTGGTCCAGGCAGCCGTACAGCCGCGCCAGTGTCCGCACACGGTCGGCGCTCACCGGATAGCCGCCGGATTCGATGTTGCTGATCCGCGACTGAGTGGAACCGTGCAGCCGTCCCGCCTCCGTGACGGACAGTTCCGCGAGTTCACGCAAACGTCGAAGCTCAGCGCCCAGGCGCCGTTGTCGGATCGTTGGCGGGAGCTTGCTCGGGGGCATCGTTGCCGTCCTCTCCTGGTTCCGTTTCGCACACATGGATGCACCAGTACCCATTCGAGTGGTCACGAGTACTAATACCGACCCGTCAGGTAGACTAAATACTACATCACTCGCTACGGTGTGACTCAGGCCACTCCAATTGGCCACGTCTCACGGCGTCTCGACCTCGCCATGCCCAACGGCAGCGGCCGACTGGGCGTCACCCTTCTGCCGACAGGGGATTTCGATGACCGTATCGCCGCAGGACCCTGCCCTGAAGCCGCTCGATTTCGATCAGGAGGTGTACGAACAAGAGGTGTATGAGCTCGTGCGCGACACCGCACCCCGGCTCTTCGCGGTCGTGGAGGAGTATCGCGTCGGTACGGAGGACGCGGACGCGGTCGTCGTCGCGTGGGGCTTGGCGTACGAGAGCGGGGAAGCCGAGGTCGTCCGTGTCGGTGGCGGCAGCCGGTGGCGGCTCGCCTCGGCGGAACGTGTCATGTGGTACTTCGGGCGGGCGGCGGAGTGCGCCCCTCGGCTGGTGTGGCTCGCACCGCCCGATACCGGCGAGCGCACCCGGCCCGAAGCCGCCTGACACGTACCCGACCGGCCCGTACCTGACTGGTGCGGCGGCCCGCGGGCCTGCTCGGCCGCGCGCGGCCGGGATCATGCCCCTGACGTCACGCTCGATGCCCCGGCTCAAGCTCAGGCTGCCGCTCCACCTCCCCCTCCGGGAACGGATCCGCCTCGGCCGGTGCCGTCACCCGTGGCAACAGCTTCCGCGGGCCCGCCAGCAGATACGTCAGCCCGAAGCCGGCCCCCACCACCGCCGCGCCGCCCACCGCGTCGAGCACCCAGTGGTTGGCGGTGGCGACGATCGCGCACACCGTGAAGAGCGGGTGGAGCACCCCGAGCAGCTTCATCCACGTCTTGGGTGCCAGGACGACGATCACCACGCCGCACCACAGCGACCAGCCGAAGTGCAGCGACGGCATGGCCGCGTACTGGTTGGTGAGCGCGGTCAGCGCCCCGTAGTCCGGGTTGGTCAGATCCTGTGGGCCGTGCGCGGTGTCGATGAAGCCGAGGCCCGGCATCAGCCGCGGCGGTGCCAGCGGGTAGAGCCAGAAGCCGACGAGCGCGAGCACCGTGGCGAAGGCGAGCGAGGAGCGCGCCCAGCGGTAGTCCGCCGGGCGGCGTACGTAGAGCACGCCGAGGATCGCCAACGGCACCAGGAAGTGGAACGACGAGTAGTAGAAGTTGAAGAAGCTCTCGGCCCACTTCACCTCCACGACCGTGTGGTTGACCCAGCGCTCGATGTCGATCCCGAGCGCCCGCTCGATCGAGTGGATCTGCCGGCCGTGTTCCTCGGCGGTCTCGCGACCGCCCGTCGCGGCGAGCCGGATCTGGGTGTAGACGGAGAAACCGACCCGGATGGCGAGCACTTCGAGCAGCAGGTTCGGCCGGCTGAACAGCCGCCTCCAGAACGGCACCAGCGGTATCCGGCCCCAGCGCGCGGGCACGGGGCGCGCGTACTCGGTCGGGACGGGCTTCTCGAAGTACGGCGTGGTGCGCGTCAGGAACGGCACCGCGCAGGCCGCCGCCAGGGCCGCGACGAGTGGGGCGTTCTCCCGCAGGGGCACGAGCACCCCGACGTTGGGCAGCAGCATCGTCCCCGGCAGTGTCATCACCAGTACCACGACGGCCGGCCACACCAGCCGGTCACCGGCCCGTCTGCCGACCCGGCCGACCAGCGCCAGCAGCACCCACAGCAGCTGGTGCTGCCAGGCCGTCGGCGAGACGGCGATCGCGACACAGCCGGTCAGCGCGACGGCGAGCAGCAGCTGCCCGTCACGCGCGTAACGGACCGCGCGCCGCAGCCCCAGGAAGACGACGAGCGCGGCCAGCGTGATGAACAGCGCCACCTCCAGGGGCCCTTCCAGGCCGAGCCTGAGCAGCACGCCGTGCAGGGACTGGTTGGCGAGACCGTCGGGGCGCTCGCCGAGGCCCGCGCCCGCCACATGGTGCGCCCAGTACGCCCAGGAGTCGCCGGGCATCGCGAGCCACGCCACCGCCGTACTCGCGGCGAAGACCCCGGTCGTCGTCACGGCGGCACTCTTGCGGCCGGTCAGCCAGAGCAGCGGTACGAAGAGCAGCACGGCGGGCTGAAGAGCCGCGCCGATACCTATCAGCGCACCGGAGCCGCGTTCGCCCCGGACGGCGAAGCAGCCGAGCAGCACCAACAGGACGGGAAGAATGCTCATCTGGCCGAGCGAGAAGCTGTTGCGCACGGGCAGCGACAGCATCAGCAGACTGATCGCGACCGGCGCGGCCAGCAGTCCGGTACGGCGCGACACCCGGCCCGGGAGGGCACGGGCCGCGACGAGACCGAGGGCGACGACCAGCAGGAGCGTCCCGAAGGTCCACGCGATCCCGAGGCTCTGTTCGGCCGAGCGCGCCAGCGGTTTGAGTACGAGGCCGGCGAACGGTGTCCCGGTGAACCTCCCGGTGTCGTACAGCGAACCCGTCACATGCAGCACGCCGTTCTCACCGATCCAGGTCTCCAGATCGGTGAGCCGTTCACCGGGCGGGTGCCGGAGCACCGCCGCCGCCTGTCTGACCGCCAGTACGGCGGCGACCAGCCAGAGAACCGCGCGCGCCGTACCGTAACCGGTCCCCGCCGCCGTACCCGCCGCCGCACCGCCGTGCACGCTGTGCTCCGCATTCACCACGCCGCGCCGACCCTCCGTCCGATAACGCCGTCCTTGGGGCATAGAGCCTTGCACTGCCCTGTCGGGAAGACTCAGGCAACCCCCTCTTCGCCTGACTGTCATCCATGTTTTGTCCTGACGCCCATGATTTCCGGACTTGCGAGGACAACGAGAGGACAACGGGACGGGCCGCCGACGCACAATGAGTCCGGTAACGCCGTCACCTCACCTCCCGCACCGACGAAAGGCCCTCATGTCCCAGGAGCAGTGGAACGCGGTCGACCGCTACTTCACCGATCAGCTCGCACCCGCCGACGAAGCGCTCTCGGCCGCCCTCGCCGCGAACGACGCGGCCGGCCTGCCCGCCATCGGCGTCGCCCCCAACCAGGGCAAGTTCCTCCAGCTGCTGGCCCGTATCCAGGGCGCCCGCACGGTCCTCGAAATCGGCACGCTCGGCGGCTACAGCACCATCTGGCTGGCCCGCGCGCTGCCGGAGGACGGGAAGCTGATCTCGCTGGAGTACGACCCCCGCCACGCCGAGGTGGCCCGCGCCAATCTGGCCCACGCGGGACTCGACAAGATCGCCGAGGTCAGGACGGGGCCCGCGCTGGAGACGCTGCCCGTTCTCGTGGCCGAGGGCGCGGGCCCCTTCGATCTCGTCTTCATCGACGCGGACAAACAGAACAATCCGCACTATGTGGAGTGGGCGCTGAAGCTTACGCGTCCCGGCAGCGTCATCATCGTCGACAACGTCGTACGGAACGGGGCGGTCAGCGACGCGGACAGCACCGACGCCTCCGTACAGGGCACGCGGCGCGCGATCGAGTTGTTGGCGGAGCACCCGCGGCTGTCCGCGACAGCGGTGCAGACGGTGGGCTCCAAGGGGTACGACGGCTTCGCGCTCGCCCACGTACTCGCCTGATGGGAGCTGTCGGGTCGTAGAGACTCGGTGCCGTGGCCGCCGGGACACCAGCCGGGCCGCCGTCCCTCACCGGCGGTCAGGCGGCATGGTCCCTGGGCGGCCCCGGGACGCGTGGCCGTTCGCTGTAGGAGCCGCACAGTTCGCTGGTCAGCTCGCGCACCAGCCGCACCAGATCCCTCGGCCGGTCGGGCCCCCACCAGTCCCCCAGCAACTCCGCCAGGGAATCCTCGCGCGCCTTCGCCAGCACCTCGGCCATCTCCGCGCCCCGGTCACTGAGCGTCAGCCCCAGCCCCTCGCGATGCGCCAGCCCGCGCACCTCCAGCTGCCGGGACGCGTCGGTGATGGTCCTGAGCGCTACGGGCGTGGCGTCCGCGAGCAGGGCGGGTTCGACCGAACCATGGCGTCTGATGCGCAGCAGCATCCAACTGGCCGCCGGGAGCAGGTCGTACCCCGCCTTCGCCGTGATCGTCTCGTAGATCCGCCGACGGCCCTCGCGGGTGCCCAGGACCGACAGGGCGCGGGCGCACTCGTCACGCGAGGAGCGCTCGACCGGGTTGGACGCCAGGGTCTCGGTGATCTCCGGAGCGGTCACCGAGCCGCGCAGCTTGTCCTCCTTGAGGAACCACGCGACGAGGAAGGCGAGGAGCACGACCGGCACGGCGTACAGGAAGACATCGGTGATGGAGGTCGCGAACGCGTTCAGTACGGGGGGCCGCAGCGCGGGCGGCAGCAGGGCGATGGCATGGGGGTCGGCCGAGATGTCGGCCGGTGCCGCGCCCGGCGGCAGCGCCTTGCCGGCCAGCACGGAGCTGATCTTGCCGTGGAGCAGATTGCTGAAGACCGTGCCGAAGACGGCGACGCCGAAGGAGGAGCCGATGGAGCGGAAGAAGGTGGCGCCCGAGGTGGCGACGCCCAGATCCTGATAGCTGACGGAGTTCTGGACGACCAGGACGAGGATCTGCATGACCAGTCCGAGCCCGGCGCCGAAGACGAAGAGATAGGCGCTCATCACCCAGGTGCCGGTGAACTCGGTGAGCTGGTGGAGCAGCAGCAGTCCGAGGGCGGTGATGCCGGTGCCGAGGATGGGGAAGACCTTCCAGCGGCCGGTGCGGCTGACGATCTGCCCGGAGAGGGTGGAGGTGATCAGCAGCCCGAGCACCATGGGCAGCAGATGCACCCCGGACAGGGTGGGGCTGACGCCCTGCACCACCTGGAGGAACGTCGGCAGATAGGTCATCGCGCCGAACATCGCGAAGCCGACGATGAAGCTGATGAGCGCGACCAGCGTGAAGGTCCTGAGCCGGAAGAGCCGCAGCGGCAGTACCGGTTCGGCCGCGCGCCGCTCGACCCGTATGAAGACGGCGAGGAGCAGCAGTCCGAGGACGGCGAGTCCGATGATCTCGGGCGAGCCCCAGGCCCAGGTCGTGCCGCCGAGCGAGGCGACGAGCACGAGGCAGGTGGCGACGGACGCGATCAGGAAGGTGCCGAGATAGTCGATGGTGTGCTTGGTCCCGCGTACCGGTATGTGCAGGACGGCGGCGATGACGAGCAGGGCGACGATGCCGACGGGCAGATTGATGTAGAAGACCCAGCGCCAGCTGAGGGACTCCGTGAAGAAGCCGCCGAGCAGCGGGCCGAGGACGCTGCTCGCGCCGAAGACGGCCCCGAACAGGCCCTGGTACCTGCCGCGTTCGCGCGGCGGGACGAGATCACCGACGATCGCCATCGACAGCACGATCAGCCCGCCGCCGCCCAGTCCCTGGAGTGCGCGGAAGCCTATGAGCTGGGCCATGTTCTGGGCTATGCCGCAGAGCGCGGACCCGACGAGGAAGATGACGATCGCGGTCTGGAAGAGCTTCTTGCGTCCGTACTGGTCACCGAGTTTCCCCCAGAGGGGCGTGGCGGCGGTCGAGGCCAGCAGATAAGCGGTGACCACCCAGGACAGATGCTCCAGACCTCCGAGGTCGCTGACGATGGTCGGCAGCGCGGTGGAGACGATGGTCTGGTCGAGCGAGGCGAGCAGCAGTCCGAGCAGCAGGGCGCCGATCGCGACGAGGACCCCGCGCGGGTTCTGGCCCTCGCCGGAGGCCCGGCTCGGGGCAGGGGCGCTCACTTCCTGGGCCATGGGGGTATCTCCTTCTGGAACATGGGGCATCTCCTTGGGTTCGCCGGATCTCCATCCTGTCCGCTTCGGACCGTTCTGTCCCGTTGTGAGATACGAGGCATCCGCCCCCTCCCGTGCCCCGCGCGCACCGGGGACCCGCCGGGACGCCCGGGCGTCGTACTCCGTTCGAATACGGGCTGCATAATCGGCGGCAGTTCAAGGGGAGGGGACCCACGTTGACCGGACAGCTCTGTCCCGAATGCGGTACGCCGCGCGCCGCGGAAGACAGACCCGGCTGCGACTGCGGGGAACGCGGCGGGCGATCCGAGAAGAGCCCGGCCGAGGCGGCGGGGAGGAACGCGGCGGAGCGGGCGGCCGAGATCGCGGCGGCCGAGGACTTCGATCCGCTGCGGATACGGCCGTACGTGACGCTCGACGCGGGGTCCGAGGCGCCGCGGTCGTTCCGCACTGCGGGCCCGCTGCCGCCGCTCGCACCGACGGGCGGCCCCCCGGGACCGCCACCTGAGGCCGGAGACGGCGAGGATCACCCGGCGCCGCCGCCCGTCCGGCGCAAGCCGTACCGAGCGGTGGCGATCGGCGCCGCGGCGGTGGCGGTGATCGGTACGGTGGCGTTCGCCGGGAAGGTCCTCTCGCAGGACGCCGGGGACGTACGGGCCCGGCCGGACCAGGCGCACACCTGGCTGCCGTCGATGAGTCCGCGGGACACCTCTCCGCCGGCGGTCACACCCACCCCGACCCCGTCGGCGACACCGCCGGCCGCCGCGCCCCCGCCGCCCCCCGCCCCGACTCCGACTCCGAGCGCGAGCGCGTCACGGACGGCCGGCGTCACGACACCGCCTCCCTCCGCCCCGGAGACCATGACCGAGCCGTCGCGGGAGCCCGACAGCGCACCGGCGGGCGACTCGCTCGGGCCGGGCGACTCCGGGCCCGAAGTCATGGAGCTTCAGTGGCGGCTGGCGGAGATCCGGCTCTTCCGGGGCAGCCCCGACGGCCGGTACGACGACCGCGTTGCGGGTGCCGTCGGGCTCTATCAGTCGTACAAACAGATTGACGGTGATCCTCGGGGCGTCTACGGACCGCGTACCCGGCGGGCCCTGGAGGCCGACACCCGGGGTGCCGGTCGCCGCCACTGACCCGCTTTGTATAATGACGAAACAAAGTGGTTCCGCCCGTTCACCCTGACCGACGGGCGGAGCCACTTGTCTCGCTCGCCCCGCCCGCTCCGTTCACCTCGCTTGTTCCGCTTGTTCCGCTCGTCCGCTCGTCCGCTCGTCCCGCTTACCACGCCTGCCACGCTCGTCTCCGCTTCCGCGCACTGGAGTCCGCCGATGACGGCCACCGCTTCCACCACGACGTCCGTCCTGACCGCCCGCGCCCTCCTTCTCGACATGGACGGCACTCTCGTCAACTCCGACGCCTCCGTGGAGCGCTGCTGGCGCCTCTGGGCGAGCGAGCACGGCCTGGACCCCGAGGAAGTCCTCAAGGTGGTCCACGGCCGCCAGGGGTACGCCACGATGGCCGTCCTCCTCCCGGACCGTCCCATGGAGCAGAACTACGCCGACAACCGCGTCATGCTCGCCCAGGAGACCGCCGACACGGAGGGCGTCGTCCCGATCCCCGGCGCCCCGGCCTTCATGTCCGCCATCGCCGAACTCCCGCACGCGCTGGTCACCTCGGCGAACGTCGCCCTGTCCGACGCCCGTATGACGGCGGCGGCCCTCCCCATGCCCAGGACCCGCGTCACGGCCGAGAACGTCACCGCCAGCAAGCCCCACCCGGAGGGCTTCCTCCTGGGCGCGGCGACCCTGGGCTTCGCGCCGGAGGACTGCGTGGTCTTCGAGGACTCCGAGGCCGGCATCGAGGCGGCACGGGCGGCGGGCATGCGCGTGGTGGGCGTGGGCCCACGAGCGAGGGCGATGTCACCGGACGCGCATGTCGACGACCTCACCCAACTGCGGGTGGAAGCAGTGCCGACGGGCGAGATCGCGCTGCGCTTCGGCTGATCCACCGGTTCAGCCGTACGGCGCCGTCGGCCGTCCGGTTCATTCGGTTCAGCCGTCCGGCGCCGCGGGGCGCGGCGCGCGGTACTCGACCTCCCGGTGCAGCCGCCCCCGCGCCACCAGCTCAAGCACCACGCTCACCGCCACCGCCTGCACCGCCATCAGCGCCACCAGGACGAACAGTTGGACCGCGCCCGCCAGTACCGGTGACGCGCCGCCCAGCAGCATGCCCACGAACGCGCCCGGCAAGGTCACGAGCCCCACCGTCCGCGTCTGATCCAGCCCCGGCAGCAGCGCGTCCGCCGCGGCCGGCCTGGCCACCTCCATCCGGGCGTCGCGGTCCAGCATCCCGAGCGCGAGCCCCGCCTCGAACTCCCCACGTCGCGCGTGCAGTTCGTCGAGCGCCCGTCGGCCGCCCAGCACCGTCGCGGTGAGCGCGCCGCCGATGAGGATGCCGGTGATGGGGATGACCGCGATGCCCTTGGCCGGCACGACCCCCGTGAGCAGCAGCGCGGTCATGACGGGCGCCACCCCCGCTCCGATCGGCACGGCCGCCCACCACCAGGTCCTGTTGCCGGTGACCCGGCGGCCGGCGGTCCGTACGGCGACGGCGTACATGAGGGCGACAAAGCCCAGCAGCGGCGGTACGGCGCCGACCACCCACCCGATCACCAGCGAGACCACGCCGAGTTGGACCGCGGCCCTGACCCCCGCGACGGCGATCTCGCGGGCCCGGCCCAGATGGGCGAGCGCGGCCACCGCCACGGCCACGATCAGCAGCGCGCCGAGTACGGCCCCGAACGTGATATCGACCCGCAGCAGCACGGGCCCACCCTATGCCGCACCCTGCCACTGCGCCCGTACCGCCCGCACGCCCCGCGCGACCGGCCGCGCCCCGGCGCACCGCCCCGCGCCGATCTCGCCAACCTCGCCCGGATGGAACACATTTGCCCACCCCTCAGGAAGAACCGATTCCTCTTTTCCCCTTGATGTGACGTGCTCATGTCGTCACGCTGTTACCTGAAGCCCACCTTCCGGAAACCCACCACGACCACGATGGCGGCCGGGCCCACGGCCCCGCACGGTCCAGTCCGCACGGCCAGTACCGCACGGCCCAGCCCCCCACGGCTCCACCCGTACCGCCCCGCATGGTCCCGCCAGATCCCCCCACTCCAAGGGAGTTCACATGTCCGGTGTCTACGCGCGTCGAATGTCCCGTGCCGGCGTCCTCGCCGCCACGGCCGCCATCGCCACCGCCACCACCCTGCTCACCGCGCCCACGGCGCAGGCCGCCATGCCCACCCCGGTCAGCGCCGCCACGGCGCGCAGCTACCTCAGCCAGCTGACCGTTCAGGCGGAAGGTTCCTCCAGCGGCTACAGCCGTGACCTGTTCCCGCACTGGATCACCCAGTCCGGCGCCTGCAACACCCGTGAGGTCGTGCTCAAGCGCGACGGTTCGAACGTCCAGCAGGACTCCAGCTGTGCCGCCGTCAGCGGCACCTGGTACTCCGAGTACGACGGCGCCACCTGGAGCGCCGCGTCCGACGTGGACATCGACCACATGGTGCCGCTCTCCGAGGCCTGGAAGTCGGGCGCGAACAGCTGGTCCACGGCGCAGCGCCAGGCGTTCGCCAACGACCTGACCCGTCCGCAGCTCATCGCCGTCACGGACAATGTCAACCAGTCCAAGGGCGACAAGGACCCGGCCGTGTGGATGCCGCCGCGCGCCGCGTACAAGTGCACCTACGTCCGCGCCTGGGTGCAGGTGAAGTACTACTACAACCTGAAGATCGACTCCGCCGAGAAGAGCGCGCTCCAGAGCACCCTGAACGGCTGCTGAGCAACCACTTTCCCGGTCCCCCGGTCCCTCCCGTCGACTCCGTACGGTCGTTCCGTACCGTACGGGGCGACGGAGGAGGCTTTTATGACCCGGCTGTGCCTGGGACCACTGCTGCGGTACGTCGACGGGGACGGCGGCGGCACCGCGACCGTCTGGGTCGAGGCCGACCGCCCGTCCACGGCGGAGGTCCGCTGCGGGGACGGCGCGTACGGCACCTCGCGTACGTTCCACATCGCCGGCCACCACTACGCGCTGATCCCGGTGACCGGTCTGGCCCCCGGCACCGAGACCCCGTACGAAGTGCTGCTCGACGACCGCCGTGTCTGGCCGCCCGAGGACTCCCCGTTCCCGCCGAGCACGATCCGTACCCCGGCCGTGCCCGCGGCCGAACTGCGGGTGTCCTTCGGCTCCTGCCGCTGGGCGTCCCCGCCGCACGACGAGCCCGACCCGATCGGCCCGGACGCGCTCGACACCCTGGCCACCCGTATCGCGGGCGATCCCACCGCCGCGCGCCCCGACGTCCTGCTGCTCCTGGGCGACCAGGTGTACGCGGACGAGACGTCGAAGGCGACCCGGCGGCGGCTGGCCGAGCGCCGCGATCTGAGCGAGCCGCCGGGCGCGGAGGTCGCGGACTACGAGGAGTACACCCACCTCTACGACGAGTCCTGGCGCGACCCCGCCGTACGGTGGCTGCTCTCCACCGTCCCCAGTTGCATGATCTTCGACGACCACGATCTGAGCGACGACTGGAACAGCAGCGCCGCCTGGCTCGCCGACATGCGGGCGAAGCCCTGGTGGCAGGAGCGGGTACTCGGCGGCCTGATGTCGTACTGGGTCTACCAGCACCTGGGCAATCTCTCCCCCGCCGAGCTGGCGACGGACAAGCTGTACGCGGCGGTACGCGCGCAGCCCGACGGCACGGAGCTGCTGCGGCGCTTCGCCTCCGAGGCCGACCGCGATCCGGCGTGCGCGCGCTGGAGTTACCGGCGCGACTTCGGTCGTACGCGGCTCCTGATGGTCGACTCCCGCGCCGCCCGGGTGCTGGCGGAGCGGGACCGCGCGATGCTGGACGAGGCGGAGGCGCGCTGGGTGCGCGACCAGGTGCTGGACGGCCGGAGCGCGGAGGACGACCGCCCGGCCGATGGGGGCACGGACAGCGCCGACGGCACAGACACCACGGATACCACCCGCGGCACAGGCAGCTCCCGCGGCACAGACAGCACCCGCGGCACAGACAGCGCCCACAGCACGGACACGCGTGGACCGTACGACCATCTTCTGATCGGCACCTCACTGCCCTGGCTGCTGCCGCCCTTCATCCATGACCTGGAGACCTGGGACTCCGCCCTCTGCGGCGGTGAACGCGGCCCCCGCTGGGCGCGATTCGGCGAACGGCTGCGCAGGGCGGCCGATCTGGAGCACTGGGCCGCCTTCCCCGACTCCTTCGAGGAGCTGGCGGCGTTGATCGCGGAGGCGGGCAGCGGCCCCGACGCCCCGGCGACGGTGTGCGTACTGTCCGGCGATGTGCACCACGCGTATGTGGCCGAGCCGTCCTGGACGGCGGGCGGCGGCCCGGACGCGCGGGTCGTGCAGCTGACCTGCTCGCCCGTGCACAACTCCATCCCCGGCTATATGAAGCTGGGCTTCCGTTTCGGCTGGAGCGGGCCGGCCCGGCGGCTGGGCCATGCGCTGGTCCGGCATGGACGGGTCGTCCGGTCGTCCGTCAACTGGCGCAAAACGGGCGGCCCTTGGTTCGGTAACCAGCTGATGACCCTGACCCTGCGCGGCCGTTCCGCCGATCTGCGGCTGGAACAGGCCCGCGCGCACGGGCGCGCGGCGGAGGCCGGCCGGACGCCCGGTGCGGAGCTGGTGACCGTGCGGGAAAGGTCTCTGACGCCCTGACGGCACTCCTGAGGGCGCTTGTTGCCGCCCCTGACGTCGGTTCCGTACGACCGACAACGTTGCCGTGATCATTCCCACACGGCGTGATCCTTCACCCAAGGGTTCGAACTCGCCACGCACGAGCGGCATGATGAGCGGACCATTCGCTTCCAGCACACCACCCGCCCCGGGAGTCACAGCTTTGTGCGATGTACGGCAGCCCCTGCCCCGCTCTCTCGCAGTCGTCGGCGCCGGCCCCCGTGGCACCTCGGTCCTCGAAAGACTCTGCGCGTCCGTACCCGAACTGGCCCCGGACGTCCCCCTCACCGTGCATCTCATCGATCCCGCGCCCCCGGGCGCGGGCCTCGTCTGGCGCACCGACCAGCCCGCCGAGTTGCTGATGAACACCGTCGCCTCACAGGTGACCGTCTTCACCGACGACAGCGTCGAGTGCGAGGGGCCGATACGCCCGGGGCCGAGCCTGTACGAGTGGGCCGCGACCCGGCCGGACGAACGGCTCGGACCCGACGACTATCCGAGCCGTGCCGCCTATGGCCGATATCTGGAATGGGCCTTCCACAGAACGGTAGAGAACGCTCCTGAGAGCGTGACGGTTGTCGTTCACCGGGCCCGTGCGATCCGGCTCGATGACGACACGGACAGGACCGCCCCAGACGCGTCAGCCCCACCCATCTCAACCGGTTCACCCCAAACACCCGGTAGCTCCACCGCGCACCGCCCCACCCAGACGCTCTTCCTCGACGATGGCACGACGATTTCCGGCCTCAGCGCCGTCGTGCTCGCGCAGGGCCATCTGCCGGTGGTTTCCGGCCAGACCCAGGCGGCCCTCGCGGAGTACGCGGACCGCCACCGGCTCCGCTATCTGCGGCCGGCCAACCCCGCCGATGTCGATCTCTCGGCGGTCGCCCCCGGCGAACCGGTTCTGCTGCGCGGACTCGGGCTGAACTTCTTCGACCACATGGCGCTGCTGACGGCGGGCAGAGGCGGCCTCTTCACGCGCGACGCCGACGGCGTTCTCGTATACCACCCGTCGGGGCGCGAGCCGCAGCTGTACGCGGGGTCACGGCGCGGCGTCCCGTACCAGGCACGCGGGGACAACGCGAAGGGGCCCTCCGGCCGGCACCGCCCGCTGCTGCTGACCCCGGATGTGATCGCGGTGTTCCGCAAACGCGCGGACGAGGGCGACCCGCCGGATTTCCTCCAGGAGATATGGCCGCTGGTCGCCAAGGAGGTGGAGGCGGTCTTCTACGGGGCGACCCTCCGCGCGACCGACGGTACGGCGGGCTCGTGGGAACGCGTACTCGAACGGTTCCTCGCCGCGCCCCACGGGGGCCCGCAGGAGGCCGCCGTCCTCGACGAGGCCGGGATCGCGCCCGCCGACCGCTGGTCCTGGGACCGGATCTCGCGCCCGTACGACGGGGTGACCTTCCGCGACCCGGCCGATCACCGCGCCTGGCTCCTCGCCCATCTGCGCGAGGACGCGGCCGAGGCGGCGCTCGGCAATGTCGCGGGCCCGGCCAAGGCGGCCCTGGACGTACTGCGTGATCTCCGCAATGAAGTACGGCAGATCGTCGACCACGCCGGCCTCTCCGGCACCTCCCGGCGCGACCATCTCGACCGCTGGTACACGCCTTTGAACGCTTTTCTCTCCATCGGGCCGCCGCGCCGCCGTATCGAGGAGATGGCGGCCCTGATCGAGGCGGGGGTGCTGGATGTGATCGGCCCCCGGACGACCGTACGGACATGGGACGGCATGTTCGTCGCCGAGTCCCCCGACGTTCCGGGGTCGCTGATCCACGCCACGACGCTCGTGGAAGCCCGGCTTCCGGAACCGGATCTCAGGCGCAGTTGCGATCCGCTGCTCTCGCGGCTCCTGAAGACCGGTCAGTGCCAGCCGCACCGGGTCGGTGGTTACGAAACCGGTGGGCTGGACGTAACGCGCCGTCCATATCGCCTGGTGGACCGTCGGGGCGAAGCCCACCCACGGAGGTTCGCGCTCGGGGTGCCCACGGAAGGAGTCCACTGGGTGACGGCGGCGGGAGCACGCCCCGGGGTCGACTCGGTGATGCTCTCGGACTCCGACGCGGTGGCACGTGCCACCCTGCAGACACCGGACATACCGCGGCCCGAATACGCGACGCGAATTGATCCTCAGCTGAATGTTGAACTTGCAAGCATTGATTAGGCGTACTTAACCTGTGGCAGGAGCTTCGCATCGGTCCAGACCAATGATCGAAGGAGTACAACCCCCCATGTACACACGCCTCAATCATGCCCAGCCCTACGCACTCGGCCTGTTCCGCGTGGTCGTCGGGCTGCTCTTCGCCTGTCACGGCGCCGCTTCGCTCTTCGGGTATTTCGCCAAGGACACCGTCTCCACCGGCGTCTGGCCGGGCTGGTACGCCGCGGTGATCCAGCTCGTGGCCGGGGCCCTCGTACTGCTAGGTCTCGGCACCCGGGTGGCCGCGCTGGTGGCCTCCGGCTCCATGGCGTACGCGTACTTCAACGTGCACCAGGGCGATGGCCTCTTCCCCATAGAGAACAACGGCGAACCCGCGGCCATGTTCTGCTGGGCCTTCCTGCTGATCGTCTTCACCGGGCCAGGGGCGTTCGCCCTGGACCAGCTGTTCGGAGCGCGCGGCTCGCGCGGCTCCGGGGGCGCGTCCGGGGAGGAGAGGCGGGACCGGCGCACGGCCGTGGCCGCCTGATCCGCAGCGGAACCCCGGTGCCCGGACCCCCTGTGGTCCGGGCACCGACGTGTCGAACCCCGGCTGTGCCGGGCCTCCGCCACGTCCTGTGCCGGGCCCGGCCGATCTTCCGCTCCCGCAGACGCGTACGCTGGTCGGCCGCAGCCGCCACCGCCGCTCTCCCCGCGACATCGAGGCGCTGACAACGGGACCGGGCGGGAAGTGACGTAGGTGCTGGAGAGTGTGGGGTCGCTGACGGGCAGCCCATGGATCTACGCCGTCGTGGCCCTCTCCGTACTGTTCGACGTATTCCTTCCGGTGCTGCCCAGCGGCGTTCTGGTGGTCACGGCCGCCACCGCGGCGGCGGCCGGTACGACCACGGTCGTGGGCGCGACGGGCAAGGTGGCACAGGTGCCGGCGGAGGTGCCCTCGCTGCTTGTCCTGATGCTCTGCGCGTTCAGCGCGTCCGTAGTGGGCGATCTGGTCGCCTTCCGGCTCGCCCGGCGCGGCGGCGACCGGCTCGGCCGGGCCATCGCCCGCTCCCGCCGTCTGACCACCGCGCGGGAACGTCTCGGCGGAGCGCTCAGCCGGGGCGGCGGAATCCTGGTCGTCATCGCCCGGTTCGCACCGGCCGGACGCTCGGTGGTCTCCCTGGGCGCGGGCGCCGCCCACCGCGAGGTGAAGGAGTTCCTGCCCTGGTCGGCGCTGGCGGCCGTCGCGTGGACGGGCTACAGCGCGGGCCTCGGCTACTTCGGCGGCCAGTGGCTCGGTACGACCTGGATCGGCGCGGGCGTGTCCGTACTGGCGCTGTTCGCGGCGGGCGCGCTCGCCGCGTACGTCATACGGCGCCCTGGCCCGGTACCGGCGACCGGTTAGGACGCCTGGGCCGCGTCGGCTGCCTGGGGTGCGGTACGGGCCGCTCCTCCCCGGACCTCGATGCCCCGGAGGAGCTTCGTGGTCGACTCCGCGATCTCGGCGACGGCCTGCTCGAAAACCTCGCGATTGTGCGCGGCGGGCGCACGGAAACCGGAGACCTTGCGTACGTACTGGAGGGCGGCGGCCCGGATGTCCTCCTCGGTGGCCTCTTCGGGGAGTACGGGCGGGCGGAGGGTCTTGATGCTGCGGCACATGTGTCCAGTGTGACCGACGCGGTATGCGCCCGTCAGGCCCCCGAACCGGGCGATCCTCGCCCGGTCGGAACCCGGACAGGAACCCGGACGGGAACGCAGTGCCCCGGCTTGGTGCCCTCCGGTTACGTTTGCCCCGTCGCGGTCCTAGAACGGGATCGTGCCGCTCCCCGAAACCCGCAGCCGTCCACTGCCGATGGCCGTATGCGTGGCCACGACGGCGCCTTCCTGGCCGTCGGGGAACCGGATGCGTACGTCTCCGCTGTCCAGCGCCGCACGCAGGGCCTCCCCCGCGTCCCCGGTCTGTACGCTGCCGCCCCACTGGCGCACCTCACCCGACAGGCTCGCGCTCAGTGTGGCCTCGACCGCGATCTCGGAGTCACCGGCGACAAGAGTCGCGGGCCCCTGGTAGTTGCTCATGGCCCCAGTGTGCGCCCACGGGCGCCGGTCCCTCACCATGTCGGCACGCGCGAGCCCCCCGTCCCGTCAGCCGGGGTACTCGCTCAGCTCCACGAGATTGCCGTCGGGGTCGCGTACGTACACGCTGCTGAACGGTCCCAGCGCGCCGGTGCGCTCCACCGGGCCCTCCTCGACCGGGACTCCCTGCGCCGCCAGCTCGGCGATCACCCGTTCGAGTGGGTCCGCGACCACGAAACAGAGGTCCGCGCTGCCCGGGGTCGGCCGCTCGGCCTTGGGCTCGAACTCATGGCCCGCCCGATGCAGATTGATCTTGCTCTGCCCGAAGGCCAGTCCGCGCCGCCCGCCACCGAACGTGACCGGCTCCATACCGAGGACCCGACTGTAGAAATCAACGGTCACATCGAGATCGGCGACGGTGAGAACGAGATGATCAAGACGCTCGACGCGCATACCTGCCACGCACCCAGCGTAGCCGCACGAACCCGCACGGCCCGCCGGCCCCGGCCGACCGGCGGCCCGCCCAGGTCCTGTCCGGACCTAGGTCCTGTCCTGACCTAGCTGACCACGGGGCTGCGGCGCTCGATGAGCTGTACGTCGCGCCAGACCCCGTGATGACGGCCGACGCGCTCGCGGGTGCCGATGATCCGGAACCCCGCGCGCTGGTGCAGCAGCAGACTCACGGCGTTCTCGGGGAAAATGCCGGCCTGAATGGTCCAGATCCCGGCCGCCTCGGTCGAGGCGATCAGCGCGTCGAGCAGCGAGCGCGCGACCCCCTGGCCACGGGCCTCGGGACGGACATAGATGGAATGCTCGACCACCCCGGCGTAGGCGGACCGCCCGGACACCGTGGCAACGGCGACCCAGCCAAGCACCCGTTCGCCGTCCGGCGCCAGTGCGACAAAGCGGTGTTCCGCCAGTTTCCCCGCGTCGAACACGTCCCAGGAGGGGGCCGCCGTTTCGAAGGTCGCGTTGCCCTCGTCGATGCCCGCCTGGTAGATCGCCAGCACCTGCGCGGCATGCACGGCGGTCAGCGGCCGTATGAGGACCCTGGCTCTCGTACTCATGTGAAGGACCGCTTCGGCGACTGGCACATGGCGATCGAGCCCTTCGTCCCTGTTCGTCCGGACCGACTGCGGCCGGTGATGTGTTACTGGTGGGCGCGGACGGTTTCGAACCGCCGACATCTGCTTTGTAAGAGCAGCGCTCTACCCCTGAGCTACGCACCCGTGGATGAGGCAACAGCGTACATGGCCCACCGGGCGCGGCCGCAAACCGTATGCCGGGCGCGGTACCGGAGCGCCCGGCATACGGGGGGTATCCCCACCACGGAGACGGTGGGCGGCCGGATCGGCTCCGGCGGTTTCCGTTCATACGGTGGTGGGACAGCCTGGACGCGCCGAGAGCGATCGGCCCGGAAGGCTCCGGCAGCACTATCAGGACTTCTCTGGGGGACGATTCACCGTGGCCGCACGCCAGCACCGCTCTCGTACGCTTCTCGCCGCCGGCGGAACCCTGCTCGTCGCACTCGCCGTCAGCGGGTGCGGCAGCGCGGACGCCTCCGACGCCCCCGTCGAGACCAAGTCCTTCCCTTTCAAAGGGGAGACGCTGACGGTCGACACCGGCAACGCGGCGGTCGAACTCGTCCCCGCCGATGTGAAGGACATCGAGGTGACCCGGCAGGTCGACGGCTGGGTGTTCATGGGAAGCGGGCCCGACGCCAGCTGGAAGATGACGGACAACACGCTCACGCTCAAGGTGAAGTGCAGGGCGGTCGCGAGCAACTGCGAGTCGCTGCACAAGGTGAAGGTGCCGCGCGGAGTGGCCGTGACGCTCAAGGGCGACAACGGGCGGGTCACCGCCACCGGTTTCACGACCGCTCTGAAACTGACGTCGGACAACGGCGCGCTGACGGTACGGGACTCCAGTGGGCCGCTCGATCTGGAGAGCGACAACGGAAAGATCACCGCGGAGGACGTCTCCGCCGAGACCGTGGCCGCGAAGTCGAGCAATGGAGCCATCCGCCTCGGGCTCACCGTCGTGCCGAACCGCGTGGACGCCATCACGGACAACGGCCGGATCGATATCGATCTGCCCAGCTCGGACACCTCCTACGCGGTGACCACGGCGACCGACAACGGCTCGGTCGATGTCGGCGTACCGACCGACAAGAGCAGCGGCCATGTCCTGAAGGCCCGCACCAGCAACGGGAAGATCACCATCCAAAGCGCGAACTAACCGGCCCGTGTGTTCGTCTCTACCTGGTGGGACAATGAACCAGGCAGGGCGAACTCGGCACGGGAGAGGGATGTGACGGCGACACACGCGCAGCCGCACGCAAGAGCGAAAGCGAAAGCGAGTGCCGTCCGTGATGTCCTCACGCTGATGCTGTTGCCGGTGCCCCTGGTGGTGGCGGCGCTGCCGCTCACCTTCGCCGGCGGGGGTACGCGGCGGTGGTTCGGCGGCCGGGGCGAGAGCCAGCGCGCGGACGCGCAGGCGGCGAAGGACGCCGCGGCGGCCGCTTTCTACGAGCTGGACACGGCCCAGCGCGATCTGCGGATCTCGATAGAGACGATCACGGCGGTGGACAGCTCGCCGGGAGCCCGCAGGGCCGTGGAGGGTTTCGCGGCACTGGGGCAGCGGATCGACGAGGTCAGCCACGGCTATATCGAGGCCGTCGACGCGCACGATCTCGACCGTGACGATCTGGAGCCGTCCGCCGCGTCCAAGGCGCGCAACGAGCTGACAAAGGCCAAGGACGAGCTGATCCGGGTCAAGGGCGATCTCGACCGGTTCGAGCAGGGGCTCGGGCCGCTGCTCGACAAGGCCGAGACACAGTTGGCGCGGCTCGCCCCCGCCGTGGAACGAGCGCGGCAGACACTGCTCGCCGCGAGCAACGCCCTCGACGCGGTGCGCGCCTCGGGGCTGCGGGCGGACGATCTCGCCGCCCGGCTCGCCGCGCTCGCGCCCGATCTGACGAAGCTCAACCAGGGCGCGGGACAGCATGGTGTGACGGAGACGCTCCAGCGGGCCGACCGGGTCCTGCGGGATGCCGAGACCGTACGGGCCGAGGCTGCCCGGCTGCCCGAGCGGGCGCAGGAGATCGACCGCCGGCTGGTGTCTCTCCGTACCCGCGCGCAGGCCCTGACGACCCGGGCAGGGACCGTGGAGCCGGTGCTCAGCGAGCTGCGTCGCCGCTTCACCGCCGCGTGCTGGCAGGACCTTCAGCAGGTCCCCGATCACGCGGCGACCAGCGTTCACCAGGCCGAGGACAAGCTCAAGGAAGCCGCCAAGGCCCGCGATGAGCAGCGGTGGGCCGACGCGACCTCGCTGCTCAGCACCGCGCGGGCGCTGCTGAACGGTACGGACGAGGCGGTTTCCGCCGCCGGTGACCGGCTGCGGCGGCTGAACGCCGTGTCGAAGGACCCGCAGCAGGAGATCGATCGCACGCGGTTCGCGATCCGGGACGCCCAACGGCTGGCCATGACCGGACGGAACACCCCCGAGCCCCGTCACGCGCGTCCGCTGGACCAGTCCGTGGCCAGGCTGGACCGGGCAGTGGCCGCGCTGGAGGGCCGCCATCCCGACTACTGGCACTTCCTGACCGAGACCGAGGCGGTACGGCACACCGTGGCCCAGGTGGTCTCGGAGATCCGCGAGGAGCGGGGCGCCGGGCACGGCGCTTGAGTTGTCCGCCGGTCGCGGTGGGCGGATGCTGGAGTGAAGCACCGCCACCGCCAAAGGAGGCCGCCCATGGCCACGCGAGTGCTCCGTCCGTCGGCCCGGCGGCATGTCAGGCTGGACGAACAGCTCCCCGTCGATCACCGGCTCAACCAGGTCTATCGCGTCGGGGCCGGGCTGATGGGGCTCATCCTGATCGTCTTCGGCATCCTCGGACTGATCGACAAGATCGGTTTCTTCGATACCGGCGGTGCCACGGTCGCGGGCCTGAACACCAATGGCACGCTGAGCGTGCTGTCCATCTGTGTCGGGCTGATCCTTATGCTCGGCATGGTGATCGGCGGAAATACCGCGTCGACCCTGAATATGGTCCTCGGTGTCCTCTTCATCGCCAGCGGATTCGTCAATCTCGCTCTGCTGGACACCAGTTACAACTTCCTCGCCTTCCAACTCCAGAATGTGCTCTTCAGCTTTGTGGTCGGTCTGCTGCTCATGTTCTTCGGGATGTACGGGAGAGTCAGCGGCGGGCTGCCGCACGACAATCCGTACTGGCGGGCCCGCCATCCGGAACAGGCGCAGCGCGAACAGCGCCTCAGGGCCAGGGGCCGTCAGGGCCAGGTGGGCGTCGGCTAGGCCCTGTCCCGGTCGGACAGGACCTGGGCCAGCGCCTAATCTGAGCACATGCCTCGTTACGAGTACCGCTGCCGCCCCTGTGGTGACACCTTCGAGCTCAGCCGGCCGATGTCGGAGTCGGCGGCCCCCGCCTCGTGCCCCGAGGGGCACGACGACACCGTGAAACTGCTCTCCACCGTGGCGGTCGGCGGAACCGCGAAGGGCGGCGCCCCTGCCCCGGCGGCCAGTGGTGGCGGAGGCTGCTGCGGTGGTGGCTGCTGCGGCTGATCCAGCGGGCCCCCGCTGCCCCCGCCCCGGCTCAGGTGCCGAGGTAGCGCAGTACGGCCAGGACCCGGCGGCTGTACCCACTGCTCCCGCTGAGTTCCAGCTTTTCGAAGATCGCGTTGATGTGTTTCTCGACCGCGCTCTGCGAAATGTGCAGCCGCTGGGCGATGGCCGCGTTCGTGTGGCCCTGGGCCATCTCGGCCAGCACCTGGTGTTCTCGCTCACTGAGTGCGGAGAGCGGATGGCTGTGGTTGGACCGGGCCAGCAACTGCCGTACGACCTCGGGGTCGAAGGCCGCCCGGCCCGCCGCGACCCGCTCCAGGGCGTCAAGGAACTCATCCACTTGAACAACACTGTCTTTGAGTAGATAGCCGACTCCTTCCGACTCTCCGGTCATCAGTTCCGTGGCGTAGCGCTTTTCCACATATTGGGAGAGCACGAGCACTCCCACGGCCGGCCAGCGCTCGCGGATCTCCAGCGCTGCCCGTAGCCCCTCGTCGGTGTGTGTGGGTGGCATCCGGACGTCGGCGACGACCACGTCCGGCTGGTCCTTCGCGACCGCCGCAAGCAACGCGTCGCCGTCGGCGACTGAGGCGATCACTTCATGGCCCTCCTCCGCGAGAAGCCGTGCCAGCCCCTCCCTGAGCAGGGTCGAGTCCTCGGCAAGAATTACTCGCATGGGATCTCCGCGGTGATGGTGGTGGGGCCACCGAGCGGGCTCTTGATCTGGAGCAGTCCGTCAAGAGCGGCCACCCGGCGGGCCAGGCCGAACAGTCCGCTGCCCTCGGGGTCGGCGCCGCCGCGCCCGTAGTCCCTGACGCGTATGCGCAGTGTGCGCGCTTCCTCGATCACCTCGACTTCGATATGAGGGGCTTCGGAGTGCTTGACCGCGTTGGTGACGCTCTCCGAGACCACGAAGTAGGCGACATTCGCGGCGGCCTTGCCGGGTTCGTGCTTGAGGACGCATGTCAACCGGACAGGCAGTGGGGACCGTTCCGCGACGGTCTCCAGCGCCGCCCGCAGCCCCGCCTCGTCGAGCACGGTCGGATAGACGCGCCAGGCCACTTCACGTAGTTCGGTCAACGCCTCGCGGCTCTGCTCATGTGCCTGGCGCAGCAGATCGTCGGCGCGCTCGGGGTCACCGCTGCGCCGGGCGCGGCCCAGCAGCATGCCCAGTGCGACAAGCCGCTGCTGCACGCCGTCGTGCAGATCCCGCTCGATACGGCGGCGTTCGTCATGGACGGCGTCCACAACCCCCGCACGGCTGGTGGCCAATTGCTCTATCCGTCGCTCCAACTCCTCCTGGTGGCTGGGGCCGAGGAAGTGCCGGGCCAGCTTCCCTTCGAGCGCGGCGACACCAAAGATCCCCTGTATCGCCAGAAAGAGCAGAAAGAGTCCGCCGAGCATGCCCATCGCGACCGTGCCTGGGTTGCGTATGTCGACTATCACCCAGCCGTAGAGGAAGAACGTCCCGTACACCGCACCGATCATCACCGACAGCAGTACGACCGCGCCGAGCAGTCCGAGCGCCCAGCGCACCGCGAGATAGCGCAGCGCGCCGACCGGTTCGTAGGTGCCGGCGACCCGCTCGCCGAGCAGCGTGCGGAGTCGGTGGCGCTCCATCTCCACCAGTTTCCCCGCGCCGGCCGCGAGCGGGCGCATAACGGCCCGCCGGCCGCGCGGCCAGGCGAGCACGAGCAGCAGCGCGATGCCCGCGAGCAGCGTGAAGAGCAGCTCGATGACGGCCGCACCGCTACCGATCAGAAGTCCTGTCGCGAGTCTCAGCCCGCGTCCCACCACCGCTTTCATGATCAGTCACGCTAGCGGGGCCGCGCGACGGCGCGCATTGCGGAAAACCGCAATGTTCTGTGCGGTCCGCTTCAATGTGCGTTCGGCCGCGGCTGCCTAGCGTTGAACGCATGATCGAAAGCAATGCGGATTCATGGGTCAACAGCCTGATGGACGATCTCGGAGCGCCCGGCGCGGGTATCGCGATCGCGCTGGAGAATCTGTTCCCGCCCCTGCCCAGCGAGGTGATCCTGCCGCTGGCCGGTTTCGCGGCCGGCACGGGCCGGATGAATCTCGTCGCGGCCCTGTTGTGGACCACGGCGGGGTCGGTGGCCGGCGCGCTCGCCCTGTACTGGGCCGGGGCGTTGCTGGGCCGGGAGCGGACGGTCGCCATCGCGGCCCGGCTGCCGCTGGTGAAGGTGAGCGACATAGAGCGGACGGAGGCGTGGTTCGCCCGGCACGGCACGAAGGCGGTGTTCTTCGGCCGGATGATCCCTGTCTTCCGCAGTCTGATATCCGTGCCGGCCGGGATCGAGCGGATGCCGCTCCCGCCCTTTCTGATATTGACCACGCTCGGCAGTGCTCTGTGGAACTGCGTCTTCGTCCTGGCCGGATACGCGCTGGGGGAAGACTGGGAGGAGGTGACGGGTTATGTCTCCACCTATTCGAAGGTGGTGCTGGTGGCGGCGGTGCTCGCGATTCTGGGCTTCGTGGGGGCGCGGCTGGTCAGGCCGGGTCCGGGGCAGCGGCGAGGATGAGGCGCCGAAGAATCTCCTCTCCCGCCGCGACGCCCGTCTGCGCGAGTACGTCAACGTGCGGGGCGTTCCAGCCGCTGTCCGCGA
This sequence comes from Streptomyces sp. NPDC056835, assembly GCF_042789485.1. NCBI lineage: Bacteria > Bacillati > Actinomycetota > Actinomycetes > Kitasatosporales > Streptomycetaceae > Streptomyces > Streptomyces sp. NPDC056835. The sequence goes on from NZ_JBHUBB010000001.1 coordinate 249,721, forward strand.
GTTCGCCGTGGCCGGGACGCCAGGCGCGGTCCGCGGCCAGCAGCAGGTCGGCGTCGAGCAGCGAGTCCCCCGCGGCGAGGGTGAGTTCGGCGCCGGTCCTGCGGGCCACCTCGCGCATCGCGGCGCTCTTGGTGAGCGGTCGCGGTACGGCATAGATCTTGCGGCCCTGGAGGGAGACGGTCCAGCCCCGGCCGTCCGCCCATGCGGCGAGTTCCTTGACCCAGCCCTCGGGCAGCAGGGCGCGGTCGACCACGAGATAGGCGAAGAGGTCTTCGGCGATCCGCTCCTTGAGGAGCCACGCGGGGTCGGCGGCGGCGAGCAGATACGCGCGGACCTCGGCGAGAGGAGCGCACTCATCGTCCAGCCGGTCGGCCACCTGGGCCCGCCAGACCGGGTCGGAGACCCCGTCCACCAAGAGATGGCCGCCGTTGGCGCAGATCGCGAACCGCGGTGCGGGGCCCGGCAGATGGATGCGGCCGTACTGCTCGCGGGTGCGGGTCGTCGTCGGTACGAAGACGGTGGTGCGGGCGAGATCGTCGAGCAGTCCGGCGGCCGTCTCGGTCAGATACGACAGTGGTCTGCTCTCGTACACCTCGACGCAGAGCAGCCGGGGGGCTTCGGCGTCCGGCATCGGGAGCTGGAGCGCGGCGGCCGAATAGATCAGGGTGCGGTCGAGATCGCTGGCGACCAGGACCGGCGCCTTCGCGGGAATGTCCGGGGTGTGGGAGAGGGTCACGGCGCGACGACCGCCTTGCCGTCCGCGCCGGTGGCGCCGCGGGTGTATCGCGGATGGATCAGTCCGACACAGGTGTACGGAAGGTCGTCGACCTCCTCGACGGGCACGCCGCGTTGCTCGGCCAGCAGTCGGACATGATCGAGATCGGCGCCCGCGTCGCGCTGGGCGAGGATCTTCCAGGGGACGCGGCGCAGCAGGACGCGGGTGGTCTCGCCGACACCTGGCTTGACGAGGTTCACGTCGCGGATGCCGTACTCCTCACTGATCCGCTCGACGGCAGCCCAGCCCTCCCAGGTGGGCGCGCGGTCCGCCGAGAGCAGTTTCTTGACCTCGGCGTCCACGGCGTGGGTGACCTCGTCGAAGCGGGCGGCGACAGTGTCCAGGAAGTGGCCGGAGACATCGGAGCCGGCGAGTTCGCGATAGTGCTTCGCGCCGTGGAAATCGTTGGGGCCGACCAGATCGGATCGGAGGACGGTACGGGAGATCAGGCCGGAGACAGTCGAGTTGAGACAGGCGGAGGGGATGAGGAAGTCCTCTCGGGTGCCATAGGTCCGCACACAGCCGCCCGGATCGGCGAGGACCGCGATCTCGGGGTTGAAACCGCCGAACGCGTCGAGAGCCTGGGCGAGTTCGCGGGTGATCGCGCCCTTGCCGGTCCAGCCGTCGACGAAGACGACATCGGCGGGGTCATGGTGGGTGGCGAGCCAGCGCAGGGCGTTGGCGTCGATACCCCGGCCGCGCACGATCGAGACCGCGTAGTGCGGCAGGTCCAGGTCGTGCCGGTGCTGGGCCCAGCGGCGCATCAGTACGCCGACCGGCGTGCCGGCGCGGGCCAGCGAGACCAGGACGGGGCGGGGGGAGCGCTCGGCGAGCACCGTCTCGGTGACGGTGCCGACGGCCCGCGCGATCCGGGCCGCCGAGGTCTCCAGGGCGGCTTTGAAGAGCTCCTGGTACTGGGCGCTCGGCTGGTATTCGACGGGAAGGGATTCGGCGTAGTGCGCGCCACCGTTCTGTATCGCCTCCTCGCGCTCCTCCGTCGGGGCCTCCAGCTCCACCTCGGACAGGTCCTGGAGGAGCCAGCCCACATCGTCGGGCGCGTAGGAGGAGAAGGCGGGGCCGCGGAGAGGCTCGGGCAGCATGGAGGGTTCCTGCCGTTCGGGGGCGTGCGAGGAGCGCGGGGGATGCGCGGAGGGGGGGAGGTATGAGGGGATCACGGCGAGAACCACCCGGGGTATGTGGGCGGCGAGCTGGGCCAGCAGACCGCCGGGGGCGTGCAGCTCGGGAGAATCGGCCAGGGAGTCGACGACCGCCACGACACCATCAAAACCGGCGTCCGCGACGTTGTAGGCATATCGGTCTCCGGTGCCGTCCCCGTCGGGGAAGGCCGCGGTGTCATGGGCAGGGAAGACGAGGCGGCTGCGGATCGCGTACCCCGGGTCGTTCACCGCCAGCACCGGTGACCGCGTGGTGGTGGAGTACCTCACCTCGGCGTCGCTGGAGCGTTCCAGCGCTTCGGCGAGCCTCAGGGGGGCGTACATCAGTTCCTCGAAGCCGAGGACGAGGACGCGCCGGGCGTCGCCCAGCTTGGCGGCCGCCTCGGCCGCCATGGCGGGCAGCGCGGCTTCCAGGGCGGCCCGGTGGGCGGGGGTGAAGCCATGGCGGCCCCCGTCGGGGACTCCGGCCGGCCACTCCAGGGCCATGCGAGTCACGCCGGTCGCGTGGGCCGTCGGCGCCCCGGGGGCCGGGGTGCGGTCCATGGGGCGTGGCGCGGGGGCCCCGGTCTCGTGCTCCGCCACCAGCGCCCGGCCCTTCTCCAGGACGCCGTCCGGAAGCCGGACCGTGCCGGAGGCCAGGGTGACCAGGTCGACGCGGGCCCCGATCTCCCGGGCGAACTCCGCCAGCCGGCCCTGGTCGGCCGCCGAGCGCATATCGACCAGGGCAACGATGACGTACCGGGTTCGGGGGTAGCGCTCATGGAGGGTGCGGATGGTGTTGAGGATGGTGTTGCCGGTGGAGAACTCATCGTCGACGAGGACCAGCGGGCCGTCGGAGGAGAGCAGCTTCGGGTCTTCGGGGAGCAGCAGATGGGAGGTGGCGTGCGAGTGCGACTCCTCGAAGCCGCCCGCCCTCGCGACACCCGGGACCGGGCGCCGGGTGGAGTGGAGATACGGAGCGTGACGCACCCCGTCGGCGACCGAGTGGCCGAGTCCGGTCGCGGTCTCCGCATAGCCGAGTACCACGGCGCGGTCCACATCCGCGCCGAGCAGTTCGCGTACGCGCTCGCCCAGCTCGACGCCCGTTCCATGGACGACCCCGGGGTGCTGCGGGACGTGTTTGCCCAGCACATTCGAGACAAGGAGGTGGGCCCGCCTGGGGTTGCGGCGCAGCGCCAGGCCCAGCAGATCCCGCAGACCCTCGCCGCCGGCGAGTTCGACGCCGAGCCGCTCGGTGACCCATGTGCCCGACCACACCATAGTGACGATCTCTTCCTTCGACGACGGTCCGGCCTGCCCGGTCCGAGTGGTCTGTTCCACGGCGCTCACGCGGCGAGACCGGCGGTAAGCAGCTCCACGAAGCCGACGTCCTCCCGGGCGACGCCGAAGACCTCGGCCCGCAGAAGGGTGCGCTCGGCCCAGGCGCGGTGAGGCTTCACCTCATTCATCTTGTTCGTATACGCGGAGCGCAGCACCCCGCCCCCGTCGCGTTCCGGCCGCAGGATGTCCTGGGCGTCACTGAACTCCTCATGGCTGACCACGGACAGTGCGTGGACCGGCGGGACATGGGAGGGGTGGATGCAGGTCTTGCCGAGCAGTCCATTGGCCCGGTCCAGCTCGATCTCGCGGAGCAGTCCGTCGAGGTCGTGCTCGATCAGGGCGGTACGCAGCTCCTCGGCCCGGCCCTCAAGGAACGGGCTGCGCCGCAGCTGGGGCTTGAACATGCGCTCCTGGAGCCGGAAGTACTCCCAGACCGGGCCGGTGATCGTGAAGCCCGAGCCATCGGCACGTCCGAGCACATTCACCACGTCCGCGATGACCCCGGCCACGATGCGTACGTCGTACGCCGTCATATCGGGCGACCGGCGCAGGCCGTACGCCGAGCAGAAGTCGGTCACGCCCAGTCGCAGCGCGAGTACGCGGTCGCGGTACTTGTCGACGGCGGTCGCGATCCCGGTGAGTGTCCGGGTCCTGGTCTCCAGATGCAGCAGTTCGGGCGATTCCAGCACCGGCATCGCGTAAAGCGTGCGGCCACATCCGCTCTCCGCTTCCGCGAGCGCCTCCAGGAAGGCCGTCCCGCGCTCCTCGGTGAACTTGGGGAGTACGAATCCGGACAGCAGCCGGATCGAGTCACCAAGCCGCCGGACCAGGTCGGGTATCTGCCCCGGCTCACGGACGCGGATGAAGAGCAGCGGCGTCGCGACGCGCCGCTCGGCGAGGTCGGCGAACTGCCGCACAAGATTGGCCTCGGCGTCCTCGACCTCGGCGTCATGGATGGAATCCTCCAGGCAGAGCACCATGGAGACGACCCCGCGCCCGGCCTGCTTCAGCACGTCGTCGGCGAGCCGCGGCCGGGTGGCCGGGCTGTAGAGCGTGGCCCCGAGAGCGGCCGAGAGCAGCCGGGCGGGCGAGTCAGCGGTGAACTCGCACGGCTCCTGATGGAACAGAGCCTGTCGAGCAGCGGTCGGGATATGCCCGAAATGACGCATGTGAATCCCCCGTACTGCCGAAATGGCCCGTCGGTCATGTGGCCGGTAATAGTACGTATGGGCGGGTGTCAAGAGTTCCCCCGATACATGAAATCCTGGTTACTCGTCCGCTTCTCGTCCATGGCTCGGACGGAGCGGATCTGGGCCCGCGTTGTCCCCGCGGGCGGCGGGAAGGCAGGATGGCAGCTATGACGCACGCGATGCTCAAGGGCTCGAACGTCCCCCTCGATGCCATGGCCGTACGAGCCGTGCTGCGCTGGTCCCCGGGCACCGGGGTCCCGGATGTGGACGCCTCCGCCCTGCTGCTCGGGCACGACGGCCGGGTCCGCTCCGACGAGGACTTCGTCTTCTACAACCAGCCGCGCCATCCCTCGGGGCTGGTGCGCCGGCTGCCGAAGAAACAGGTCGGAGACGAGCTGACCGACACCGTCGAGGCCAATCTCACGGCGCTCGACCCCTCGGTCGACCAGGTGGTGCTCGCGGCCTCCTCCGACGGTGCGAGCTTCCAGCATGTGACAGATCTGCGGATCCTGCTCTACGACGCGGCGGCGGCCGACGGCGAGCCGCTGGCCGCTTTCGATGTCCGGCCGGAGACCGGCGAGGAGACCGCGATCATCTGCGGCGAGCTGTACCGGCGCGGGGGCGGCTGGAAGTTCCGCGCGGTGGGTCAGGGATATCCGAGCGGTCTGGACGGTCTGGCCACCGCGTTCGGCATTCTGGTCGACGAGACGGAAGAAAACGTCGACGACCGGACGCCCGATGCCCAGGAAGACGCCACCGTGGCCGCGGAGAGGCCGCTGCCGCCTCCCCCGCCCCTGCCTCCCACCCGGCCGGTCGCCCAGCCCGCGTACGGGTATCCACAGCCTCCCCTGCCGTCGGCCCAGCCGCCGTACGGCTATCCCCAGCCGGTATCGCCCCCGCGGCCCGCGTACGGCTATCCGCAGCCGGCCGCGGCCGCCGCGCCCGCCCCAGATCCGAACTTCCGGCTGCCCCCCATGGGGCCGCAGTTCATCCGCCCGTAGAAGGCGGTACGGACCCCGGTGCCGGTACGGACCCCGGTGCCAGTACGGCCACCGGGACCGGTTCAGGTCTTCGTCTTGTAGCCACGCCCCCACTGGAGCCCCCAGCCGTACAGCCGGTCCAGCTCCGCCTGGAAGCCGTAGACGAACTTCACCTCGCGGCGCACCACCAGGTCGCCCTTGACGTTCTCCACCGAGAACACCGCGCAGGAGCGGGCCTGCGGCGCGTGCTCGTCGAGTTCGATCTCGATGCGCGGGCCATTGCTGGGGTACAGCGTCACATGCGCGCGCGTACGGTCGAAGGCCGGCGTCTGGTCGTAGATGTAGACGAAGAACAGCAGCCGCTTGATCGACTCCCGGTGGTCGAGATTGACATAGACGGTCTCGCCCGAGGCGGCGCCGAACCGGTCGTCGCCGCTGAGTTTGATGTACGGAGGATCGTTCAGATCGCCGAGGAAGTTGCCCAGCGGCTGGACCACGCCCTTGCTGCCGTCGGTCAGCTCGTACATGCAGCCGAGGTCGAGGTCCACGTTGACCATGCCCTGCGTATGGGCCTGCACCACCTCGGGCTTGAAGAGCTTGAGCGGGTTCGACAGCAGCCGCCCGCTCTGCCTGGAGCGTCCCTCGATATCGGAGGTGCGCATCTGCCAGGAGAGGTTCACCCGCAGATTGCCGGTGGCCGCGCCCTGCTTGGTGAGCGAAACCGTCGGCCGCCGCTTGGTCAGCTCGATGGAGTTGGACGCGGCATTGCCCGAATCGAATTGCGTTGCCCTTTGTCCCTGCCACAGGTTGTCCCAGAAGGCCATGCCCACCCCACCCCTGTCGTCAACTCGCCAACTTCACATGGAAGAACGGGGCGGCCGGCAGGCTTGCGCCTCTCGGCCGCCCCGTTCAGAGCGTTCCCTGATTACCCTCCGCGTCACCCTCCGGAGGACCGGCTCACCAAAGGCTCACCGGAGCACCGGCTCAGACCTGGACCGCCGCCTTGTCGTCGTCCGGGTCCTTGTCGCCCTCCCCGGCCACGAGCGCCTTGTTGCGGCGTACCGAGGACCAGAACGAGGCGGCGATGAGAATCACGCCGATCAGGCCGGTGATGATCTCGTTGATCGAGTGCTCGATGGTGATCAGCAGGATCGCGGCGAGCGCGCCGATCGCGTAGTGCGCGCCGTGCTCCAGGTAGACGTAGTCGTCCAGGGTCCCCTGGCGGACCAGGTAGACCGTGAGCGAACGTACGTACATCGCGCCGATACCGAGACCCAGGGCCATCCAGAAGATCTGGTTCGTGATGGCGAAGGCGCCGATGACACCGTCGAAGGAGAAGGACGCGTCCAGGACCTCCAGGTAGAGGAAGAGGAAGAACGCGGCCTTGCCGGCGAGACCGATCGCGGAGACCTGCTTGCCCTCGGCCTTGGCCTTCTCCTCCGCTTCGTGCTCCTGCTCCTCCTGCTCCTCCAGCCGGTTCTCGAAGAAGCCCGAGAGACCACCGACGACGAGGTACGTGACCAGACCGGCGACCCCGGCGAGCAGCACGGTGGCCGACTTGTCCTGGTAGCCGGTGCTGGTGTGGGCGTTGGTGGCGAAGGTCAGCGCGGTGACGAGCAGCACGATCAGCGCGACGCAGACCGACAGCATGTCGACCTTGCCGAGCTTGGCCAGCGGACGCTCCAGCCAGCCCAGCCACTTGATGTCCCGCTCCTCGAAGATGAAGTCGAGGAAGATCATCAGCAGGAACATACCGCCGAAGGCGGCGATGCCCGGGTGGGCGTCGGTGACCAGCGCCTCGTACCGGTCGGGGTTGTCCAGCGCGATCTGGACGGCCTCGATGGGCCCGACCTTGGCGCTGATGGCGACGATCACGACGGGGAAGACCAGTCGCATACCGAACACCGCGATGAGGATGCCGACGGTGAGGAAGATCTTCTGCCAGAAGGCATTCATCTTCTTCAGGACCCCGGCGTTGACGACCGCGTTGTCGAAGGACAGCGAGATCTCAAGGATGGACAGGATCAGTACGATCCCGAACGCCTCCCACCCCCACTGCCAGGCCGCGAAGGCGAGGCCGAGCGCCGTGATGGCGAACGACCAGCCGAAGGTTTTCAGGATCACTGGCTACCCCATCTGGTGATTAACGGGTTTTCCCCCGCGCAGCGCACTGCTTTACGAAACGTTGACCCCGAAGTCTAGAGCGATGCCTCGCAGCCCCGACGCGTACCCCTGTCCCACGGCCCTGAACTTCCACTCGGCGCCATAGCGGTAGAGCTCGCCGAAGATCATCGCGGTTTCGGTGGAGGCGTCCTCGCTGAGGTCGTAGCGGGCGAGCTCCTGACCGTCGGCCTGGTTGGCCACCCGGATGAAGGCGTTGCTGACCTGCCCGAACGTCTGACCCCGATTGTCGGCGTCATGGATCGAGACAGGAAAGACGATCTTGTCGCAGTGGGCAGGCACCTTGGAGAGGTCGACCAGCAGGGATTCGTCGTCGCCTTCGCCCTCACCGGTCAGATTGTCACCGGTGTGTTCGACGGATCCGTCCGGGCTGGTCAGATTGTTGTAGAAAATGAACCATTCGTCGCCGAGCACCCGGCCCGACTGGCAGAGAAGCGCGCTGGCGTCGAGGTCGAAGTCGGCTCCGGTGGTGGAGCGCGCGTCCCAGCCGAGCCCTACCAACACCTGGGTGAGGTTGGGTGCGGCCTTGGAGAGGGAGACATTGCCTCCCTTGGCGAGTGTGACGCCCATGATGGTGAGTCCTCCCCGAGATGATGTGCTGCCGTCCTGCGGGCGGAACGCGCCTGACGTCCTGCCCATTCAAACCCTGTTCATGCGGCTCGTTCCCGTACCGGTGCGTACCGGCCCGCGACCGGCCCGCCTGCGTACCGGTCCGTATCCGGGTTCACGTGCGGGTACGAGTGCGAGACGCGTACGGCGCCGCACTGGGGCGTGCGGCGCCGTGCTCGAAGATACCCAGGCTCTGTCCGGTGGGGACAGGGCCCGGCGGTTCAGACGTTGACGCCGAAGTCCTGCGCGATACCGCGCAGGCCCGAGGCGTACCCCTGGCCGATGGCACGGAACTTCCACTCCGCGCCATTGCGGTACAGCTCGCCGAAGACCATGGCGGTCTCCGTCGAGGCGTCCTCGCTCAGGTCGTACCGGGCGAGTTCATTGTTGTCGGCCTGGTTGACCACGCGGATGAACGCGTTGCGCACCTGGCCGAAGGACTGCTGGCGGCTCTCCGCCTCGTAGATCGAGACGGGGAATACGATCTTCTCCACATCGGCGGGGACCGCGGCCAGATTGACCTTGATCGCCTCGTCGTCGCCCTCGCCCTCACCGGTGAGGTTGTCACCGGTGTGCTCGACGGATCCGTCGGGGCTCTTGAGGTTGTTGAAGAAGATGAAGTTCCCGTCGACGGCGACCTTGCCCTCGGCGTTCGTCAGCAGGGCGCTGGCGTCGAGGTCGAAGTCACTGCCGGTGGTGGTACGGACGTCCCAGCCCAGACCCACGGTGACCGCGGTCAGGTTGGGCGCGGCCTTGGTCAGCGAGACGTTTCCGCCCTTGCTGAGGCTGACTCCCACGAGTCCTCCCTTTGGTTTCTCGGGGCCGGCGGCCCGGCTCGGCGGCTGCTGCCGCGGGTCGCGCGTCCCCTGAGGCGTTGGCATCGGATCAACGACTGGATCCTAGTGACCGGTTCCCCGTTGCTGTGCGATTTCGGGGGGCCGGTCCGGATTCCGCGGACCGTCCTGAGCCCCGACCGGCCTGAGCCCTGACCGCCCTGAACCCCGACCGGCCGGAACCGGAGCCCACCGGTCAGAGCGCGGCGAGCGCCTTGACATACTCGTCGAGGTCCCTGGCGTCCGGCAGGCCATTGACGACCGTCCAGCGCACGACGCCGTCCTTGTCGATGATGAAGGTCCCGCGCACCGCGCACCCCTTCTCCTCGTCGAAGACTCCGTACGCGCGCGAGACCTCGCCGTGCGGCCAGAAGTCCGACAGCAGCGGGTACTCCAGGCCCTCCTGCTCGCCGAAGACGCGCAGGGTGTGGATGGAGTCGTTCGAGACGGCGAGCAGCTGGGTGTCCTCGTTGACGAACGAGGGAAGCTCGTCGCGCAGAGCGCACAGCTCACCGGTGCACACACCGGTGAAGGCGAAGGGGTAGAAGAGCAGTACCACGTTCTTCCCGCCGTCCGCACCGTCCTCGGACCGGCGGAAGTCGGACAGTCGCACGGTCCGCCCGTGGTTGTCCTTCAGTTCGAAGTCCGGGGCGGGGGCGCCGACCTCGATCGCCATGGGTGCACGTCCTTTCAAGGGCTGTGACTGTCTCCCGACCACCCTACGCACAGGGCCCCCGCCGATCGGAGTCGGCGGGGGCCCTCAAGGCCGCTTGCTTTCGGCTGCTGCGTCTTGCGCGCTCGGCGCTCGGAGTCAGCGCTTGGTCTTCGCCGCCTTGGGGGTGACGAGACGGCCGCCGGTCCAGTCCTTGCCGGCGCTCACGCTCTTGGTCTGGGACAGGCCCGAGGTCTGGGCCGCCTCGCTGATGTCGCTCGGTTCGACGTAGCCGTCACGGCCGGTCTTGGGCGTCAGCAGCCAGACCACTCCGCCGTCTTCGATCAAACCGATGGCGTCCACCAGCGCGTCCGTAAGGTCGCCGTCCTCGTCACGGAACCACAGGACGACAGCGTCGGCCACGTCCTCGTAGTCCTCGTCGACAAGGTCCTGGCCGATGACGGCCTCGATGGACTCGCGGAGCTCCTGGTCGACGTCGTCGTCGTAGCCGAGCTCCTGGACCACCTGTCCGGGTTCGAACCCAAGCCGTGCGGCGAGGTTGGTTCGTTCCTCCGCGTGGTCCGCGGTCGCGCTCACGGATTGCCTCCTGATCATGTTTCGGATAAATGCTTCGGCCGCGCGTACGCGGGGCATTGGCCATTGTCCACACGGGCGGGGCGGATCGCGCAAGTACCCGGCCGCCGAGACCGCCGAAACGGTGACGTTCCGGGGTCCTTCGCCGCATCTCCTGCCACTTCGACCTCGCACCCTGTGACGCAGGCCGTCCGTTTTCTCATCCTCTGCCATGTTATGCCGCTTCGGTACGTCAATCAGGCCCGAACGACCGAACGAAACGCATGGACGGAGTGGGCGTAAGGTTGCGATTTGACCGGTGCGGAAGCCGGACTCGGGCGCGGTATTTTCCGCGGAGTACCGGGTTACCCCTCGGTAGAGATGACGTTTCAGCCGCCGCGGTACACGATGGAGGCGGCGTACGTGCCCGTGCCCCGGGGGGCTCCGGTGAGACACCCCGGATCCCGGGCCCGCGTAGCAGCAGTAACCCGACGGCGTGCACCGCAACGAACGCGTGCAGGGCACGATACGACCCAAACAGCGAAGGAAAAGCGTGGCTTCCGGATCCGATCGCAACCCGATCATCATTGGCGGCCTTCCCAGCCAGGTCCCGGACTTCGATCCCGAAGAGACACAGGAGTGGCTCGACTCGCTCGACGCCGCTGTCGACGAGCGCGGCCGTGAACGCGCCCGCTACCTGATGCTCCGGCTGATCGAGCGCGCACGCGAGAAGCGTGTGGCTGTGCCGGAGATGCGCAGCTCGGACTACGTCAACACCATCGCCACCAAGGACGAGCCGTTCTTCCCCGGCAACGAGGAGATCGAGCGCAAGATCCTCAACGCGACCCGCTGGAACGCGGCCGTGATGGTGTCGCGCGCGCAGCGCCCGGGGATCGGCGTCGGCGGCCATATCGCCACCTTCGCCTCCTCCGCATCCCTCTACGACGTGGGCTTCAACCATTTCTTCCGGGGCAAGGACGGCGGTGACGGCGGCGACCAGATCTTCTTCCAGGGCCATGCCTCCCCCGGTATCTACGCCCGCGCCTTCCTGCTCGACCGGCTCAGCGAGACGCAGCTCGACGCGTTCCGCCAGGAGAAGTCGAAGGCCCCTTACGGACTGTCCAGCTATCCGCACCCGCGGCTGATGCCGGACTTCTGGGAGTTCCCGACCGTCTCGATGGGCCTCGGCCCGCTCGGCGCGATCTACCAGGCCCGGATGAACCGCTATATGGAGGCGCGCGGCATCGCCGACACCTCCGCCTCGCATGTCTGGGCGTACCTCGGCGACGGCGAGATGGACGAGCCCGAGTCGCTGGGCCAGTTGTCCATCGCCGCCCGTGAGGGCCTGGACAATCTGACCTTCGTCGTGAACTGCAATCTCCAGCGTCTCGACGGCCCGGTGCGCGGCAACGGCAAGATCATCCAGGAGTTGGAGTCGCAGTTCCGCGGGGCCGGCTGGAATGTCATCAAGCTGGTCTGGGACCGCTCCTGGGACCCGCTGCTCGCGCAGGACAGGGACGGCGTACTGGTCAACCGGCTGAACACCACGCCGGACGGGCAATTCCAGACGTACGCCACCGAGACCGGCGCGTATATCCGTGAACACTTCTTCGGCGACGACCAGCGGCTGCGTGCCATGGTCGAGAACATGACCGACGACCAGATCCTGCATCTGGGCCGCGGCGGTCACGACCACAGGAAGGTCTACGCGGCGTACGCGGCGGCCAAGGCCCACAAGGGCCAGCCGACGGTGATCCTGGCGCAGACCGTCAAGGGCTGGACGCTGGGGCCGAACTTCGAGGGCCGCAACGCGACCCACCAGATGAAGAAGCTGACGGTCTCCGACCTGAAGGGCTTCCGCGACCGGCTGCACCTGCCGATCACGGACAGGGAGCTGGAGGACGGCGCGCCGCCGTACTACCACCCCGGCCGGGACTCGGAAGAGATCCAGTACATGCACGACCGCCGTAAGTCGCTGGGCGGGTACGTACCGACCAGGGTCGTACGGGCGAAGCCGCTGAACCTGCCCGGGGACAAGACCTACGCGTCGGTGAAGAAGGGCTCCGGCACGCAGTCGATCGCCACCACCATGGCGTTCGTCCGGCTGCTCAAGGACCTGATGCGGGACAAGGAGATCGGCAGGCGCTTCGTGCTGATCGCCCCCGATGAGTACCGCACGTTCGGTATGGACTCGTTCTTCCCGAGCGCCAAGATCTACAACCCGCTGGGCCAGCAGTACGAGTCCGTGGACCGTGAGCTGCTGCTCGCGTACAAGGAGTCGCCGACCGGCCAGATGCTGCACGACGGCATCTCCGAGGCGGGCTGCACGGCCTCGCTCATCGCGGCGGGCTCGGCGTACGCCACCCATGGCGAGCCGCTGATCCCGGTCTATGTCTTCTACTCGATGTTCGGTTTCCAGCGCACCGGCGACCAGTTCTGGCAGATGGCCGACCAGCTCGCGCGTGGGTTCGTACTGGGCGCGACCGCCGGACGTACGACTCTGACCGGTGAGGGGCTTCAGCACGCGGACGGCCATTCGCATCTGCTGGCCTCGACCAACCCGGGCTGCGTCGCGTACGACCCGGCCTACGGCTTCGAGATCGCGCATATCGTCCAGGACGGTCTGCGCCGGATGTACGGCCCCGACAGCGAGGACATCTTCTACTACCTCACCGTCTACAACGAGCCGATCCAGCACCCCGCCGAGCCCGCCGATGTGGATGTGGAGGGCATCCTCAAGGGGATCCACCGCTACAGGCGCGGCGAGCGGGGCTCGATCCCGGCGCAGATCCTGGCGTCCGGCGTGGCCGTGCCATGGGCGCTGGAGGCACAGCGGATCCTCGCCGAGGAGTGGAACGTACGGGCCGATGTCTGGTCGGCGACGTCCTGGAACGAGCTGCGCCGTGAGGCCGTCGAGGTGGAGCGGCACAATCTGCTGCACCCGGAGGAGGACCAGCGCGTTCCGTATGTCACCCGGAAGCTGTCCGGCGCCGAGGGACCGTTCGTGGCGGTCTCCGACTGGATGCGATCGGTACCGGACCAGATCTCGCGCTGGGTGCCCGGCACGTACCAGTCGCTGGGCGCGGACGGCTTCGGCTTCGCGGACACGCGCGGCGCGGCCCGTCGCTTCTTCCACATCGACGCGGAGTCGATCGTGCTCGGCGTGCTCACCGAGCTGGCCAAGGAGGGCAAGGTCGACCGTTCGGTGCTGAAGCAGGCGGTGGACCGCTACCAGTTGCTGGACGCCTCGGCGGCCGACCCGGGCGCGGCCGGCGGCGACGCCTGACGGCTCACCGCGTGTGAGGCGGGAGGAGGGCGGCGGGACCCATCGGTTCCGCCGCCCTTCGCCCTTTCGCACTCCGATCAGCGCTCCCAGATCTTGAAGGCCCGTACCCGGTACGGCGACCGCGGCATCCAACTGCCCTTGCCCGGATATGTCTCGAACTCCCCTGTCTCCGCGCACTCGGCGGACTGATAGGTGGTCACGTTCCGTCCCGTCCGGTTGGCCAGTGACTGCGCGCTGGTGCCCGCCGGAAGCGGCACACAGCTGTCGATATCGGTGGCCGACAGCTCGTGCGTCTGCCGCGCGCCCCGGAAGTCCTCCTTCTGCCAGAGGCACAACTCGCCGGTGGCGCAATCACCGAGGCGGGGCGGCGCCGCCTCGGCGACGGTCGCCGGCAGCAGGGCGGCGACGGCCAGCGCCCCGGCGGACATGGCTGTGAGTGTGGTCTTGCGCATATGAATCGGTCCCCGTGTGTGGTGCGAAGTCGGTCAACCACACTCTGACCTGCGGAACTTGGCCACGGGAAGGGGGCGCGGCAGCCTCCACCCGGATAGGCGACAGCCCCGCCGGAACCTTCCGGCGGGGCTGTCGCGGGCGCTGAGTTGACGTGGGGTCAGCCGGGGGCTGACGTCAGATGTGCACCCCTCCGCCCGCGGCGTCCGCGTTGCTGCCGCGCTTCGTCAGCAGGGCGACGAAGACCGCCACGACCGCGACACCGGCCGCCACGAGACAGGCCAGGCTCATACCCGACATGAAGGTGTCGTGCGCGATGCCCGTGATCTTCTCGGCGACGGCGGCGGGGGTGTCCGGCGGCACCGGAGCCACCCCGACCTGGACCGCTTCGGCGGCCTGGTCGGCCTGCGCGGGGCTGAGCGGCGGCAACCCGGCCCCCGTCCAGTTGCCCGGCAGGTCGTTGGAGACCTTGGAGGCCATGACGGCGCCGAGTACGGCCGTACCGAGGCTGCCGCCGATCTGCATGGCGGACTGCTGGATTCCGCCGGCCACACCCGACAGCTCCATCGGGGCGTTGCCCACGATGACCTCGGTCGCGCCGACCATGACAGGAGCGAGGCCGAGGCCGAGCAGCGCGAACCAGATCGACATGGTGAAGCTGCCGGTACCGGTCTCCAGGGTGGACATGCCGAACATGGCGACCGCGGTCAGCGCCATGCCGCCGGCCAGCGGGATCCGCGGCCCCACCTTGGTGATCAGGATGCCCGCGAGGGGCGAGCCGACGATCATCATGCCGGTGAGCGGCAGCAGATGGAGACCGCTGTCGACCGGGCTCATGCCGTGCACGTTCTGGAGATAGAAGGTGACGAAGAAGAGGCCGCCCAGGAAGGCGATGGCCATCAGCGCCATCAGCACCACACCGGCGGAGAGCGGTACGGAGCGGAAGAGCGCCAGCGGTACGAGCGGTTCCCTGACCTTCGTCTCCCAGACGGCGAAGAGCACGAAGGAGAGCACGGCCGCGCCCATGAAGAGCCAGGTCTTGCCGTCGCCCCAGCCCCAGACCGGCGCCTTGATGATCGCCCAGACCAGACAGAACATGGCGCCCGAGAGCAGCACGATGCCGAGGATGTCGAAGGACCTCGGGGCGTTCGCCGCCCGGTGGTCCCGCAGGATCAGCCCGCCGACGATCAGCGCGACCACACCGACCGGCACATTGATGAAGAAGACCGACTGCCAGCTGACGTGCTCGACCAGCACGCCGCCCAGGATCGGGCCGCCCGCGGTCGAGGCGCCGATGACCATGCCCCAGATACCGATGGCCATGTTGAGCTTCTCGGCGGGGAAGGTGGCACGCAGCAGACCGAGCGCGGCCGGCATCAGCAGAGCGCCGAAGAGCCCCTGGAGCACCCGGAAGATGATCACGTAGGAGATGCTGTCGGAGAGCCCGATGGCCCCCGAGGCAGCGGCGAAGCCGACAACGCCGATAAGGAAGGTCTGCCGGTGACCGAACCGGTCACCGAGCTTGCCGGCGGTGATCAGCGCCACGGCGAGCGCGAGGAAGTAGCCGTTGGTGATCCACTGCACATCGGCGAAAGTGGCGCCGAGGTCCTTCTGGATGGCAGGGTTCGCGATCGCGACAATGGTGCCATCTAGCGCCACCATCATGACGCCGATCGCCACGGAGAACAGCGTGAGCCAGGGGTGGCCGCGCAGCCCCTTGGGCGGCTTGGACAGCGCCGGCTCCGGGGGTTCCGGCGACAGCGGCACCTTGTCGACAGTGGTCTGACTAGTCATACCGCAAACGTTAGTGTCAGCTACTGACAGTTGACAAACAATTTCTTAAGCAAGTAACTGTCACGTGGCTCACAGCTAGACTGAATAACATTCAGTAGTAAAAGCGGTGGAATGAGGACATTGCGTTGACCCCCGGGCAGAACATGACCATCGGGTTGCGTGCCCGCAAGAAGCGCCGTACCCGCGACGCCCTGTTGCGTGTGGCGCTCGAACTGTTCACGACCCAGGGGTACGAACAAACCACCATCGACGAGATCACGGACGCCGTGGAGGTGTCCCAGCGCACCTTCTTCCGCTATTTCGCCAGCAAGGAGGAGGCCGCCTTCGCCGTCGTGGACATGGTCGAGAACAAGTTCGTCGACTCCCTGCGCGCACGGCCCGCGGAGGAGACCCCGTTCGAGGCGATGCGCAACGCCGTCGAGTCGGCCTGGGACTCCGTCAGCGAAGCGCTGGACGCCATCGTCCCGGTCGAGCTCTATATGCGGACGTATCAGCTGATCGAGTCGACTCCGGCCCTGAGCGCCGTCCATCTGCGGCGCACGGCGGAGCTGGAGGAGGGGATCGCCCAACTGATCGCGGACCGCGAGGGCCTGGACATGAACACCGATCCACGGCCGCGGGTCGCCGTCGCCTCGTTCACCGGCGTCATGCGGGTGACCGGCCAGATCTGGGGGCGGGGCCGGGACGCGAGTGTGGAGTCGCTTCAGGAGGTCACCAGGGTCTATCTCGACCAACTCGGCCCCGCGCTCGCGGGGAACTGGCGGACGCCGGCGTGCGACACAGAACGCGGACCCGCCTGATGACAGCTCCGCGACGCGCCGGGGCGTAGACGCCGCCCGCGCGTTCGGTGCGGTTAACCTCGGTCCAATCCTCCTTGGCGCGTGATCTGACTCACCCTCGTCACGAGGGTCCCCGCGCTCGTCCTAGGCTGAGCGGTAGTGACCTCCTTCGACTCCTCACCCACCCTCAACGCATGGCGCGCTCTCCTCGCTCTCGCCGTGGTGTTCGTGATGCTGACCTCCACCGGCTGGACGGCCGTGGCGAACCGGCGCGGTCCCGGCGAGCCCCTGAAACTCGCCCTCAGCGCATGGGAGAGGGGCCGGATAGGCGTCCGTCATCTGCCGAGCCCCGACGCGTCGCCGAAGCGTCTCGCCGCCTTCTTCGCCTCCCTCACCCGAGGAGAGCAGGAACGGCTGGCCGTCAAGTACCCGCTGGTCGTGGGCAATCTCAACGGCGCCCCGGTCACCCTTCGCTATCGCGCCAACCGGCTGGCCCTGACGCAGGCGCGCACGGTGGAGGAGCGCCGTATGCGCGACACCAGACTGTCGGACGACGGCCGTCAACAGGCGGGCCGCCGGATGAACCGGTACGAGTCGATGCTCAGCGGCGACCGGCAGATCCTCGCGTTCGATCCCTCGGGCAAGGGGCGCGCGGCCGAGGTCCTCGGCGACCTCGACCGCGCCGAGCGCGTCTCCGTCATCGTCCCCGGAGTCGACACCAATGTGCTGACGTTCGAGCGGACCAACCGCTGGTACAGCGCGCCGGCCGGCATGGCCGAGTCGCTGTACTCCGCCGAGCGGGCAGCCGACGCCGACACCCGTACCGCCGTCATCGCGTGGGCCGACTACACCGCGCCCGCCGGTCTCGGTGTGGACGCGGCGATCGGCAAGCTCGCGGAGGACGGTGCCGTACGGCTCGCCGCGCTGACCACCGCGCTGCCGGGGACGTCACGGGTCTCGCTGTTCTGCCACAGCTACGGCTCCGTCGTGTGCGGCGTCGCCGCGCACGCACTGCCGGGCAGGGTCACGGACGTAGCGGTCGCGGGCAGCCCCGGCATGCGTGTCGGAAACGCCGCGCAACTGCGCACGGGCGCGTATGTATGGGCCATGCGGGACCGTGACGACTGGATCCAGGACGTCCCCTACATGGCGGTCGGCGGCCTCGGCCATGGCGCCGATCCGGTGGCCCGGGGCTTCGGCGCGCGGGTGATCTCGGCGCGCGGGGCGATCGGTCACGCCGGCTACTTCCAGCCGGGTACGGAGAGCCTCGACAACTTCGCGGACATCGGGGTGGGTTCCTACCCCGCGGTGAGCTGCGCGGACGGAGCCGACGCCTGCCGCAGCGGCATCCCCGACGCCGACTGAGAAGCGGCCGCCGGCGGTGTCGCCGGGGCGGGGCCCCGGGCTGACGCGCGTAGAATTCCCGCGCTGCGGCAGGCGACGCGAGGGCGCCCGCCGCCTACGATGAAGCACATGGGTGATGTGCTTCAGGGGATTCATGCCACCTGGGAGTTCGAAAGCGACTCCGTGCTCATCCGCTTCGAACGGGGGATCCGGACGCCGAAGCTCTTTCAGGCGCTGGGCGAACGCCGTATTCCCCACGAGGCGTTGTCATCGGTGACGCTCACTCCCAGCAGACGCGGGACGGTGGTGCTGCACGCCGTGCCGAGAGCCGGCGCCGACCCTCTTACGGAAGCGGCGGCCGGGCAGCTCAGGGAGAGCGGCGATCCGTACCGGCTGGTGCTGCCGGCCGAGCGCGAGACCCTCGCGGAGTACTACGCCGACGAGTTGCGCGCCGCGCTCGCCCGGGCCCGGCGGACCGGGGCCGGGGACATATGGGACGAGCGGGAGCCCGCCGAGCGCTATCTGGTGACCGCGCCGGAGCCACCGCTCCAGTTCAAGGCGTACGACGCCAAGGCGTCCTTCGACGGGCACCGGGTGTCCTTCCGCTGGTTCTGGACGGGTGCCTCCTCCGCCAAATGGAAGGCGGGTGACCAGAGCCTCCCGGTCACCGAGCTCCAGGGCGTCGAGTGGCGTTCCCCCGAACTCTTCGACGGCTATCTGCGGCTGCTCCGGCGCGACGGTCCTGGCCCGGCGCAGGGGCAGCCCGCCCAGGCGGACCACGATCCGGCGGCCGTCGTCTTCGGACTGGGCTATGGACCGGTGCATGAGTCACTGCCGTTCGCGGCGGCGGTTCTGGAGGCGGTCCAGGGCGCGGCGACGGGCCGCGCGGCCGTCCCGGCCCACGCGGTGGTCCCCGCCCGCCGCGATCCGGCGGAAGTGGCGGAGCGGATCCGGCATCTCGGCGAGCTGCACAGCGCGGGTCTGGTGACGGACGACGAGTTCAGCGCGAAGAAGGCGGAGCTGCTGGCGGAGCTGTGACCTACCCCGGCCTACCCCCGGCAGGAGAGCTGTGACGTGCCTCGGTAGGAGCTGTGACGTACCCCGGTTCCGGGCCGTGACGTCATACTCCGGTATGACATCAGGACCGACTCCTCGGTATGACGCCGGATCGTGCGGTGCTGCCTAGGCTGAACGGGTCATGAGTACCCCACCGTCGCCGTCGCCGCCTCCCCGGCCGTCTGCCCCGCCCCGGCCGTCAGTCCCGCCCCGGCCGTTGTCGCCGCCCTCGCCACCGCGCTCCGCCCTGTGGCGTGACGCGGCGCGCGCGCTCTTCGGCGCGCTGCGTACGCCGGCGCAGTCCACCGAACCGCTGTTCGCGTGGGCGCCCAAGCGATGGCAGCGGTTCGCGCCGTATGTGGTGCTCTTCGGCTTCGCCGTGACCCTGCTGCCGGTCACCACCACGGTCCTCGTGCAGGACTACCGGCTGGGCGGCGGCTGGGCGGGGGCGCTGGCCACCGCGCAGGCCACTCCCCTGCTGCTCGCCGTGAGCCGGCCGCTCCAGGCCTGGTGGATCATCTTCACCGCCGATGTCGTGGGCGGGCTTCTGCTCCAGAGCGCGGACGGTGTCGTGGGCCGGGCCTGGCCGTGGACCCCCACGGTGATCATCGGCTATCTGGTGCTGATGATCTGCCTGGGGCTGCGCGAATCGCGCCGTACCCTGCTCGCGGTCTGGCTGGCGACCGGTGCGGCCGGGTTCCTCTTCGAGTTGATCTCGCAGGACCGCAGCGACGGCACCCATCTGCTGCTGTTCGTCCTGAGCGGCGTCTTCCTCGTCGTGACGGCGGCGCTGCGCGAACGGCGCGACGCCCAGCGCAGACTGGTGGAGCAGGAGACCATCAGTGAGGCCGAGCGCGCCCGGCGCACGCTGCTGGAGGAGCGCGCCCGCATCGCGCGTGAGCTGCACGATGTGGTGGCCCACCACATGTCGGTGATCACGGTGCAGGCGGACTCGGCGCCGTACCGGATCGACGGACTGCCGGACTCCGCGCGCGAGGAGTTCTCCACCATCGCGGCGAGCGCGCGGGAATCCCTGACGGAGATGCGGCGGCTGCTCGCGGTGCTCCGCAGCGACGGTACGGAGAGCGAGCGCACCCCGCAGCCGGGGCTCGACCGGGTGCAGCAGCTGGTGGAGGCGACGGTACGGGCGGGGGTACCGGCCGAGGTGTCGCTCCCCGCCGAGCTGGGACCCGTCCCGCCGGCCGTGGATCTCTCCGCGTACCGGATCGTGCAGGAGGCGCTGGCCAATGTGGTGCGGCACGCGTCCGGCGCGCCGACCCGGGTCTCGGTGGTCTCCGACGGTGACTGGCTGACCGTCCTGATCGTCAACGGCCCGGGCGCCGAGCGCACTTCACCGCTGGAGCCCGGTGGAACGGGCCACGGCCTGATCGGTATGCGGGAACGCGTACGGTTGACCGGCGGCACGCTCGACACCGGACCGCTGCCGGACGGCGGCTTCCGGGTCGCCGCGCGGCTTCCGCTGACGGACGCGAACGCCCCAGCGGCCCCATCGGCCTCGCCCGTTTCGTCCACCTCGTCCGCCTCTCGCGGCTCCACGGACTCCACCGATCTCACCGACGTCACCGGCCCGGCCGGTCCGGCCCGTAAGGACGCTCCTTGACCATCCGCGTGATCATCGTCGACGACCAGGCCATGGTGCGCGCGGGGTTCGCCGCTCTGCTGTCGGCGCAGGCAGACATCGATGTGGTGGGTGAGGCGCCCGACGGCCGCCAGGGCATCGAGGTAAGCCGCTCCGTCCACCCGGATGTGGTCCTGATGGATGTCCGGATGCCGGAGATGGACGGACTCGCCGCCGCCCGCGAGCTGTTGAACCCCCCGGTGGGGGTGGTGCATCTGCCGAAGGTGCTGATGCTGACCACCTTCGACGTCGACGACTATGTCTACGAGGCGCTGCGCGCCGGGGCGTCGGGCTTCCTGCTCAAGGACGCGCCCCCGGCCGATCTCATCGCGGCGGTACGGATCGTCGCGGCCGGTGAGGCGCTGCTCGCGCCGTCCGTGACCCGGCGGCTGATCGCGGACTTCGCCCAGCAGCGCCCCGCCCGTGGCCGCAAGGACCCCTCGCTGCGGCTGCGCGGACTCACGCCCCGGGAGACCGAGGTGCTCGAACTGATCGCCCGGGGGCTGTCCAACCAGGAGATCGCCGAACATCTCGTGGTCGCCGAACAGACGGTGAAGACCCATATCGGCCGTGTCCTGTCCAAGCTCTCGCTGCGCGACCGCGCGCAAGCGGTGATCTTCGCCTACGAGTCGGGCCTGGTCACCCCGGGCGACGCGCCCGCCTGACCCGTCGTCCGGACCCCGCCCCGGGCTGCCCCCTCGTACCGCAATGCCGCGCGCCCGCGCGCCCGCACGGACGGGCAGGCACGGGCGTGGACCGGCACCCCCACTACCCCGGTATGACACGGCGGTTGGCTCCCCGGTGTGATGTCCGGCCACACACCCTCTTCCTACCTTCCTCCTCGCCACCACATGGACGAGCGGGAAGAAGGAGACGGGCATGCGCCGCTTCAGGAGGACCCTGGTCGCCGCCGCACTGGCGACGGCCATGGTCGGGGGAACAGCGGGCTGGGCCTCCGGCAACATCCAACGGGCCGTCACGGGACCGCCCGTGGGAAGCGCCGCCTGGCGTGCCGACGACTCGCTCGGCCGGGCACTGCCCGACCCGGCGAGCGCCACACCCGGCCAAGTGGCGCGGTTCTTCGCCACACTGACGCCCAGCCGGAGTCAGCAACTCGTCCGCCGCCATCCACTGGTCGTCGGCAATCTCGACGGCGCGCCGGTCGCACTGCGGTACGAGGCCAACTCCCGTGCGATACGGGCCGAGCACGACCCCCGGTACGAGCGCCTGGCGAAGCCCGGGCGGCAGATCCTCGCCTTCGACCCGCGCGGTCGTGGCCAAGTCGCCGAGGTGTACGGGGATCTGGCGACCGCACGCCATGTGTCCGTCGTCGTACCGGGCTCGGACATCGACGCGGCGACCTTCGACCGTACGAAGGATCCGTACGGTACGCCCGCCGGCATGGCCGGGGCGCTGCGAGCGGCGACGGGCGGCCGTACCGCCGTGATCGCGTGGGCCGGTTACACCACCCCTGTCGGGTTCGGTCTCGACGTGGCCACCGGTGATCTCGCCGAGGCGGGGGCCGGCCGACTGGCACGGTTCACGCAGGGGCTCACGGCGGCCGGGGTCGGCCAACCTGTGCTGTTCTGCCACAGCTATGGCGCCGTGGTGTGCGGGCTCGCCGCCTCCGAGGTGAACGCCACCGACATCGTGGTGCTCGGCGCCCCTGGAATGCGGGCCGGACATAGGGCGGACCTCCATACCGACGCACGGGTCTGGGCCGCGAAGAATCCCTCCGACTGGATCTCCAGGGTCCCCCATGTCGAGATCGCGGGCCTGGGCCATGGCCAGGACCCGGCGGCCCCGTCCTTCGGCGCGCGCCGGGTGCCCGCCGACCTGGCCGAGGGCCACACCGGCTACTTCGTCCCCGGCACGGACTCGCTGCGCGCCTTCGCCGCCATCGCCCAGGGCCGGATCACGCGGAGCGACATCGCACAGGGCCGGATCACGCGGAGCGACATCGCACAGGACGACATCACGCGGGACGACATCACGCGGGGAGAGGTCCGATGACGACGCTCGCGACCACGATCGAGAAGATCGAGGCACGGACCCCCGCCCACCGCGACCGCGCGATCGACGGGCTGCGCGCCCTCGCGCTGCTCGCCGTACCCACCGGACACTGGCTGCTCGGCGGCTTCACCCTGGACTCCGACGGCGCGCTGCACAACGCCAGCCCGCTCGCCGCCTTCGGCGGATTCGCGCCGGTGAGCTGGGTGCTCCAGATGCTGGGCATCTTCTTCCTGGTCGGGGGATACGCCTCCGTACTCTCGTACCGCAGACGGAAATCCACCACCGCCGCCTGGCTCCGGCAGCGCGTGACGCGGCTCGGCAGGCCCGTCCTCGGGGTGACGGCCGTCTGGGCGGCGATGATGCCGCCGCTGTACGCGCTCGGCGTACCCGAGACCACGCTGCGCACCGGATCGACGCTGGTGATCCAGCCCCTGTGGTTCGTCGGGGTCTATACGGTGGTCACCGCGCTGACCCCGTACTGTGTGCGCGCCGCACACAAGCTGGGCGGCTGGGCCGCCGCTCCCCTGCTGGTGTCGGTCGCCGTCGTCGACTTCCTGCGCTACGGACCGTATGCCGACACCATGCCGTCCTGGCTGAGCATGGTGAACATCCTGCCCGGCTGGCTCTTCGCCTATCAGCTCGGAGTCTCCTGGGGCGAGGGACGGATCGGCCGGCGCGGGGCACGTGTCCTGCTCATCGGCGGCACGCTGCTCTTCGCCGCGCTGCTGGTCGTCTTCCACTACCCGGCGTCGATGGTCGGCGTGCCCGGCGAGACCCGTACCAACTCGCATCCGCCGTCCCTGCTGGTACTCGCCCTCGCCGCCGCGCAGAGCGGTGCGGCGATCCTGCTGCGCGACCGGATCGGGCGGCTGCTGAGCAGGCCCGCGCTGTGGGCGCCGGTCGTCGTCATCAATCTGTGCGCGATGACGATCCTGTGCTGGCACCAGACGGCGATGCTCGCCGCCGCCGTGCCCGCGTCCTTCCTCGGGCCGGTGGCCGGTCTGACGACCTCACCCGACTCCCTCGGCTGGATCGTGGTGCGGCTGACCTGGATGCCGCTCTTCGCGACGCTGCTCGTCCTCATCGGGCGGTACGCGCGCCGCTTCGACGCCCCGTGGCAGACCGGGACGCGCGCGTCGAAGGCCCGCCGCGCGGCAGCGGGGCTGCTGGCGGCGGGCTTCGCGGTCTTCGCGCTGGGGCTGGCATGAGCGCCGGCCCCGCGCGAGGCGTCGGACTGCCCGGCTACTCGCGGCCGGCCGAGGTGAACGACATATCGGTGTACCGGCCGCCGGCCACCTGGCCCGCGATCGGCTCCAGCAGCCGCATCTCGCTCTCGGTGAGGATGAGCCGCGTGGCGGCGGTGTTCTCCTCGATCCGGCTGCGTTTGCGGGTCCCGGGGATCGGTACGACGGCCAGCCCGTGCAGCCCGGCCTGCTGCTGCACCCAGGCCAGCGCGACCTGCCCCAGGGTGGCGTTCCTGCCCTCGGCGATCTTGCGTACCGGATCGAGCAGCGCGGCGTTCGCGGCGGCGTTGTCACCGGTGAAGCGGGGCTGCTGGCGACGGAAGTCGTCGGCGCCCAGCTCCTGGTCGGCGTTGACGAACGCGCCGGTCAGAAAGCCCCGGCCGAGCGGGGAGTACGGCACGAGCGCGACGCCCAGCTCGGCGGCGGCCGGTACGGCGTTCGCCTCGATGTCGCGGCTGAACAGCGACCACTCCGACTGGAGGGCGGCGATCGGGTGCACGGCCTGCGCGGCCCGCAGCTCGCGGCCGGTGACCTCGCTCAGCCCGAGGTGGCCGACCTTGCCCTCGCGCACCAGATCGGCCATCGTGCCGACCGTCTCCTCGATGGGGACGTTCACATCGCGCCGGTGCATGTAGTAGAGGTCGATGTGGTCGACGCCGAGACGCTTCAGACTTCCCTCGACGCACTCGCGGATATAGGGCGCGTCATTGCGGATGATCCGCTTGGTGGGGTCGGCCGGGTCGAGGCGCAGGGCGAACTTGGTGGCGAGGACGATCTCGTCCCGGTGCGCCCGGACGAACGGCGCGATGAACTTCTCGTTCTCCCCCGCGCCGTAGGCGTCCGCCGTGTCGTACAGCGTCACGCCCAGCTCCAGGGCGCGTTCCAGGGTGGCCCGCGCCTCGTCGGCGTCCGTCGGCCCGTAGGACTGGCTCATTCCCATGCAGCCGAGCCCCTGGACACCGACCTCCGGCCCATCGGCACCGAGCCGCACCTTTTCGATCCTGCTGTCGCTCATCGGGGTTCAGACCCTCTCCGACGCCTTGCGGGCGCCCGCGTAAAAGCTGATCTTGTAGTCGAGTACGGCGACAGTGTCCTGCAGCTCGGCGATCCGCCGATGGACATCACGGCGTGTCCGCTCCAGCAGCTCCTGCCGCTCCTCGAACGTGTCCTCACCCAGCCTGATCAGCTCGGCGTACCGGACCATGTCCGCCACGGGCATGCCGGTGAGCCGCAGCTTCCCCACGAAGGTGAGCCAGTCCAGGTCCTTGTTGCTGAAGCGGCGCTGGCCGGTGTGCGACCGGTCCACATGCGGCATGAGGCCGATCCGCTCGTACCAGCGCAGGGTGTGCGCCGAGAGTCCGGTGAAGGAGGCGACCTCGCTGATCGTGTAGCGCGCCGCGCCGTCGGGCCGCGGATGCGGGCGCGGCGCCGACACGCACTCGTCCACGCGGGCCGTCCGTACGGGGGTGCTCTCCATCAGCGTCATACCCTCAACGCTAGATCCTTCGAGTGCACTCGAAGCAAGCGAAATGTCGGCGAGTTTCCCGCCACCTCGGATGCGTCCCGCCCGCACCCCCACCCCCGCGACGCGGGGGACCCTCTCGCTAACCTCGTCACCATGCAGAGCCTGGCGATGATCGAGAACTGGCCGGTGACGAACGCCGCGGCCGCCGTCGTACGTGCGGACGGCACCGTCGTCGGATCGTACGGCCCGACGGCGCGGCGCTTTCCGCTCGCCTCCGTGACCAAGCCGCTGGCCGCGTACGCGGCGCTGGTGGCGTACGAGGAGGGGGCCGTCGAGCTGGACGAGCCGGCCGGGCCCGAGGGGTCCACCGTCCGTCATCTGCTCGCGCACACCAGCGGTCTGGCCTTCGACGAACACCGCGTGGCCAACGCGCCGGGCACCCGCCGGCTGTACTCCAACGCGGGCTTCGAGGTGCTCGGCGACCATATCGCCAAGGCCACCGGGATCGCGTTCCCCGACTATCTCCGCGAGGCCGTGTTCGAGCCGCTGGGCATGGCCGCGACCTCGCTGCCCGAGGGCGGGTCGCCGGCCAGGGACGGGATCTCGACCGTCGACGATCTGACGCGGTTCGCCGCCGAACTCCAGGCGCCCCGGCTGCTGGACGCGCGCACGGTCCTGGAGGCGATGACGGTCGTCCATCCCGGGCTGTCCGGCGTACTGCCCGGTTACGGCTTCCAGAAGAACAACGACTGGGGGCTCGGCCTGGAGATCCGGGACGCCAAGTCCCCGCACTGGACGGGCGCCTCGTCCTCGCCGCGCACCTTCGGGCACTTCGGGCAGTCCGGTACGTTCCTGTGGGTCGACCCGGACGCGGGGGCGGCCTGTGTGGCGCTGGCGGACCGGGACTTCGGGCCGTGGGCGGTCGCGGCCTGGCCGCCGTTCACCGACGCGGTCCTCGCGGAGCTGTCGGCCTGAGCACTCGGCCCGAATGCTCGGCCCCGACTCCCGGTCTGGGCTCCCGGCCCGGACTCTCGGCCCGGACTCTCGGTCTGGGCTCCCGGCCCGGACTCTCAGTCCGACATCTCCCAGAGCAGTACCTCCGCCGCCGGGGCCGCCACCAGTTCGAGCCCTTCCGCGTCCGTGATCCGCGCCGAGTCGCCCGGCCCCAGCGCGGGCCCCGCCGCGCCATCGATCCGTACCCCACCGCGCACCACCTGGACGTACACATACGGCGCGTCGGGCACGGCGGAGCGCTCGCCGTCCCGCAGACGCCGTACGTGCAGCATGGCCCCGGCCCTCGGCAGGGCGTACGGCGTGGAGTCGGCGATACCGCGCACGACCTCGTACGCCGGGTCGCCGCCCGGCTCCAGCGGCGCCAGCCACATCTGTACGAAGACCAGCGGCCGGTCGCCGTCATTGCGTTCCACATGCCGCACCCCGCCGGCCGAGCTGAGCCGCTGGACGTCCCCCGGCCGCACGACGGTGGCGTGGCCGGCCGAGTCGCGGTGCGTCAGCTCGCCCTCGACGACCCAGGTGACGATCTCCGTATGACTGTGCGGGTGCTCGTCGAACCCGGCGCCGGGCGCGAGCCGCTCCTCATTGCAGGCGAGGACAGCGCCGAAGCGCAGATTGTCCGGATCGTAGAAGCGCCCGAAGGAGAAGGCGTGCAGGGACTCGATGCCCGCCGAGGGGTCGCCGCCGACATAGCGCTGCGCTGCGTACCGTACGAGAATCACGGCTTCACGGTAGGCGCTCCGGCGGGGACGGGACGAGACGCCCGCCGACCCCTCCCCCGCGGGCGGTGGCTCCGATAAGGCACTCTTGACCCGTGGCTGAACCCTCGAACGAACCCCATCCGCACCCCGCGACGCTGCGGCGGCTGGAGCAGTCCTCAGGACGGCTCGCCGCGAACGCCATCGCCCGCATGGACGAGACGCTGCCGTGGTACCGCGCGATGCCGCCGGAGAACCGTTCCTGGATCGGGCTGGTCGCCCAGGCCGGTATCGCCGCGTTCACCGAGTGGTTCCGCCACCCCGAGACCCCGCAGGCCATCTCCACCGATGTCTTCGGCACAGCCCCGCGCGAGCTGACGCGGGCGATCACCCTGCGCCAGACCGTCGAGATGGTTCGGACCACGATCGAGGTCATGGAGACGGCGATCGAGGAGGTCGCGGCCCCCGGCGACGAGTCCGCGCTGCGCGAGGCGCTGCTCGTGTACGCGCGGGAGATCGCCTTCGCGACGGCACAGGTGTACGCGCAGGCCGCCGAGGCACGCGGCGCGTGGGACGCCCGGCTGGAATCGCTCGTCGTGAACGCCGTGCTCTCCGGGGAGGCCGATGAGGGCGCCGTCTCCCGGGCGGCGGCCCTCGGCTGGAACTCCCCCGAACATGTCTGCGTCCTGCTCGGCACCGCCCCGGACGGGGACAGCGAACTGACCGTGGAGGCGATCCGCCGGGCGGCCAGGCACGCCAAGCTCCAGGTCCTCACCGGTGTGCTCGGCGACCGGCTCGTGGTGATCGCGGGCGGCAGCGACAACCCGCTCCAGGTCGCCAAGGCGCTGATCGGCCCCTACGCGGCGGGCCCCGTCGTGGCGGGCCCGGTGGTGCCCGATCTGCTGGCCGCGACGAAGTCCGCGCAGGCCGCGGCGGCCGGCCTCAAGGCGTGTTTCGCCTGGCAGGACGCACCGCGCCCGGTGCTCGCTGACGATCTGCTGCCGGAGCGCGCGATCGCCTCCGACCCCGCCGCGCGTGAGCAGTTGGTGGAGGAGATCTACAGACCGCTTGAGGAAGCGGGGTCCGCGCTGCTGGAGACTCTGAGTGTCTATCTGGAACAGGCGAGCAGTCTTGAGGGTGCGGCGAGGATGCTGTTCGTGCACCCCAACACCGTGCGCTACCGGCTGCGACGTGTGACTGACGTCACCGGGTGGTCACCCTCCGATGTGAGGTCCGCGTTCACGCTGCGGATTGCACTGATCTTGGGGCGCTTGGCCGACGGAGATCCACAGACCTAGACTTTTGTCGTACTCCAACAATTCCCCCAGCGGTTCTTCGTTCCCCTCCCCACGGGCGGTGAAGACCCTTCGCAAGAGAGAGTGTGAGGGTGCTCGTACTCGTCGCTCCCGGCCAAGGCGCTCAGACGCCCGGCTTCCTGACCCCCTGGCTCGAACTGCCCGGTGCCGAAGACCGGCTGCGGGCATGGTCGGCCGCCATCGACCTGGATCTGGTCCACTACGGCACGGATGCCGACGCGGACGAGATCAGAGACACCGCGGTGGCCCAGCCGCTGCTGGTCGCCGCCGCCCTGCTCTCCGCCCGCCGGCTCTTCCCCACCACCGAGGACGTGGCGCGCGACGTCGATGCCACGGCCGGCCACAGCGTCGGTGAACTGGCCGCCACGGCGCTGGCCGGTGTGGTCCCGGACGAGGTGGCCCTGTCGCTCGTACGCGCCCGGGGTCTGGCGATGGCCGAGGCCGCCGCCATCACGGAGACCGGGATGGCTGCGCTGCTCGGCGGCGAACCGGAAACCACCCTCGCGCATCTGGAGAAGCTCGGTCTGACCCCCGCCAATGTGAACGGCGCGGGCCAGATCGTCGCGGCCGGCACGCGTGAGCAACTCGCCGCGCTGGAGGCCGACAAGCCCGAGGGCGTACGGCGCGTGGTGGCGCTCAAGGTCGCCGGCGCGTTCCACACGCACCACATGGCACCCGCGGTCGAGAAGCTCGACACGGCCGCGCGTTCCGTCTCCGTCGCCGACCCGGTCGTACCGTACGTCTCGAACCGCGACGGGCTGACCGTCGCGACCGGCTCCGGAATCGTGACCCGCCTGGTCGGCCAGGTCGCCAACCCGGTCCGCTGGGACCTGTGCATGGAGACCTTCAAGGAGCGGGGTGTGACCGCGCTGATCGAGCTGTGCCCCGGCGGCACCCTGACGGGTATCGCCAAGCGCGCCCTGCCCGGGGTGAAGACCCTGGCGCTGAAGACACCCGACGACCTCGACGCGGCCCGCACGCTGATCGCCGAGCACTCCTCCACGGCTGAATAGGAGTCAGAGAGCATGTCGAAGATCAAGCCCAGCAAGGGCGCCCCGCACGCACGCATCATGGGCGTGGGCGGCTACCGCCCGACCCGGGTCGTGCCCAACGAGGTGATCCTCGAAACGATCGACTCGTCCGACGAGTGGATCCGCTCCCGCTCCGGCATCGCGACCCGCCACTGGGCCTCCCCGGAGGAGACGGTCGCCGCGATGTCCATCGAGGCGTCCGGCAAGGCCATCGCCGACGCCGGGATCACGCCGGAGCAGATCGACGGTGTGATCGTCGCCACCGTCTCGCACTTCAAGCAGACCCCGGCCGTCGCGACCGAGATCGCGGACAAGATCGGCGCGGGCAGGCCCGCCGCGTTCGACATCTCCGCGGGCTGCGCCGGCTTCGGCTACGGACTGACCCTCGCCAAGGGCATGGTCGTCGAGGGCTCGGCGGAGCACGTACTCGTCATCGGCGTGGAGCGGCTTTCGGACCTGACCGATCTGGAGGACCGTGCGACGGCCTTCCTGTTCGGCGACGGCGCGGGCGCCGTGGTCGTCGGACCCGCCAAGGAGCCGATGATCGGCCCCACCATCTGGGGCTCCGAGGGCGACAAGTCCGACACCATCAAGCAGACCGTGCCGTGGGACGTCTACCGCGACGGAACCGCGGAGAAGTTTCCGGCCATCACGCAGGAGGGCCAGGCGGTCTTCCGCTGGGCCGTCTTCGAGATGGCGAAGGTCGCCCAGCAGGCCCTGGACGCCGCCGGAATCAGCTCCGCGGACCTGGACGTCTTCATTCCGCACCAGGCCAATATGCGGATCATCGACTCGATGGTGAAGACTCTGAAGCTGCCGGAAAGCGTCATGGTCGCCCGTGACGTGGAAACCACCGGCAACACCTCGGCCGCCTCGATCCCGCTCGCGATGGAGCGGCTTCTGGCGACCGGACAGGCGAAGAGCGGCGACACCGCGCTCGTCATCGGCTTCGGGGCGGGTCTTGTCTACGCCGCGACGGTCGTTACCCTCCCCTAGGCACACCGGATCTTTCCGGAGCGTGTTCCGATATATCCCTCCGCTCAACATCGAAGGAGCGCCAACATGGCCGCCACCCAGGAAGAGATCGTCGACGGTCTCGCCGAGATCGTTAATGAGATCGCCGGTATCCCGGTCGAGGACGTCCAGCTGGACAAGTCCTTCACCGACGATCTGGATGTCGACTCGCTGTCCATGGTCGAGGTCGTCGTCGCCGCCGAAGAGCGCTTCGACGTGAAGATCCCGGACGACGACGTCAAGAACCTCAAGACGGTTGGCGACGCCGCCGACTACATCGCGAAGCACCAGGCCGCCTGAGCGGCTGACCTCTCGCGCTGACCCATCGCGCGGCATCCGCCACCCGGTGGTGGCGCCGTAAAAATTCAGCACCCTCTACACGTGGAGAAAGAATTCCAGTGAACTCGACCAATCGCACCGTGGTCGTCACCGGTATCGGCGCAACCACACCACTGGGTGGCGACAGCGCGACGACCTGGGAAGGTCTGCTCGCCGGCCGCTCCGGAGTACGTCCGCTCGAAGGCGAACGCTTCGCCCAACTGCCGGTCCGTATCGCCGCGGTCGCCGCGGTCGACCCGGGCGATGTCCTGCCCCGCCCGCTCGCCCGCAAGCTTGACCGCTCTGCGCAGTTCGCGCTGATCGCGGCCAGGGAGGCGTGGGCGGACGCGGGTTACACCGCCAGGGCCGGGGAGGACCCCTCGGTCGACCCCGACCGGCTCGGTACCGTGATCGCCTCCGGCATCGGCGGCGTGACCACCCTGCTCGACCAGTACGACGTGCTCAAGGAGCGGGGCGAACGCCGTGTCTCCCCGCACACCGTGCCCATGCTCATGCCCAACAGCCCCTCCGCCAACGTCAGCCTGGAAGTGGGCGCCCGCGCGGGTGTGCACACCCCGGTCTCCGCCTGCGCGTCGGGCGCCGAGGCCGTCGGCTACGCGGTGGAGATGATCCGTACCGGCCGCGCCGACGTGGTCGTCGCCGGTGGTACGGAAGCGGCCGTCCACCCCCTGCCCATCGCGGCGTTCGCCAACATGATGGCGATGTCCAAGAACAACGACGAGCCCACCAAGGCCTCGCGCCCGTACGACAAGGGCCGCGACGGCTTCGTCCTCGGTGAGGGCGCGGGCGTCATCGTCCTGGAGTCGGCCGAGCACGCGGCCAAGCGCGGCGCGCGGGTCTACTGCGAGGTGCTGGGCCAGGGCCTGTCCTCGGACGCCCACCACATCGCCCAGCCCGAGCCCACCGGCCGCGGTATCGCCAAGGCCATGGAGAACCTGCTCGACCAGACGGACCTCAAGCCGGCCGAGGTCATGCACCTCAACGCGCACGCCACATCGACGCCGCAGGGCGATGTCGCCGAGATCAAGGCGCTGCGCCGGGTCCTCGGCGACGATCTGGACCATGTCGCGGTCTCCGCGACGAAGTCGATGACGGGGCATCTGCTGGGCGGCGCGGGCGGTATCGAGACCGTGGCGACGGTCCTCGCGCTCTACCACCGCAAGGCCCCGCCGACGATCAACGTCGATGATCTGGACGAAGAGGTCGTCGCGGACATCGTCGTCGACGGCCCCCGCGATCTGCCCAGCGGCACGATCGCGGCGATCAACAACTCGTTCGGTTTCGGCGGCCACAACGTGGTCCTGGCGCTGCGTACGGTCTGACCGCGCGACGGTTCCCGGCGAACCTTCACGAAGACGCCCGGTCCGGGGTTCCCGGCCGGGCGTCTTCGGTTTCCGCGCGACGCCGCCCCACCTCTCCGCGCGGCCTCTAAGGCGCCCAGTTCTGCGTCACGTACCGGAGCGCGCCGTCGGTGCCGCGGGCGAAGACGGAGATCCGGCCGTCGGCGTGGCGCGCGGGGACCGGGGCGCCCGCGAGCGCGCCGTTCAGGGGGGCGAGGTCCGTGAACTGGTCGCTGTTGACGGTCTTCTGCTCCGCGACCCACAGCGCGCGGCCGGGACCGGCCGCGAAGATCCGAAGACGGCCGTCGAGCGGCGAGCGGAACGGATACGGCGCGCCCGCGGGGCCGCCGCCCTTGAGCGTGCCTTCCGGGTTCCACGCGGTGTAGTCCCCCTGCCTGCCCAGGAAGCAGCCCGCTCCATCCCGGCCCTGCCAGAAGACCCGGATACGGCCGTCCGCGTCGAGCGCGGCCTTCGGGTCGGAGACGGCGGGGGTCCGGGCGATCCGCTCGAAGGGGATCCAGTCGCCGGCGGTATCGGGGATTCGCTGCTCCGAGATCCACAGCTCGTCGTCGCCGCCACGGACGAACACCGCCACCCGGCCGTCGGCCGCCAGAACCGGGCACGGGACACCCTCGGCGGCTCCGCCGATCGTGGCGGCGGGGGCCCAGACGGCGTACGCCACCGAGGTGTGGCTGACCGACCGGACCGTGTGGTCCGCACCCCGGTAGAACACCGAGATCCGCCCGTCGGCGTTGAGGACCGCGGCGGGATCGCCCATGACGCCGTCGGCCACCTTGACCGGAGTGCCGTCGAACTCGCCCGGAGTGCCGTCGAACTCGTCCGCTGTACGACTGATCCGGGCGGCGAACAGTTCGTCGCCCGTCGTGCGCCAGAAGACCCGTATCAGTCGGTCACGGCCCAGGATCGCGGCGGGCACCCCGCTGATCCGGACCCCGGGTGACTCCGCCCACGGGGACCAGCTCAGATCTCTGTTCTCCCGGATGAACAGGAGAGCGTGATTCCGGCCCTCGGCGAGGACGATCAGCCGGCCGTCCGCACCGGCGACCACGGCCGGATCGTTGACGAGGGTGCCTCCCAGCGGCTGGAAGGCACCCCAGACCGTTCCGGCTGTGGTCACGCCGCTTCTCCCCCTGACCCGAAGTCGCTTTATACGCAGGGTCGCAGCCGGACACAACGACACGCCCGGACCGGCCGGACGATCACTCCATCGAGGGAACGGGGGTTGGGCAGGTCAGTCGTCAAAGCTGGCGAAGTACATCGCCGCCATGTCGTCGTCGCCGTGCCCCTGGGCCTCCGCCCGGCGGAACCGCTCGGCGGACGCCGCCGCCCCGTCCAGCCGTACGCCCGCCGACGCCCCGGCCTCCACGATCAGCCGGGCGTCCTTGCCCGCCGTGGCGACCGAGAAGCTCGGGGTGTAGTCGCCCTCCGTGATGACGGCGGCCTTGGCGTGGACATAGCCGCAGTCCAGCGGGCCGCCGGAGATGGCCTCCAGGAAGTACCGCGGGTCCACTCCCAGCCCCTTGGCCAGGGCCAGCGCCTCGCCCGTGCCGTTGGTGAGAGCGATCACCCAGCTGTTGCAGACGAGCTTCAGACGGCTGGCGGCCCCGGTGGAGCCGTCCTCGCCCAGCCAGACCGTACGGCTGCCGATGGCGTCGAGTACGGACGCGAGCGGGGCGCGGGCCTCCTCGGGGCCCGCGGCCAGGATCAGCAGGTCGCCGCTCTCGGCGGGCGCCTTGCTGCCGAGTACGGGCGCGTCGACGAAGACGAGCCCGTGATGACGGGCCAGATCGGCGAGTGAGGGGACGGCCTCGACGCCCACGGTCGTCGTCTGGAGCCAGATGGCGCCGGGCCGCAGACCCGGGCCGGCGGCCGTCACGGCCTCCAGGGCGGCGGGGCCGTCGTACACCATCGTGAGAACGACATCCGCGTCGGCGACAGCCTCGGCGGGAGTGACGAAGGCCCGAGCGCCGTCGGCGGCCAGTGCCTCGGCCTTGGCGGGGGTGCGGTTCCAGACGCGGACGTCGTGTCCTGCGCGGCAGAGATTACGGGCCATCGCGGCGCCCATGATGCCGGTGCCGAGGACAGCTACTGCGAGGTGATCAGCCATGGGACCACGGTAGGACGGGAGGGTCCCGCCCGCTCACACGACCTGGTGCAACCAGCGGACCGGGGCGCCCTCGCCCGCGTACCTGAACGGCTCCAGCTCGTCGTCCCACGGCTTGCCGAGCAGCTTGGCGATCTCCGCCTCCAGCTGCGTCTCACCCTGCTGGGAGCGCGCGAGCGCGGCGCGCAGCCGGTCCTCGGGGATCAGGATGTCGCCGTGCATACCGGTGACGGCGTGGAAGATGCCCAGATCGGGCGTGGCGCTGTAGCGCTCGCCCTCCGCGGTGGCGCAGGGTTCCGCCGTGACCTCGAAGCGGAGCATCTGCCAGCCGCGCAGGGCGGAGGCGATTTCGGAGGCGGTGCCCGCCCGGCCCTTCCAGGAGACCTCCGCTCTCCACGTGCCCGGCGACGCCGGCTGCCGGATCCAGTCGAGCTGGACCCGCAGACCGAGCACACCGGCCACCGCCCACTCGATATGCGGGCACATCGCGCGTGGTGCGGAGTGAACGTACAGAACTCCACGTGTCGTCACCGGGACCTCCAGTGTGGGACGAGGTTCGCCTTTCCCAGCGGCCTCAGTAAACAGCATCGGGAGTGAAACTCCGCAAAAGGGACAGCATGTGACGTGATGTAATTTACCGGAGCCAAGAGAACGGACACCTCTGGTTCGACGTGGAAAAACTACCGTGCGGCGGGGTGCCCTCGGTGACGTACGGTCGGTCCCGGGGCCGATATGCGCGAAGCTTTCACTCGGCAGGACGCCACCGGATGCCTGAAGACGCCAGACTTCTCAAAAGGATGCCAAAGAGGACGCCAAGGGGAAGGACCCTGATGCGGAAGAGCCTTCGGAGCCGGAGCGGGAGCGGCGGTCGGAGCGGGGATCGCCGCCCGGCCCGGAAGGGGCGCGGAGGGCGGCGGTCACGCGCCGGGACGGCCGCCGCGACCGCCGCGGCACTGACCGTGACCGGCCTGCTGGCCGGCTGCGCCGGTCTCGGCGGATCCTCGTCCGACACGGAGGTCAAGGGCACCGCCCCCTCCGCGCGCCCGCCCCTGTGGAACCGCGCCCCGGCCTCGGTGGCGGCGGTCGGTGACTCCATCACCCGTGGTTTCGACGCGTGTGTGGTGCTCGCCGACTGCCCGGAGGTGTCCTGGTCGACGGGTACGGACAGCAAGGTACGCAGCCTCGCCCTGCGGCTGCTCGGCGCTCCGGCGGCGAAGGAGCGCAGCTGGAACCACGCCGCGACCGGCGCCAAGATGTCGGACCTGCCGGGCCAGCTGGCGCAGGCCGCGCAGAACAAGCCCGAGCTGGTCACGATCATGGTGGGCGCCAATGACGCCTGCCAGGACACGGCGAGGCAGATGACACCGGTCGCCAACTTCCGTAAGTCGTTCGAGGCGTCGATGCGCCAGTTGCGCGCCGGGGCGCCCAAGGCGCAGGTGTATGTGTCGAGCGTGCCGGATCTGAAGCGGCTCTGGTCGACCGGCCGGGGCAATCCGCTGGGCCGGCAGATCTGGAAGCTGGGCATCTGCGCCACGATGCTCGGGGACTCGCAGGACATGAGCAAGCAGGCGCAGGACCGGCGGAACATGGTGTACGAGCGGGTCGTGGCGTACAACGACGTGCTGAAGGACGTGTGCGCGAAGGATCCGCGCTGTCGGTACGACGGCGGTGCGGTCTTCGACTTCCGGTTCACCGGAGCGCAGTTGAGCCACTGGGACTGGTTCCATCCCAGCAAGGACGGGCAGAGCATGCTGGCGGAGATCGCGTACCGCAATGTCACGGCGGCGAAGCCGCCCGCCTAGGTCCCCCGCGTAGGGTTCTCCCTCGTGACTGTCATGAATTCGGAGAGCGTCGGTGCGACCGGTGAGGGTACGCCCGTCCACCGCTGGACCCTTGAACGGGCCGGTACCCGGCTACGTCTGCTGACGTACGGCGGCATCGTGCAGTCGGTCGAGATACCCGACCGGAACGGCACCGTCGCCAATGTGGCGCTCGGCTTCCCGGATCTCTCGGGCTATCTGGGCGCCGACGGGCCGTACTTCGGTGCGCTGGTGGGCCGGTACGCGAACCGCATCGGGGGCGCGGCCTTCACGCTCGACGGCCGGACCCACCGGCTTGCGCCCAACGACGGGCCGAACAGTCTGCACGGCGGTGAGCGTGGCTTCGACCGGCGTGTGTGGGACGCGGAGCAGGCCGGGGACCACGGGGTACGGCTGTCGCGGAGCAGCCCCGACGGCGAGGAGGGCTTCCCCGGCCGGCTGGACATCTCGGCGACGTACGCGCTGGACGCGGACGGTGCGCTGCGGATCGACTACCGCGCGGTGACGGACGCCCCGACGCATGTGAATCCGACGAATCACACCTACTGGAATCTGGGCGGCGCGGGCAGTGGCCCCGCGACCGGCCATGAACTGCGCATCGCGGCGGGGCACATCACGCCGGTGGACGGCGCCTCCGTACCGACCGGGGAGCTGGCACCGGTCGACGGCACCCGCTTCGACTTCCGCGAGCCGCGCCCGGTGGGCTCCGGCTACGACCACAACTTCGTCCTGGACGGAGCGGGTCCGGCGGCCGAGCTGTACGACCCGGTGTCGGGCCGGGTGCTGACCGTGACCACCACGGAGCCGGGGATGCAGCTCTACACCGGCGACCACTTCGGTGGGGAGCCGTACGGCCCCGGGGACGGGATCGCCCTGGAGACGCAGCACTTCCCGGACTCCCCGAACCGGCCCGCGTTCCCGAGCACGGTGCTGCGGCCGGGTGAGGTGTTCGTCTCGACCACGACGTTCGGCTTCGGCGTCCGGTAAATCCGGTGACGAGGCATGGGTACGGCCCCGGGGCGGTGTCAGGTCCGCGCCGGGGCAACGGCGTCCCCGCCCCGTACGTCTCGCTCGCTACGCCCGCGCGTCCACCGGGGAGCTGAGCCGACGGTCGGCGACGGACCGGCCCGCCTGGACCTCGTACGTACCGGGGACGAACGACCAGGAGCCGGAGTCCTCGTCCCAGATCTCGAACGCCCTGCGCCGCAGTGGAATCCGCACCTCGATCGTCTCGCCGGGTCCCGCCTCGACCGACGCGAAGCCGGCCAGCCAGCGGGCCGGGCGCTCCACGGTGTCGTCCACCGGGGCCAGATAGATCTGGACGACCTCGCGGCCCGCGCGGGAACCGGTGTTGCGCAGCCGTACCCACGCGTCGTTCGCGGTGGCCGTGATCGTCTCGTACTCCCAGTCGGTGTATCCGAGGCCGTGGCCGAACGGGTACGCGGGGGCCACGCCCGCACGTTCCCAGGCCCGGTAGCCGATGAACACGCCTTCGCTGTAGTGGAGTTCGCCGTCGGACGGGGTGGTCACCGAGACCGGTACGTCCGCCAGCGCGACCGGCCAGGTGGTGGGCAGCCGGCCGCCCGGCTCCGCCGCGCCGAGCAGCACGTCGGCGAGCGCGGCGCCGCCCTCCTGGCCGGGGAACCAGCTGAGCAGTACCGCCGCCACGTCCTCGCGCCACGGCATCTCCACCGGGGAGCCGGTGTTGACGACCACGACGGTGTTCGGGTTGACGGCGGCGACCGCGCGTACGAGATCGTCCTGGCGGCCGGGGAGCTTGAGGTTCTCGCGGTCGAAGCCCTCGGACTCGACGCGTTCGGTGGTGGCGACCACCACGACGGCGGTGCCCGCGGTACGGGCCGCCTCGACGGCCTCCGCGATGAGTTCGTCGGGGTCGTGCCGCGGGCCGAGGTGGAGCAGCGAGAACGCGACGGCCTTGATCGGGGCGTCCGGGATCTTGTGGACGGTGTGCAGCAGCGAGACCGTGACCCGTTCGCCCTCGGTCAGTTCCGCGCGGGCGCGCTCCACCGGCCGGCCGAAGAACGCCTCGAACGGGTCGGAGGCGGCGCCCAGTTCCTCCGTACCGTCGAAGAGGACATCGCCGCCGACGGAGAGGACGAAGCCGCCGCAACCGCGGGTGCCGAAGGTGTGCTCGCCGCTCTCGCGCGGGGTGAAGGTGCCGGTCAGCTCGACGGTGTGCAGTTCCTCGTGGGTGACGCCGTCGGGCAGGTCGCTGCCGGCCCACTGCACTCGGCCGCCCGGGACGGTGGAGGTCCCGAGGATCCGTCCGTCCGCCGCGCGGCAGAGGGCGGTCAGCTCGAAGCCGGCGCCCGTGGGGGCGAGTTCATCGTTGGGGTCGGCGCCGATGGAGTAGCTGAGGGAACCGTCGGGAAGGGCGGCGCCGAGGCCGTCGAGCGGGGAGACCACATGGTCGGGGAAGACCACCGCGGAGCCGCCGCCGAGCACCCGGGCGTCGCGCGCCGGGGCGCCGCTGAGCGCGACCGTACCGGCCTCGGCCGGATCGATCGGAAGGACCGGAGGGGCCGGAGGGGCCGGAGGGGCCGGAGCGGCCGGAGGAGCCGGAAGGTCCGAATGGCCGCCGGCGTCCTCGGCGTGTGCCCGTGGCTCGTTGCGTACGAGGACGAAGGAGCGGCGCGCGATCTCGCGGGCCAGGGCGTCGCCGTCGATCGGCGCGGGAAGGTCGGTGACGGCCGCGGGGGCGCCGTCGAGGATGCCGACCCGGGCGGCGAGCAGCAGCACCCTGCGTACGGCGCCGTCGACGGCGGACTCCGTCACCTCACCGGCGCGGACGGCGGCGACAAGTGCCTCGCCGTAGACCGTGCGCGGTCCTGGCATCGCGACATCGAGGCCGCCGAGCAGGGCGCCGGCGGTGGAGCGGGCCGCCAGCCAGTCGGAGACGACAGCGCCGTCGAAACCCCACTCGCCGCGCAGGACCTCGTTCTGGAGATAGCGGTGCTCGGTCATCGTCGAGCCGTTGACCTGGTTGTACGCGGCCATGATGCCCCAGGGGTGGGCGCCCGCGACGATGGCCTCGAACGGGGCGAGATACAGCTCGCGCAGCGGGCGCGGGGCGACGATGTTGTCGACGGTGAAGCGGTCGGTCTCGGCGTCGTTCGCGACGAAGTGCTTGACCGTCGTACCGACCCCGCCGTCCTGGACGCCCCGCACATATCCGGTGCCGATCTCGCCGGTGAGGTACGGGTCCTCGCTGTACGCCTCGAAGTGGCGGCCCCCGAGCGGTGAACGGTGCAGATTCACGGTCGGCGCGAGCAGTACGTGCACGCCCTTGCGGCGGGCCTCCTGCGCGAGCAGCCGGCCGGCCCCGCGGGTCAGTTCCGGATCCCAGGAGGCGGCGAGAGCGGTCGGCGACGGCAGGGCGATGGACGGGTCGTCCGCCGTCCAGCGCACCCCGCGGACCCCGATCGGACCGTCGGACATCACCAGGGAGGCCAGCCCGATCTCCGGGAGCGCGGGCAGGGACCACATGTCCTGGCCTGCCAGCAGCCGCGCCTTGGCGTCCAGGTCCAGCTTGCCGAGCGCCGCCTCGACGGCCGCCTCGCGTGCGTGACCGGCCCGGGTGCTGGATACGTCTG
The DNA here is from genome assembly GCF_042789485.1 of Streptomyces sp. NPDC056835. NCBI lineage: Bacteria > Bacillati > Actinomycetota > Actinomycetes > Kitasatosporales > Streptomycetaceae > Streptomyces > Streptomyces sp. NPDC056835. The sequence continues at coordinate 289,390 of NZ_JBHUBB010000001.1, forward strand.
CCACAGCCGTACCTCCTCGTCGAAGACTCTCCGTCTCTCCGCCGGATGGTCGCACAGCGATCCCGGCCGGTGTAGTGGCCCGCCACATGAGCCGGTGTCACAGCCCGGGGGCCCATGGTCATCCGCCCTGCCCGGAGGTGATACTTCCGCCACCCGATGGAAGGACTCCCCCGTGAGACTCATGAGGCCCCTGGGCCACATACGTGTACGCCCCGAGCTGCTCGGGCTCGTACTCCTCACCACTACCGCGCTCACCCTCGCGACGCCGCCCCCGCCCGCCGCCGCCCAGCCCCTCGCCGCTCAGCCCGCCCCCGTCCGGTCCGCCACCGCCGCCGCGGCGTTCACCGTCGAGGAACAGCGGCTGGACCGGGCCGTACCCCAGGAGATCCTGCGGCGCAGCGGTTTCGACGCCGTGGCGCCGGACTTCGTACGGTCACTGCGCGGCGCGGACTCGTACGCCGAGGCCGAGCGGGCCGTCGCACGGAGCGGGGCGCGGCTGTGGCAGCGGGCGGTGGACCGGGCGCAGGGGCGCGGTCCCGCACGCGGCGATCTGAGCCGGGACGACGACCGGCCGCTGTACTGGGCGCGGCTCGCGCTCACCCGTGAACTGCGGCAGTGGCAGCCGGAGTTCGGCCTCTCCGAGACCGGGCGGGCGGCGCTGCTCGGGAAGCTTGAGCGCTCCTCGCGCGGCCAGGACTCCATGGACTTCCCGGCGCGCGACGGCGTCAAGGGGGCCAAGGGCGTCAAGCGGATCGTGCTGACGGGCTTCGACCCGTTCACCCTGGACCGCGACATCCGGATCAGCAATCCGTCCGGGGCCACGGCGCTGGCGCTGGACGGCACGGTGATCAGGACCGCCGACGGGCCCGCCCGTATGGAGACCGCCGTTTTCCCCGTCCGCTGGGGGGACTTCGCCGACGGTACCGTCGAACAGGCCCTGCGCGGGCCGCTGTCGCGGGCCGACCTCTTCACCACGGTCAGCCAGGGCCGGGTGGGCCGGATCGATGTCGAGCGCTTCAACGGCGCCTGGCGCGGCGGGTTCGGGGACAACGAGAACGTCTCGGAGACCGGGCTCGTGCCAGTGACCGATCCGGCCTCGCAGCCGCAGTGGACGACGACCAGCCTGCCGTACCGCTCGATCGTGGAGGCGGACACCGGCCGCTTCCCGGTGTACGACAACACCTCGGTGACCGAGGTCCCGGCGGGCGGGACCGCGCCGGTGGTACGGCCGGACGGACCGACGCCCGGTTCGGCGGCCCGCGCCGGGGGCGGCGGGGACTATCTGTCCAATGAGATCGCGTACCGCGCGACGCTGCTCCGCGACCGGCTGGAGCTGGATATCCCCGGCGGGCATGTGCACACGCCGGTGCTCCAGTTCGGGGCGGGGAACACCGACCCGGCGACGGGGTCCGTGACGGACCCCGAGTTCGTACAGAACCGGCTGGACATCATCGCGCAGCTGCGGGCGATCGTCACGGTGGCCGCCGAAGCCTCCTGAGTCACCTGAGTCGCCTCAGGGGCCTCAGAGGCCTCAGACGCCTCAGGCGCGGAACGCACAGCGCCGTCCGGTCCGGAGCCCTACCGGATCGGACGGCGCTACGGCTACCGCCTGCCGCTACTTGTCCATGGCGAGCGGTGCGCCCGGCCTCCGCGCACCCTGTCCGCCGGCCACGGCATCGTCGTCGGCGGACGCGTCCTCCGGCGGGGCCGTCAGCTCGCGCACCATCAGGGTCGCCCCCGCCACCGCGCCCGGCATCAGGAAGACCGCCACGAGCGGGACGAGGAAGGCGAGCGTGAGCGGGACACCGAAGCCGAGGGTGAGCATCCGGCGGCCCTTGAGCAGCCGCAGGCGCTCCTTGAGCTCGACACCGCGCCGCTGGAGCGCCACCGCCGTCAGCTCCTCCGCCAGGAAGAAGCCGGACACACAGAAGCCGAGCACGGGAATGACCGTCTGTCCGACAACCGGAATGAATCCGAGCGCGAAGAGCAGCACGCCGTACAGCGCCACCCGTACCAGGATCCGGAGACTGTCCCGGGCGGAGATCCACAGCTCGCGCCAGAGCGGCAGCTCCGACTGCGGGACCTCGCCGCCCTCCGCGCGGTCGACCTCCTCCGAGAGCGATTCGTAGAAGGGCTGGCCGACCAGCAGCGTCACGGCGGTGAAGGTGATCACCGCGAGGAACAGCCCGAGCGCGAAGACCAGCACGGTCAGGGAGCCCCGGAAGAGACCGAGCCAGGGCGAGGACCAGTCGTCCGCGAAGGGGGTGGCCCAGGCCGTCAGATCGTCGGCGCCGTAGGCGAGGCCGACAAGCGCGCCCGCATACAGGACCAGAGTGACCAAACCGGGCAGCAGTCCGAATCCGAACCAGCGGCCGTGGCCAACGACCCAGCGCTGGCCTTTCATCAAGTAGCCGAAGCCGGCGCCGAGATCATGCATGGACGCAGCCTACCGGCTGTATATGGACCCCTCTTGATGTTCACGTGAGTAACCGGTAGACCCTGCGTACCGATCAATGTCGATCGCCATCGATCATTCTTGATCGCCTCTGAAGTGATCGCCTCTGACATCGCGGTCACATCCGAAGACCCGGAGGAACAGACGCATGGGGATACCCAGACCTGTCCTGCTCACCACCGCCGCCGGCGCCGTCGCCGGCGCCCTGCTGCTCGCCCCGCTCCCCGCGACCGCCGCCCCGGGCCCCGCACGGGACACCCAGCGCCCGCACCCCGTCAGGGAGAGCGGCGGACCCGGCACCACCGCCGCCGCGCTCCAGAAGGCCACCGGCACCGTCGGTACGTCCGTGCCTCCCGCACTGCGCAAGGACGGCGGCTACCCCCGGCGTACGGTCCTGGACGCGCCGCCCGAGAACCCCGCCGACAAGTCGATCAAGCTGGGCCTGGCCCCGTACCACTCGCTCGCTCCCCGGCTCAACGCCCTCCAGAAGCTGAGCGATCGTGTGAGCGTCGAGGTGGCGGGCCGGTCCGCGGCCGGGCATGAGCTGTATCTCGTCACCGTCACCGCGCCCGAGAGCTCCCGCGAGTCCCGCGAACAGGAGCGGATGCGCGAGCTGATCGAGGACTCCCCGGCGGCGGCCGCGAAGGACCGCCGTATCAAGTCGTCCTACAAGACCCCGGTCTTCATCAACAACAACATCCACGGCAATGAGTGGGAGGGCACCGACGCCGCCCTGAAGCTCATCGAGGAGCTGGCGAAGGCGAAGGACGGCAGAACGGCGGGTCTGCTCGCCAAGAACCGGATCTATCTCAATGTGACCGCCAACCCCGACGGCAGGATCGCCGGCACCCGCGCCAACAGCAACGGCTTCGATCTCAACCGGGACTTCATCACCGCCTCGCAGCCCGAGTCACAGGCCATCCGGCGGATCGCCGTCGACAAGCAGCCCGCCGTCATGCTCGATCTGCACGGCTATGTCAACGGCACGCTGATCGAGCCGACGACTCCGCCCCACGGCGAGAACTACGAGTACGACCTCTTCCTGAAGAACAGCTACGCCAACGCCCTCGGCATGGAGAAGGCGGTGAACGATCTCGGCTACACGCCCGGCAAGGACGGGGTCCAGCCGCCCGTCATCCCCTTCCGCGACCAGCAGGAGGGCTGGGACGACTGGCCGCCGATCTTCACCCCGCAGTACATGGCGTTCCAGGGCGCGGTGGCCTCGCACACCGTCGAGTTCCCGATGCGGGTCAACAACAACGACTACAACAACCTGCCGGTGGAGGAGTTGCGCAGGCGCTCCGCGATCAACACCGATATCGCGGGCGCGGTGATGCGCGCGACCCTCGACTACACGCTCGACCACCGCACGTCCGTGATCGCCGACCAGATCGAGACGTTCCGGCGGGGAGTGGCGGGCGAGGCGCAGCGGCCGGTGTCCGAGGAGACCGTACCGGGTGTGCCCGGCATCGGACCGGAGGATGTGTACACCACGTCCTTCCCCCGCGCGTATGTGATCCCGGCCGGTGACGGACAGCGCTCGGCGACCGCGGCGGCCCGGCTGGTGGACCATCTGGTCGCCAATGACGTACGGGTGGAGCGGGCCCTTACCGGCTTCCGGCTGGCGGGACGTTCGTATCCGGCGGGTTCGTACGTCGTCGACATGCGCCAGGCCAAGCGCGGTATCGCCAATGTGATCCTGGACGAGGGCCGTGACATCAGCGCGGACGTCTCGACGATGTACGACATCTCGGGGTGGAGCCTCGGGCTGCTGTGGGGCGCGAGCGTCGACAAGGTCCAGCGGGCCGATGGCGGGCTGCACATCCCGGCGCGTCCGGTCCAGGCCGCGTCCCCGACCGGGGCGGTGACGGGTCAGGGCGATCTGCGGCTGCGCCTGGACGACCCCAAGGAGCTGGCCGCGCTCAACTCCCTGCTCACACAGGGGGTGAAGGTACGGCGGGCGGCGGACGGTTCGGCGATCGTGCCGGCCTCGGCACGTCGTCAGGCGGTCGTCCTCGCGGACCGTTATGGGGTCGCCTTCACCGCCACCAAGGAGAAGGGCTCCGGGACGGTGGCCCGTACGCGCGTCGCGGCGGCGGTGACGCCCGGCGAACAGTTCGCCCTGAGGGAGATGGGCTTCGAGGTGCTGCCGGTGTCGACCGCGACGCTGAACGGGGGCTTCGACTGGTCGAAGGCGGATGTCCTGTACGTCTCCTCCGGCCTCCAGTACGGTGCTCTCAACCCGGCCGCGCGCTCGGCCCTGGACGGCTTCCTCTCCGCCGGCGGGGGCGTGGTCACGCTCGGTTCGACGGGTGCGGCCTTCAACACCGCCGCGGGCCTGCTCACCGCCAAGGCGGTCGCGGGCAACGGCGACGCGAACGGTGTGGTGCGGGTGACCAACGCGGGCGGCCCGATCACGGGCGGCGCCCCGGCGCACACCTTCGTCTACTCGCCACTGTGGTTCACCGGCCTCGGTGACGGGGTGCGGGTCGAGCAGTCGTACGGCACCGGCAGCCCGCTGGTGTCCGGCCACTGGCGCGCGAAGGAGGACGGTACGGGCGGCCCCTCGGACGCGGCGGGCCGGGCCTCGGTCGTCAGCGGTACGTCCGCGAAGGGCGGTTCCGTGGTGCTGTTCGGTACGGAGGCGCTGTTCCGCGACCACCCGAAGGGGCTGTTCTCTCAGGTCGGCCGAGCCCTGCTGGGGGCGGCAGGCTGATTCCCCACGGCGTGACGTGGTGAGGTCGTGACGCGGGGCCGTTCCCGCGTGGTCCGGGGGCCGTTCCCGCGTGGTGCGGGGACGGCCCCCACAGCGTTGTCAGACCGGGTTCAGCCGCCACTGCTGGCAGGTGCTGCCCAGCCAGGGCCACTGCCGTACATCGGCTCCGTCCGCCGTCGAGCAGCCGGCGACATCCGCGACCTTGCCGCTGCGGGCGCCGACGAGCCGTACCCAGCCGCCCTGGTCGGCGACGACGAGACGGAAGGCCTGGCAGATGGTGTCGCGCCAGGACCACTGGCGCAGATCGGCCCCGTCCGCGACGGAACAGGCCGCCGTGTCCAGCACCTTCCCGCTGGCGGCGTTGACCAGCCGGCTGGTGTCATCGCCGAGATCCTCCACGCGCCAGCGCTGACGGGCGCCGCCATGACAGGCCCACTGGAGGACATTCGCGCCATCGGCGCTCGAACCGCCTTCCACTTCAAGGCACTTGCCGCTCCTCCGGTTCACGAGTGTGTACGCGGTGGGGGTGGCCGCGCGCTCACCGGAGGCCCCGGCGAGTGCGACGCCCGGCAGAGACGGAGTGGCGTCCGGCAGCCGGCCGCCGTCGAGCCGGTCCCGGTAGGTGTACGGGCCCATGGGGTCGGCGCCGGCGCTCTCCAGTACGTGCGGGCGCCGGGTCCGGTGGTGGTCCTCGACGGCCTGGCCGGCGACGTAGGACAGATACCAGTGGCCGTTCCGGAAGTGCAGTCGGGGCGCGTCCATGTCGCAGCAGCGCGAGGAGGTGGAGTCTGTCCAGACCCGCACGCGCGGCGCGGCCGAAAGCCCTGTCGGCGTGGGCGACGTGCGCATGGTCAGCCCCGACGACCGGTCCGCGGTGAGGAGGTAGTAGTCGCCGTCGTAGTACTGGATCCAGGGTTCGGAGCCGTTCCGGGACGGCATGGGGCCGGTGTACGGACGACCCTCGGCGGCCCCCGCGGGCGGGGGGACGAACGCGGTGAAGGCGGCGAGGACAGCGAGCGACAGGGCCAGGAGGAGCGTGGTTCTGCGAGAGGTGCGGCTCACGCGGATTCTCCTTACGGCGTGCGAGGGGGGTGGGGCGCGCGGGAGTTGGAGCCGTTCGGTATGTCCGTTCCGTATGCCCGTTCGGTATGCCAGTTCGGTATGCCGAACTGTGGTCACGAACTCGAACGGGAAGCTAGAGCCGAAGCGCTTCCGCGTCAACGGTCGGAAACGGACACGGGACAAGCGGACAGCGGGACAAGCGGACACGACCGAGGGCCGCACCCCTGTCAGGGATACGGCCCTCAGCGGACAGGCAGTCCGTCGAACAGTCCGTCCGGCAGTCCGTCTGGCAGTCTGTCAGGCGACGGAGAGCTCGACCTTGATGTTGCCGCGCGTGGCGTTGGAGTACGGGCACACCTGGTGCGCCTTCTCCAGCAGATCCTTGGCGGTGGCCTCGTCGACATTCGGGATGGAGGCCACCAACTCGACCTCAAGACCGAAACCGCCGGCCTCAAGCTTGCCGAAGCCGACCTTGGCCGTCACCGTCGAACCGGAGATGTCGGCCTTCTCCTGACGGGCGACCACACCGAGCGCGCCCTGGAAGCAGGCGCTGTACCCGGCGGCGAACAGCTGCTCCGGGTTGGTGCCCGCGCCGCTGCCACCCATCGACTTGGGCGGGTTGACGATGACATCGAGCTGACCGTCATCACTGGAGACGCGGCCGTCACGGCCGTTCTCCGCGGTGGCGACGGCGGTGTAGAGGACATCGATCTTCTGGATGGTCATGCGGTGCGTTCCTCCTGTTGTTCGCCGCGGCTCGCGCCCACGGACCACGGCGGCCTGGGACGAGCCTAGACGAACAAATCCGAAGTCGCGTCTGCCCGGGGGCGTCTGGCACGCGCGCTCGCAAGGCGCCGGGCCCGCCCTAGGACCGACGACGCTACTTCGGACTTACTCGTCTAGTCCGTCTCGCTGTTGAGCGTGACGATCATCTTTCCGGTGTTCTCACCGCGGAGTACGCCGAGGAAGGCGTCGAAGCCGTTCTCGATGCCTTCGACCGAGGTCTCGTGGTACTTCAGCTCACCGGAGGCGAGCCAGCCGGCGACATCCTCGACGAACCGCGGCCGCAGACCGAAGTGGTCGGTGACGATCATGCCCTGGAGACGCAGCCGCTTCCCGATGGCCAGGGCCAGATTGCGCGGGCCCGGCGCCGGGTCGGTGGCGTTGTACTGCGCGATCGCGCCGCACAGCGTGACGCGGCCATGGAGGTTGAGCGCCGAGAGCGCGGCTTCGAGGTGGTCACCTCCGACGTTGTCGAAGTAGACGTCGATGCCGTCGGGCGCCGCCGCCTTGAGCTGGTCCCTGACGGGGCCCTTCTTGTAGTTGAAGGCCGCGTCGAAGCCGTACTCCTCGGTGAGGAGCTTGACCTTCTCGTCGGAGCCCGCCGAACCGATCACCCGCGAGGCGCCCTTGATCCTGGCCAGCTGGCCGACCTGGCTGCCGACGGCTCCGGCGGCGCCGGAGACGAAGACGGCGTCGCCCTCCTTGAAGGAGGCGGTCTCGAACAGGCCCGCGTACGCGGTGAGTCCGGTCCCGCCCAGCACACCGAGGTACGCGGAGAGCGGGGCGAGCGAGGCGTCGACCTTGGTGCCGTGTTCGGCCGGGAATTCGGCGTACTCACGCCAGCCGAGCCCGTGTACGACATGGTCGCCGACCGCGAACCCCGCGGCGCGCGAGGCGATGACCTCGCCGACCGCGGCGCCGTCCATCGGCTTGTCCAGCTGGTACGGGGGTACGTACGACTTCACGTCGTTCATCCGGCCCCGCATGTACGGGTCGACCGAGAAGTGGAGGTTGCGGACCAGGATCCGCCCCTCACCCGGCTCGGTCACGGGGACATCGCGCAGAGCGACATCACCCGGCTCGGGCCAGCCGTGCGGGCGGGCGACGAGAAACCAGGCGCGGCCGGACTCGGGAAGTGCGGTCATGGTGCGGAGCCTCCTCAGACAGTTCTGCGACGGTGAGCCATGGGTACCAGGTCAGGGAACCGAGAAAAAGCTTCACCACCTGAAACAACAATGCTCCTGAATATTTCACGTTGTCAAGTAACGGAGTACCCTGATGCCCATGGCCACTCCGCGAAGAGACCCACTCACCCTTGAGGTCGTCGAACTCATCGGCACCGTCGTGGCCCGCTACTACGCCGAATACGAGCAGGTGGCGGCCCGGCACTCCCTCACCGGCGCGCAGGCGCGCGTCCTGGGGCTGCTGTCCCTGGAGCCCCTGCCCATGCGCGGGATCGCACGGAAGCTCCAGTGCGAGCCGTCCAATGTCACCGGCATCGTGGACCGGCTCGAAGCGCGCGGCCTGGTGGAGCGCCGGCCCGACCCGGCCGACCGCCGGGTGAAGCTCGCCGCGCCCACGCAAGAGGGAAAGGAGACGGCGATCCGGCTGCGCGACTCACTGGACTTCGCGCGCGAACCGCTCGCCGCGCTGTCCGACGAGGAGCGCGGGACGCTGCGCGATCTGCTCAAGCGGATGCTGGGCGGGAGCGTGCTCTGAGAAGCGCGCCCCGGGAGGCGTGCCCCGGGAAAGCGCTCCGAAGAGCCGTCAGACGCGGCCAGACGCGGTCAGACGCAGATGAAGAGCCACCAGGTGCAGGTCTCGGACGGTGTGGGAGAGGGTGCGGGCCGCGGCGGTCGCGGCGGTTCCGCCGAGGTCGGGCGGTTCGACGTGGGCTCGTCCGTCGGCTCCGCGGGCCCGGTCGTACCGGACCCCGGGTCGCCGGTCCCAGGGTCATCGGGCCCCGGCGATTCGGGCCCGTCCGTGACCGTCTCCCCGGTCTCGGGCGCGTCGGAGGCCGACGGTGATGCTTCGGTACGCCCCGACGCGCTCGGACCACCGCTGCCGTCCGTGCTCGCCTCCCCGCTCGCACCGGTTCCCGAAATCGGTACCGGCGTCGCGGACCCGCGGGGATCGTCGGGCGCGGCGGGACGCTCGGTGTCCTGCGGGCCGCCGTCGAACTCGACGGGCGTCTCCTCCTTGACGGAGGTGGCGTTGTCGTTGCCGGACGATTCCCTGGCCAGTTCGGCCAGGCTCAGCACGCCGGCCGCGAGGATCACGCCGAGCGTGGCGATCAGAAACCTGCGGCCCCGTCTGCTGCGCGCCCGGCGCGGTCCGCTACGGCGCGGAGCCTTGCCCCCCGCGCCCTTGCCCCGCCCGGCTCTACGGGAAGAGCCCTTGCGGCGCGAGGAGTCGCGGCGCGGCACGGTGTCGTCCGGGCGGTCGTGACTGACGAGCCCGTAGTCACTCACGGCCGCGGCGTCGTACTCTCCGTGACCTTCGTTGTCCCTGTCGTCCCCGCCCGGGAGGCGGCTGTGGTGCTCCCCGGGGTGGACAGGGTGATGCTGACGCAGCTCCTCGGCGGGGGTCCCGCATCCTGCGCAGATCAGTGCGCCGTTGAGGTGCCGACGACACTGAGGGCAGTAGTCCATGGCGCCCCGCAGATTATGCGCCGGGCGGTACGGTCGGCATGGCGAGGTTGTGAGGATCCTGTGTGAAGTGCCGAGTCCATGGCGTGTCTGCCCATGTCTGCGTGTGTCTGCCCGGTTGGGGACCGCCGCGTGGACCCGGGGGAGGATGGCGCCATGACCTCCACCGGGCCGTTCGGGCCACTCGACTTCCAGCTCGTCCTGCTGCGCCGGATGGCCGATCACCAGCCGGAGCTGGTCGATGAGGCCCGCCACGAGCTCGGCGTGTCCCTGGCCGTCATGCGGGAGGCCAACCGCCGCTGGCAGGCGATGGTGCGCTCGCCCCGGGCGCGCGGCTCGCTGTCCCGCTACCGCTCCGTACTCGGCGAGCCCGAGCGGACCTCCCGGCGCGTGATCGGCGATCTGGAGTGCGACGCCCTGCTGTGGCCCGTCCCGCTCTGGCCCGATCTGCGCTTCGAGGTGATGGTGGCGCCCGGCGGGGCCGTGTGGAACGAATGGCTGGTCCGCGCTCCGGGGTCGGCGGGCCCCCAGCTGCGTACGGCCGACGATCTGCGCCCCTGGTGCTGCACGGTGGACGAGGTCGCGCGGGCCTTCCCGCCCGCCCGGCCGATGGAGGGCACCGCCCCGACCAGGATGCGGCTGGCCTTCACCCCGCCCGACGGCCGTGCCCGCGTCGCGGAGTTCACCTGGGGACTGCTGCAACGCTGGTCGGATTAGTGCCTGTCCGTACGATCCGACAGGTCCCCCTCACGCTGTCCTGCATGCCGTCAAATCCGAACGCCCGTCTGGCGTACCCCAGCGCGCGGCGCGTGCTCCGGCGCCGCACTATGCGAACAGGGCCGGCGGCCGCCGGTGAACCACCTCAGCGCTCTCGGGAGAACCTGCCGTGACCGTCAGTCTTGAGCAGTTGCGACGTTGCCATATCGCCGTCGACCTGGGGGCCGCCCGGACCCGGGTCTTTGTGAAGGGGGCCGGGCTCGTCGTCGATGAGCCGAGCGCCGCCGCCGTCAACACCCGTACCGGCGCGCTCATCGCCGTCGGCGCCCTCGCCGAGCAGATGACCGGCCGTACCCCCGACTACATCCGTGTCGTCCGTCCCGTCACCGGCGGCACCGTCGTCGACATCGAGATGGCGCAGCGCATGCTGCGGCATCTGCTGGGCGACAAGCTCCGCCGTCAGCTGCGCCGCAAGCCCTGGCTGCGCGCCGCCGCCTCCACCCCGCACGACAGCGATCCGCTCGCCCAGCGCGCCGCCGTCGAGACCCTGGTCGGGCTCGGCGCGCGCCGGGTCGAGCTGGTGGACACGCTGATCGCCGCCGCCGTCGGCTGCGGACTGCCCGTGGAGCAGCCCACCGCCACCATGATCATGGTGTGCGGCGCGGCGACCACACAGGTCGCGGTGTTGTCGCTCGGCTCGATCGTCACGGCCGTACGGATCCCGGTCGGCGGCAACGCCATCGACCACGCGGTGATCCAGCACCTGCGCCACCAGCATGAACTGATGCTGCCCAGCCAGTCCGTACGCCCGCTGCAACTGGCTCTCAGCAACAACGGGCTCACCGAAGGCGGTCCCAGCAAGACCGAGATCCACGGCCGCGACGTGGCCACCGGGGTCGCCCGTTCGGTGATGGTGGACACCGCCGCCGTACGGGAGGCCATCTACACCCCGCTGACCGCCGTCCTCGACGGCATCAGCAAGGTGCTGCGTGACTGCCCGCCCGATCTGGTGGCCGATCTCGGCGACCGGGGGATCATGATGGTCGGCGGCAGCGCGCTGCTGCCGGGACTCGACCAGATGCTGCGTGACGCGACGGGCATGCCGGTCGCCATCGCGGAACGCCCCGACATCTGCGCCGTGCTCGGACTCGGGGCGATGCTGGAGGGCAAGATCGAGCCGATGGTTCTGAACCCGCTGGCCGACGCCCACTGAGAACGCGGCTGGACCGGTACGACGGTTCGACGGGACGATGAGCGAAGAGGGCGACGGCGCGGGCCACGGTGACCGTGCGAGCCGTGACGAGGGTGCGAGCCGTGACGAGAGTGCGAGCGGTGACGAGGGTGCGAGCCGTGGCGACGACGGCGCGACGACGCCACGGCCGCCCACGCTGCTCGAAGCGGTGCTCGGTATCGGCACCGACCTCGAACCGCGCGCCACGCTCCAGCACATCGTCGACACCGCCGCCGAGCTCATCGGCGCGCGGTACGGCGCGCTCGGTGTCCTCGACCCCGAGCGCGGCGGACTCACCGAGCTGTTCACGGCGGGGATGAACGATGCCGACCGGCAGCGGATCGGCAGGCTCCCCGATGGACGCACCGGCCTGCTCGGGCTCCTCATCGAGGACCCGAAACCGCTGCGGCTGGACGATCTGACGGCCGACCCCCGGTCCGCCGGGGTGCCGCCCGGCCACCCCCGGATGCGCTCCTTCCTCGGCGTACCGCTCCAGCTGGACAGCACGGTCCTCGGCAATCTCTATCTGACGGAGAAGCGGACCGGTTCCTTCACCGAGCAGGACCAGAGCCTGCTGCGCGTCCTGGCCTCTCAGGCGGCGCTCGCGATCGGCAACGCCCGGCTGTACGGGACGGCCCGCCAGCGCGAGCGCTGGATCGAGGGAGCGGCGGCCGTCACCAACGCGCTGCTGACCGGCGAGAACGCCTCCGACGCGCTGATCACGGTGGCCGAGTCGGCCCGGGTGCTCGCCGACGCGTACGCGGGCGTCGTGCTCCAGCCGACCGAGGACGGCGGGATGGAGATCGTCGCCGCGTCCACGATCGGCGATCCGGCCGGCATAGTCGGCACCACCATCGAGCCCGGCTCCCCCGTACTGGTTCAACTCCTGGGCGGCGAGCCGGTGTTCATCGAGGACTCGTCGACCGATCCCCGGATGACCACGCATGTACGGGCGCGCTTCGGGCCGAGCATGATGCTGCCGCTCCAGGCCGGGGGCAAGCTGATCGGCACCCTCGCGCTGCCGCGCCGGCGCGGTGGCCGCCCGTACCGCGCGGTGGACCGGCTGCTGGCCACCCAGTTCGCCTCGCAGGCCGCGCTCGCGCTGGTGCTCGCGGACGCGCAGCACGACCGGGAGCAGCTGGCCGTCTTCGAGGACCGCGACCGAATCGCCCGTGATCTGCACGATCTGGTCGTCCAGCGGCTCTTCGCCACCGAAATGATGCTGGAGTCGACCCGACGGCGCGCGGCCTCGACGGATCTGGACGAGCTGCTCGGCCGGGCCGTGGACGAACTGGACTCCACGATCCAGGAGGTCAGGACCACGATCTTCGCGCTCCAGCAGCCGCCGGCCGACGGCCCGACGAGCGTGCGCGGGATGGTGCTGCGCGAGACGGGCGGCGCGGCGGCCGTGCTGGGATTCCGGCCGTCCGTGCGCTTCACCGGACCGGTGGACACGCTCGTGGGCGAGCCGGCGGGCCGGAGTCTGCTGGCCGAACTGCGCGGCGCGCTCGCCGCCGCGCACCGGCGCGAAGGGGTGACCACGATCGACGTGGAGGTCGACGCCGTGGCGCTGCTGGCCGACGGACGTACCGGGGTGCGGCTGGTCGTCACGGACGACGGTCTGCGCGAGGACGGCGGCCGGGGAACGACGACGACCTGGGAGGTACCCCGCTGACGTCCCGCCGGCCCTTCGCCCGCCGCGGCGTCTCAGCGCAGCAGATCCCGCAGCGAGGCCGTCAGCCGCGTGGCGAACGCCTCACGGGTCGCGTCCGGCACCGACTCCAGGGACAGATACGGGTTGAGGTCCTCCAGCTCGACGAGCAGCAGTTCCCCGTCGGGTGCCCGGCAGGCGTCCACGCGCTGGATCCCGTGCTCCAGCGCGTTCCACTCGATGAAGCGCCGCGCGAACGCCAGATCCGCGGGCCCTGCCTCGTACGGCGTGAGCGCCCAGCGCCGCTCGGGATCGGGCGCGTACAGGGCGTACTGGAAGTCGCGGTCGATGAAGTAGAACGAGACCTCGTAGCGGAACGGTATCCGCGGCTGCACCAGTACCTCTACCTCGCCGAAGGAGATGTCCGCGAGCCGGTCCGCGCCGACGAACTCCATGCCGATCGAGTCCGCGCCCGCCTTCGGCTTGACGACATACGTCTCGGCGCGCGGCAGCCGGGCAAGATCCTCGGCGCGGTCCACGGTCGGAATGACCGGGTACCCGGCCGCGCTCAGCTCCACCAGATACTGCTTGCCCGCCATGTCGGCCCGTCCGGTCAGCGGGTTGTAGACCCGGGCCCCGGCCGACCGCGCCAGGTCGCGGAAGGCGTCGTACTCCTCCTGGTAGTGCAGTACGGGCCCGCTGTTGCGCACCATGACCGCGTCGAAGGACCCCATCAGGCGCCCGGCGTCGAGAGGATGGCTCAGCGCCACGGCGAAGTCCCGTCGCAGCCGGGACGACAGCTGTATGTCCTCGTCGCAGTATCTGCGTCCCTTGGCCTCGTAGGCGAGGTCGGTGACATAGAGGACGCGGGGCGTGGTGGCGGGCACGGTGCTCGGTGCTCCCTGGCTGGTCGGATCGAGGTCGGACGCTGGTGGAGGTCGGACGCTGGTGGAGGTCGGACGCTGGTCGGGGTCGGTCCGGGGCCGCCCATACACCTGTGCGGTGCCCGCGAGGGGGCATCATACGAGTGTCCTGTTCGCGCCGTCCCCGGAGCGCCCAGGGGCTCTTTGCCGGTGCGCCGCTTGTGAGTGCGGGCCGCCCGGTGCCATCGTTGCGGCCATGCCGCTCACTCCTGTCCCGGACCATGCCTCAATCCTTGAGGAAATAAAGACAGTTCGGCGCGGCGGGATCGTACGGCTGCGCAGGCTGGAGGTGCCGTCGCTGGCCCGGATCGCCTTCGCGCTCGCCCCCGCCGACGACCGGCGGACCGCGGTCCCCGCCCAGTCGCAGTCGCAGTCGGTCGAGTGGCTGCTGCGGCTGGCGGTGTCACGGCTCGGCGGCGGCACCCTCCAGGAGGCCGCCGAATACACCCTGGGTCTGACACCGGGCACCCGTGACTGGCCGGGCGCCGACCGCAGACGGCGCGCGGCCGAGCTGTACGGGGTCAGCATCGAGCGCTTCCGCAAGGAGCAGGAGGCGGTGGTGCTCGACCAGGTCGCCGAGCAGGTGGGCAGTCTGGCGCGGGCGGCCCTCGCCGAGCGCCGCCCGGCGGCCGGACGGGATCCGGCGGCCGGCGACGCGGCCCACGACGATCCGTCCGATCCGGTCGATCCGGCCGATTCCGCCGTGAGCGCCCGTACCCACCGGATCCTCTCCGTCCGGGCACACGGCAGGACCGTGCCGGTCACACTCCATGTCCATCCGGTGGATCTGCTGCGTGACGTGGATGTGGTGGTGTCCCCCGTCAACACGTATCTGGCGCTGCCCGAGGCGTACAAGTCCTCCGTGGCGGCCTCCCTGCGCCGGGCCGGCGCGCTGCGCGGGCTGACGGGCGAGCTGCTGGGCGACCCGATCCACGAGGAACTGCGCGACTGGGCCACCGCCCGGGCCACCTCCGGCCGCCCCGTGCTGCCCGGCACGGTGGCCGCCACCGGCTCCGGCTCCCTCGCCGGCCAGGGCGTACGCCGCGTCTACCACGCGGCAGTCGCCGTACCCCGGGCCGGGACCAACGACTACGACGTACTGCCCGCCGATGTGACCCGCGCGGTGGCCCGCGCCCTGGCCCTGCTCGCTGAGGAGCACGAGCGGTTCGATCCCCCGCTGCGGTCCGTGTGCTTCCCGCTGCTCGGCTCCGGCCGGGGCGGGCTGCCGTACGAGGAGAGCGTGCGCGCGGTGTGGGCGGCGGTCGACGCGGAGCTGGCGCGCGGCGCGGGCTGGGACATCCATCTGATCGCACGAGGGCTGGTCCCGGCCGGTCTCGTGGTCCGCATGCTGGCGGAGTACACGGGAGAAGTCACGGAGGAGCCGGCGACATGAGCGGCGGGACGTGAGCGAGGGGGCGTGAGTGACGGGGGGCGTGAGCGGCGGGGGGCGTGAGCGGCGGGGGGCGTGAGCGGCGGGGGGCGTGAGCGGCGGGGGGCGTGAGCGGCGGCGAGAGAAACCACCCGCCGCCGCGATCCGCCCCGTTCGCGCCCTGTTGGTGCCCAGCCCGTCTGGTGAACTGGACAGTAAGGCCGCTCAGAGACGCCTCGGCGTGCGGCGGACGGATGCCACGGGGGTGTACGGAAGTCCGCCGCGGGCCCGCCGGGGGAACACCGCGGGCCCTCTGAGCGGCCCGTTCCCCTTCCCGCTCCCTACGGCTTGCGGCCCACGCCGCCGTACGCGTCGACCGCGAGCTCGGTGCCGTTCGCCCCGTCCGCTTCCGGACGCCACCGCGTGACCTGGGCGATCCCGGGCTCCACCAGTTCCAGCCCCTCGAAGAAGCCCGCGATCTCCTCGACGGCGCGCACGTGGTACGGGACCGCCCCGCTGGCGTTGTACGCCTCCGACGCCGCGATCATGCCCTCGCTGGTGGCGGTGCCGTCGCTCATCACCAGATAACTGCCGGACGGCAGGCCCGCCATGAGACGCGACACCAGCGAACGGGCCAGGTCGTAGTCGGCGACATGGCCGAGCGTGTTGAGAATCATCAGCGCGACCGGCCGGGAGAGGTCCAGCGTTCCGGCGGCGGCCTTGAGGATCGACTCGGGATCGAGCAGATCGGCGTCGAGATAGTCGGTCCTGCCCTCGGGTGTACTGGTGAGCAGGGCGCGGGCATGGGCCAGCACCAGGGGGTCGTTGTCGACGTAGACGATCCGCGCGTCCGGCGCCACGCGCTGGGCGACCTCGTGCGTGTTGTCGCCGGTCGGCAGACCGGTGCCGATGTCCAGGAACTGACGGATCCCCCGCTCCACCGCCAGCTCCCGGACCGCACGCCCCAAGAAGTGGCGGCTCGTCAGGGCCACGTCGACGAGGCCGGGGAATATCTCCTTTATCTGCTCCCCGACCTCCCGGTCGATCTCGTAATTGTCCTTGCCGCCCACGAAGTAGTTCCAAAACCGTGCGGAGTGCGGTGTGCCGGTGTCGATCCGCGCCCGGATGGCATCGGCGGACTCAAGACCAGGGTCACGATCGGACACGGAAGCGCCTCCTTGGGCGGTCGGGAACTCACACCATGAACTGAGCCTCCAACCTAAAGGAGTGAGTGCGTGAGGGGAACGCCTTCCCGACCCTCCGTCAGCTCGCCGCGCCTCCGGCCGGTTCGGACACCGGCGGCCCCGGCGGCCACCGGATCTCACTCAGGGCGGGCAGAAGCGTCTCCTCCTCGTAGTCGAGATGCGCGACCAGCTCCCGCGACAACCGGGCCAGCTCCGCGCGGAAGCGTTCGGGGTCGGCGGTGGTGATGTCGGCGAGCAGAGCGAGCAGGGCGTCCTTGACGCGCGCGAGCGTACGGTGCTCCTCGGCGAGCCGGTCGAGGGCGTCGCGTAGGTGCGGGTGACGGTCCGCCAGCGCGGGGAAGGTGTAAGCGTCCTCGCCGGTGTGGTGGAACGTCAGAAACTGGCAGAAGGCCAGACAGTGCTGTCTGAGCTGGAGACCGATGCCGGGCGCCGGTGGTTCACCGGAGCCCTCGTGGGCCGCTCGCGCGGCGAAGTGGGCATCGGTCTCGGCCCGTATGTGCCGCAGCTGCGCACGCAGCCAGCCATGGACCTGCACCAGCTTGTCGGCGAGATCGCTGATCTCGCCGGGTTCCTCGGCCGCCTCGGCGCCCGAAGGCTCAAGCACCACGACGGGCAGGACCCTGGAGGTGGTGGTCTGGTAGTCGGCGTATCCGGGCGCCACGCTCACGACCCGCTCGAACAGCCGGTCGCGCCGCGCCCCCTCGGCGGGGACGGCGATCAGTTCAAGCGTCTCGGTGCCGATCTCCACCCGTACCTGGGGATGGGCGAGCAGATTGTGATACCAGGCGGGATGACGCGGCGCGCCCCCCGCGGATCCGACGATCAGCAGCAGCTCGCCGTCGCGGACAAAGCCGAGCGGAACGGTGTGCTCCGCCCCCGACTTGGCGCCGGTGGTGGTGAGCAGGAGGAGGTCGGCGCCCTCGAAGGGGCCGCCGACCTTCCCTCCGTTGGCCCGGAACTCATCGATGATCGTCTGTTGGAAGAATGCGGGCATACGGGGTCGTCTCTCCAGAGAAGTGTGGGGTCCCGCGGTGAACGCGGTGATGGTGGATGACCGTGAAGTGCGCGCGATACGGCGCACGGCGCGCGGTGACCGCACGCGGACCCTCGTCCGGAGAAGAACAAACGATGTCGTACGACGGTGCCCGGCACCGCGAAGGACAGACAAGGGACGACGCGCGGAGGCGCTGCGTCGGATGCGTCAGGCGCGAAGTGCTGAGTATGAACTCATGGCGTCGTCCCTCGGTGAAGGTGCCTCCATGGCGACCGGCCCGCCCACTGCTCTTCGGCCGGTGCCACGCGACACGCGGACTATTACAGTCACCGGGTCCGGGGTCTGTCAACGCGCCCGCCGAGGGGGCCGCGACACGCCCGGGATTCTGACGCTGTGTCGGCCATTGGTTGGACGCCCGGCCCGGCTCCCACGGATATGCCCCCCCGCCGAGCCGTCGCCCACCCCGTCTCCCTCGCCGCCCTCGGAGATAGGCCCCAGCTCGTACGTCACCCGGCGCACCCGAGCCTTCAACCCGGCATCGTCGTCCGCCGGCAGCTCCCACGCCAGGTGCACCTTGGTCGGGAAGTCGTCGTCCTCGTCGTCCCACTGCGGGAAGAAGAACCCCGGATCGTAGACCCGCAGCGTGGGCCGCTGCTTGGCCGGATTCCACGCCAGGACCATCACGCCGTCCCCGAGCAGCACAGCCGCCCGCTCCGCTTGCCCCCCTCGACCGCGACCTTCCGCTCCGAGCCCAGCAGGTAGCCGAGCGCGGTGTCCACCAAGTTCGCCGCGTCACCAAGCTCTCGACGCTCCAGCGCACCCGCGTCACCCCCGGCCGCCGCGAGCTGTCCGGCCCGGTTGTTGTCGTACGACGCCAGCACCTTGTACGCGGCCAGCCGCCGCAACTCATGCGGCGGCATCCACGTCTTGGCGAGTTCCGGGAAGGCGCGGCTGCCTGGACGACCGGCACCGGCCATCACCGGCTTGTAGTTCAACCACGACCAGGCGTCGATGACGAATTGGCGCAGGCCCACAATCACTCCCAAGCATTGGCCCCACGCCACCGCCCACAGTAAGTAACCCATGTCGATGTGCGCAGCGTCGCTCTTTTGGGGTCCGAGTCCGCAGTCTCCCCAGCGCGATAGAATTTACTGCACCAGAAGATCGATCCGACGGGGGACGGAATGCCGGAAAAGAATCGAGAAGATGTAGACACCAGCGAAAATCCGAAGAGCAAAACGCTTGGCCTGAAGCACATTCTTCAGCACTTCGCAGCCACCCTTGCAATCGGAGGAGCCCTACTGACCCTTATTCAGTACTGGGCAGTGGACCGGTTCTTCGAGCGATTTGGCGGACTCGCCCCAGAGGAAGTAGGCCTAGATGTTGCAGTCTTGGCTACGCGGGCAGTCGTGCCCTTCAGCGTATTCACAGTTCTCCTCATCGTTCCGGCCATGTCTGTGTGGCCCACCATCGGGTTCCATGCCGCATGGGGTGAACCGTTCGTCGGAGACGTGAAGAAATTCATCGAACGGCACTCCTGGCTGCGCAAACTACTCACCAGCGCGGCAGTCGGATTCATATGGGTGCTGATGAGTTACGCCGAGAACCCTGGCACGGACCTGGGCCAATCCCGCTGGTTCACATGGCTTCTGGGCACAGGGCTCATCTACCTGACTGTCACCTTCCTGTCCCGCGTTCCCGGACTCGGCCGTCTCCTCGCAGGCGCTTTCCTCATCCTTACCGTCACAGCAGGGGTGGCGTACGCTCTCGGTCAAGTTATGGCAAGAAATGCAGATGACCTGGCCGCCGGAAATCACTCCACCACGCTCCCGTACATGCTGGGTGTCCGCGTTCGCCCAGTCGAAGCCCAGTTCCTGAATTCGAGCGGTAAAACGGTCGATGAGTCTCGGGAGATGCTGTATCTAGGCCAGTCATCCGGCATCTACGTGCTCTGGGACCCCGCACACAAGGAAGTAATCCAACGCGCTGTAACACAAGTTCAAATCACGACTCACCTGGAGAAATAAGAGGTATCGACACCACTATGTACGCAGCCGCGCGGCACTCGTCGGAGCACCGCTGTCGGCCGAAACATAGCTCGGCACCCGACCACCGCCCCGGGGTCGGCCCCGGCCACTACGACTCGGCCAACCCTTCAAACGCCGCGTCAGCGTCGCCCGCTCAACCGCTGGTCATCCCCACTACGCGGCGGCGGCATCGTCGGGTCGAGGAACAGATCCCACAGCGCCCACACCGCACTGTCGAGCAGATCCGGTGAGTCCTCTGTCTCCCCCTGCCCGACGAACGTCGTCATCTGCTCCTCACGCTCCGCGAACATCCGCGCCGGACCGACGTGCGACACCCGTACCTGCTCGTACAGTTGCGCCGCCGGAGCAGCCCGCGCCCTCTTCCCACGCGTCGTATGAACGATTCGCCAATTCACTGTCGAATCCACCTGCTCCAGCAGCGCGGGCAGGTAATCGCCGCCGTTGTTCGCCTCGATGACCACGCAGTCCGCACGATGCTCGTGGTACAACTGCGCGGCCCGCTTCATCGCCTGCGTCGGCGCGTGCCGGTCCTGCTCCGCGTGCGGCAGATACCCGTGAGGGTTGCCAGCAGCGGCCACTGGTCGTCGTGCCCATGCGCTGCTGCCGCCCGGAGATGTCGACGACGGCTGAAGACGGTTCGACAGACGCCGACAGCCATCCCTGCGGGCGCGGGGAGCAGCGCGCAACGAAGAGCGGTGGGACCGCCCTGCTGGGACCATCCCCGCGGGCGCGGGGAGCAGGCAGGGCCGCGGCTGCGTCGCTTTCCAGGCCCGGGACCATCCCCGCGGGCGCGGGGAGCAGACTCCGTGACCTGGGGTTTTAGCACGAGAGAAACCGATTCTGAAGCAATTTCACCGAATTCGACATTCCCCCAAAAGGTGCATTGGGACGGATCAACTTCTTCCGAATCGACGACGTTTGGCTGCTTTACTCCATCCCGATTGCGGGCCAGGCGTTGCTGGACGAACGTTGATGTTCGGGCGTCGGATCAGGGTGACGCCTTCGTGGTCGGCGGGATGCCAGGCGTGATCGTGGGTGCGGAAGGTAAAGCCCTGTTCGCTGTTGGTGGTATGGGCAAGTAGGGCGCGGCCTTGACCTGCGTACTGTTCGACCTCCTCCCAGAGAATGTCGCGGATTCTTGCTGAGGGGTTGCCGATGAAGACGCCGGCGGAGATTTCCAGGAGCCAGCGGGTGAGGAACCCCCGTAGGCCGGCAGGGCAGTTGGTGAGGACGATCACGGTCACCAGACGACCGCCTCGTCGGCGTCTCCGTAGTTGCGTCCTGCGGCTACTTCGTGGCCGCCGTCGCTCTGGAGCGTGACGCGGTCTTCTTCGCCCGCGGCGTGCGTGTCCCCCGTGTCCGCGCCGTTCGGCAGCAAGAGGTGCTTGATGTCGTTGACGCAGCGGTTCAGCAGTCCGGTTTCGTTGATGTGGTCGCGCAGGCCTCGGCGGGTGCGGGGGCCGACGTCTTGTTCTGATTCGGCTGCGATATCGAAGGCGAGGGGGATGCCGATCTCGGTTTTGTAGAGGTCGGCGATGTCCAGGACGAACGAGAGTTCGTGGCCTGAGTGGACGAAGCCGAGGCCGGGGCTGCATCCGAGAGAGGCGATGACGGCGTGGGCGATGCCATACATGCATTGGGCGGCGGCGGTGATGCCCTGGTTGACGGCGTCGCCGCTGGAGAAGTCGCCCGGGGTGTATTTCCTGCCATGCCAGGGGACGCCGGTCCGGGCGGCCTGGGCTCGGTAGCAGTCTTTGACACGGTCGCCTTCTCGGCCCAGGAGTTGATGTCGGGTGAGTCCGTCCGGGTCTTCGTCGGGGAAACGCAGCCGGTACATGGCACGGGCGACGGCGAGACGGCTGCGCATGTTGGCCCATCGGGTGGCCTGGGCCTCGACGAGCGCGGCCGAGCGGCTCAACGCCCGGCCGCCGGCGTAGTAGCGGACGCCGTGTTCCCCCACCCAGGCGACGCAGGCGCCGGTTTCGCCGAGGAGACTCATTGCCTGGTGGGTGATGCGGGTGCCGGGGCCCAGGAGGAGGGTGCCGATGGTGGCGGATGGGATGTGGGTGGTGCCGTCGGCGTCCTCGGCGGTGATCGCGTTGGAGTCCTGGTGGATGGTGCAGCGTTCCAGGTAGATGAAGGAGACGCGTTCACCGGTGCGGGTCAGGTGGCGGGGGGTGAGCGCGGGGCGCTTGCCGACTGTCGTCACCGGCTCATCCCTCCGGCTTCGGGGGCGCCTGGATGGGGGCGAGGGTCATCAGTCCGCAGCCGTACGCCTTGGCGCGGCCGAGCCCCTGGGCGAGCGTGCGGCGCAGTGCGTCGGCGTCGGTGACTTCGAGGCGTCCGTCGAAGGTGACCGTCACGACTTTCACCCGGTGGGCTGGTGACCTGTCTTCGCGGGATTTGGCGAAGGACAGGGCGCGCTCGTCGCGGACGGTCAGTTCGTACCGGTCTCCATGGTGTTCGTACTTCTTGTCGGTGGTGCCGCCGGGCAGCAGCCGCTTGTCCTGCGGCTTCTCCACGACGCGGAATCCGGCGCGTTGCTGACGTACGGGATCGAGGAGCCAGCCCTTCTGGTGGACGGGCGTGAGGTGTGCCGTGCGTTTGGTCGGTTCGCCGTCCTTGCGCCGGATGTGGTGGACGGGGTTGGCGGTGAGCCGGAACTCCCAGATGCCGCCCGTGGTAAGGCGGTCGAGGAAGGGAGCGTACGGGCGGCTCTGCCAGCCAGGAGTGTCCGCACTGGCGGCTGCGGCAGGCCAGCCGGCCTGCTCGACGAGGTGCGTCAGGTCCGGTGTGCCGGGGCTCACCATGTAGAGGAAGACCTCGGCTCGGGCGTTGTGGTCGAGACGCCACAGCACCCGGGGGCCACCTGTGCTCGTGCTGGTTGGGAGCAGGGCGGGAAACGACGCCATGACAGCCGCGTGCAGCGACTGCGGTGAGGAGAGCAGGCGACGGGCGCCGGGGCGCGCGGTGTTCACGCGGAAGCGGGTCAGATACATCAGGGGTTTTCTTCCTCCAGGGCGTCGAACGGTTCGTGCCGTCGTACCGGGCGGGTTGTGGCCGGCACACGGGCCGCCACGGCGCGCGGGTTCGATACGTCCACGCTGGTGCTGACCACGGAGCGCAGCGCGTGCCGCCGGTGCTCGGCGGCGAAGCTGAGGGGCTGGTCACGCTGCTCGTCCCCGTGCTGCTCGTCGGGAGCGGCTTCCCTCAGGACGACCAGGGGCACGGTGGGGTCGGTGCGGCGGAGCTTCTGGTACCAGCCGGCGGCCTGCCAGGGCTCGTCGCGCAGGGTCTGCTGGAGGCAGGTGTCGCGGATGCCGAGCTCCAGCGGGAGCGCCGGGGGGCAGGAGCGGCGGCCGAGGAAGAGCGGGTGGGCCGGGGTGCGCAGGGCTTCGTGCAGTTCGTTCAGGAGAGTGAGGTCTCCTTCTACGGCGGCGACGAAGACGGCGTCGGCGAGGTAGAAGCGTTCGGACAGTGGCATGGATTTGCCGGTGACGGCATGGTGGGCGGTCTGGAAGTCCCTTACGCGCGTGCCTGGCTGATCGATACGGACGCCGAAGCGCAGGGCGGCCAGCCGGGCCAGGCCGGTGTCGTCACCGCGGTCGAGGCCCAGGGCGG
This sequence comes from Streptomyces sp. NPDC056835, assembly GCF_042789485.1. Classification (NCBI taxonomy): domain Bacteria; kingdom Bacillati; phylum Actinomycetota; class Actinomycetes; order Kitasatosporales; family Streptomycetaceae; genus Streptomyces; species Streptomyces sp. NPDC056835. The sequence continues at coordinate 312,813 of NZ_JBHUBB010000001.1, forward strand.
CGGCGAGCATGCCGATGACGCCGCTCTTGGTGGGGGCGGACTCGGTGGTGCGACGGACGAAGCGGGCCGATGCCCCCCAGGCCTGCAGGGGGCCGGCCAGCCGGAGCAGCAGCACGCTCATGCGGGCTTGTCCAGGCGCTCCGCGACGGCCTGGCCGACCGACTGAACCAAGTCGCTCAGGCGCTGCGTCTCGGTGCCGAGGCCGGAGAGCTTCTCGGTGTTCGGTCCGACCCGCAGTACCCAGGAGAGGGTGGTCTCCTCGTCGCCGTACGCGCGCTCCACGTCCGGGATGTACTCGGCGAGTCGGGCCACGGCCTCGCGCAGGTGACCGCTCTCACCGGTGACGGGGTCCTCGAACGCGGCGACGAAGCTGATGGGCCGCGTGGTGCGCAGTTTCACCACCACGGCGTCGGGGAGGGTGTGATGCCCGAACGTGTTGATCTTGCCGGTCGGCAGGGATTCGAGGAAGCTCCGTACGAATGCCTCGACCGCGCGCCGCACCGGCGCGGTGCGCGGTTCTTCCTCGCGCAGTCCCTCTCCCAGGTTTTTGGCGAGCTGGTGGACCGCGAGTGCCGCGTAGCGGTAGAGGGTGGCGGAGTTGAAGTCGACGGTGCCGATCATTCCGGCTCCCGACTCCGCGTCAGTGTTCTCGTCGTCCACGGCGGTGTAGTAGTCGGACTCGTTGTCGACGCGGTGCACGCTGATGGCGTGGGCGACTTGGACAGCGGCGTCGACGTTGAAGTCGGCGGAGTCGGCGACCATGCGGCCGAACAGCGCGATGTCGACGGAGTGCCGGGTGTCGGCGACCTCCCGGGCGCGCGCCTTGTTGTCCTTGTCCTTGAGGTAGGCCTTGATGTCGTCCGCGCCCTCGACGGCCAGCGTGGCGAGACCGTCGAGCTGCCGGGCGCTGAGGAACATCAGGTACTTGGACTCCGGTGCCGGCGCGTCCGCGCCGTCCTTGGCGGCGTCGGCCTTCCGCTTGGGCACCTCGATCTTGGAGCCGGTGGCTGCGTAGATCACTTCGGCCGCGAGCCGGAGGGCTTCCGCCCCATTCAGTGCGGGGGCCTTGGCGGTGATGCGGGCGGCGAGGACTTCGGCGACCTTCTTTGTCCGTACGCCCAGCTCGCTCGGGTCGAGGAGGTTCTCGTCGCTGAAGTAGGTGCGGGTGGCTCGCTTCCATGCCTGACTGGACACGCGGGCGCGGGGCACACCTCCGTACACGGCGGACTTCGGGGCACCCGTGTCGTCCCGGTTGAGATTGCTGGGCGGCACGGTCTGAAGCGCGTGCACGTCGAGGAAGATGCGGTTCACGAGGCGTCCTTGTCCGTGAGGTCGGTGGTGTCGTCGTCGGATGAGGCCGGAGCGTCGGCGTCGTTGTCCTGGGGCGCGCGGTAGGAGTGGAACGACCGTCCCCATGCACGGCGTACGGCGTCGCGGCCGGCCGGCTCCTGCCAGCGGTAGAGCTGCTCGGCCAGGAGGGCGTAGTCGAGGGGGATGTCGGCGCCCCGCAGCAGCACGACGATGTCCCGCAGACGCTGGGCCAGAGCAGGCAGGTCGGGTGCGGTGCCGGCGCGCACCAATCGCTTGCGAATGGGCTCCGTAATCTCGCCGGGCGGCATCAGCCGGCGCACGGCGGCGCCAAGTCCTCCAGGTGCGGACCGGCGATCGGGCCGGTGCATGGCCGTACCGCGTGACTGCTGGTGCAGCGCCCACAGCGTCAGCACCACGTGCACGGCATCCTCGGCGCGGGTCAGTTCGTCCTCGTTCAGCGGCCGCCCGCCGTCATTCGGCTGGTCGTGGAGAGCTCCGGTGTCAACCAGCCCCCACAGGTCCGGCACCTGGGAGAACTCCTTGCCCGCTCCGCGGCGCAGCCGGGCCAGCGCCGCCACCGCGTAGGACTGGTCGACCAGGTAGTCCCGTTGCAGCGGGTGGATGATCTCGCCGGTGAGCTGTCCGACGCGCTGGGTGCTTGTGGGCACGGTGACGGTGGTCATGCGGGCACCTTCGGAGAGGAGTCGGAGGGGAACGGATCGCTGAGGGCCTTGCCGAGGCGGAAGCGGAACCTTGTGTCGGCGAGAGCCGAGTTGAACCACTCGGATCCCTTCTTCGTCGCCACCACCCGGCCCTCCCACGCGGCGTCGCCCGCCTCGCTCATGAGCCGGTCACCGAGCCGCCGCACATGCCGGTACGCGTCCTGCTGCCAGTGGGTGCGGTGCGCTCCGGGGTCCTCGGCCGCGGTCAGGTCCCGCAGCCAGGTGCGGTAGGGGCCGTCCAGGGTGGCGAAGCCCAGGTCACGGGCGGCCGAGCGACGCCCTTCGGTCTCGCTGCCCGCCGCGCGGGCGAGATCCGTGGCGAGATCACCGAGGGCGGTGACCGCGCTCTCCGCATCGGACACCGCGTCGATGGCCTGCCGGGCATACGCGCGGTCATGCTGGTGCAGCAGGACCACGCCCATGGCAAGGCGATCGTCGACCATGTCGTCGATCACGGACTGCTGGGTGCCGTAGACCGCGCCGATGACGCGCGCCCGGATGAGGAAACCGCGCGGCAGCTCGCCTTCCGTCACCAGCCTGGCGATCCATTCGAGGATGCCCGGCCGCAGTGCCCTGGCGGCTTCGGCGCCCCCTCCGGCCTCGGCCCGTCCTACGACGAGGGCTTCAAGTCCGCGCCAGGCCGAGCGGGCCGGATCGTGCTCGCGCGGCAGGTAGACGAGCGGCTCGCCGCGTTTCTTCTCCTGGGCGGGGCTCCTGCGCCACGCGGTCATCGGCTCGTCGGTGTGCATGTTGTGCGGAGTCAGCGGATCGCCGTAGCCGAGAACGACGCCGTGCACACCGTCCGCGTCGAAGTGCAGGCGCAGCCGGCGGCTCTGCCAGGTGTACAGGTCGCGCACGCCCGACGGCCGCTGTCGGCCCGCCGGGCCGGGGCCGCACGGCTCATGCCGCCAGGCCGGACGGTCGTCGTCGCGGAACCGCACACCGCTGGTGTCGGCGGCGACCAGGTTGAGCAGCAGAGTCTGGCGCAGCGTCTCGCCCTCGGCGAAGACACCGCCAAGAGTGCCGGCCCAGCCGACCCCGAGCGGATACACCCTGCCGCCCTTGACCCGCTCGTCGCCGTCGATCCCGGTTTTGATGCCGGAGGTGTCGTAGGCATGCGCGTGCACGACCCAGCGGGCCGCCTCGGCGAAGCCGAGACGGCCGGCAGCCGGCATCCGGGAGCTGAAGAACGGCTCACCGTTGGGCACGTCGGCCACGATCCGGTTGAGGGAGAAGACCTCGTCGCGCGCGGTACGCAACGCCGCCACCTGGAAGAACGGCGTGTGCGGGTGCAGCAGGTCGAACCGTTCACGGTGCTCGTCGAGATAGCCCGCCAGCCCGGCAAAGCAGTCCTGGTCGGCCCACAGACGCGCCCAGTGCTCGGTGTCGCTCGGGCCCTCCAGCGCGTCGTGAGCCAACGCGAGAAGCAGACGGGTAAGGGCGAACTCCTGTGTGGGCAGGTCTCCCACGACACGGCGCACCTCGCCTGCCCGCGCGAAGACGTCACGAAGCGACAGCTCGCCCTGGGTTCCGTCCCTCCACAGCACGGGGATCCACGGGCGGGACGTCAGGTCGAACGACAACACGTCGCCCCCCGCGGATCGTTCGCCGGAGTCAGTCACCAGTCACCTCAAGGCCGTCGGTCTCGCTGTAGCGGAGTGAGAAGCCTGCCAGCCGGGTCTGACAGTCGGCGTCGAGCGCCAGAATGAGCTGGCCGGCCAGCCAATGACTGTCCTTCACCTGCCAAGCCGGTACGTAGAGTTCCTCAAGTTCGGCGATAGCGCGGTCCATGACCTCCGCGTGCGAGAACTGGATGGGCAGCCTCAGCCCGCAGCCGGCCGCGGCCCGCGCCGCAGTCGGCGCCGGAGGCCGGTCCTGGGGCAGCTCCAGCCCGCCCCGGCCCCCGCCGAGCCAGGGCACAGTGGCCAACGCCCCGTCGGCGCGCCGCTGCACGACGACCACCTCCAGGCTCTCCTTGCTGTCGCGGACCTGCGCCCGTCCGGCCCGGGTGTCGTCCGCGTCGCCCGCGCCCGCCGCGATCCAGCCGATAAGCGGCCGACCCGGGCGGCCCACCGCGTCGAGACGGAACACCTCCGCCCGCCCGGCCTGGTCCGCGCGATGCCTCTCGTGACGCTCCCGTGCCGCGGCCATCGCCCCGGACCATTCCTCGGGGCCAACCGGCGTATCCGCGTACGCGCCCTGGACCAAAGGGCTGATGTCGTCGGGCAGCCGCACAGGCCGCTTCGGGCCGTCCAGGTGCGGCAGCAGGACAGCGGCGGAGCGCAGCAGCGCGTATGCCCCGTACACAGCGACCGATCCCCTGACCGGTGCGGGCACCTCCCCGCTCCAGTCAACGCCGGTGACCAGGCAGCGTGCCGTACGCAGCCGCGCGGGGCGCTCCGCCTGGCCCTCGCCCCGCCAGTGGCGGTGCAGGCGCCCCATCCGCTGAAGCATCAGGTCGACCGGGCACAGGTCGGTGACGAGCAAGTCGAAGTCAACATCAAGGGACTGTTCGGCGACCTGGCTGGCGACCACGATGTGCGGCCCTGCCGGGCGCCGGCCTTCCGCCTTCTCCGGCGGCCCGAAACGTTCGAGCAGGTCCGCGTCCTTCGCCGCGCGGTCCACGTCGATGAAACACGAGTGGGCGACAGTCACGGCTTCGTCACCGAAGCGTTCACGCAGCACGCGGGCCGTCTCCAGGACCCGCCGGACGGTATTACGAACGACCAGGGCGCAGCCACCGCCATCGAGTTCGACCGCCAGGCGGTCCGCCAGGACCATCTGGCCGTCGTCGAGCCGTTCCAGACGGACCTCCCCGCCCCGGGACGACGCCCCGGGACCTTCCACAACCGGGGCCTGACCGGGCGTCACGGTGGTCAGCAGCGGATACGTGACGGACTGATCCACCGTGTCGAAGCCGACGGCGTCACCGCCCGCACCGGCGTACGCCTGCGCGAGCTGCCTGCGCCGGGCCGCGGGAAGCGTCGCGGACAGCACCACCACCGGCACCCGGTAGGCACCCAGCCACGACAGGACCCGGTCCAGGTAGACGCTCATGTACGTGTCGTAGGCGTGCGCCTCGTCGATCACGACGACCTTGCCCGCGACAGCGAGGTGACGCAGCGCCAGGTGACGGCTCTTCAGCCCGGCGAACAGCAGCTGGTCCACGGTGCCGGCCACGAACGACGACAACATCGCCTTCTTCCGCCCGCGCAGCCAGGCATGGGCGATCAGCTCGGCCGGGGCAGACCGCTTCTCGTCCGACGGCCGCCACCGCGCCGCCTCGGCGTCCACGTCGACAGCGGCGATCGTCTGCCGGCCGGCACGCAGCAAATCAGCGAACTCGTCATTGAGAGCAGCCTTGGAGTGCGCGAGCAGAACCGAACGCCTGGCGCCCTCCTGAGCCGGTAACCGGTCCAGCCAGTCCAGCAAACGCGGAAACATCGCGTTGCCGGTGGCCATGGTGGGCAGCGCGAAGAACACCCCGCCCGCACCCGAACGGGCAGCGAAGATCTCGGCGACAGCGAGCGCGGCCTCCGTCTTCCCCTCGCCCATCGGCGCCTCGATGATCATGAGACCGGGTACCGGCATCTCACGCGCCAGCCGGACCGCGGCTTCCTGCACCGGCCTGACCTTCGCCCCCGGCGGCAGATCGAAACGCGAGGCGAACAGCTCCTGCGCGTCCCCGACCGGCTCCTCGGCCCGCCACGGCGACGGCAGCCGCAGCCCACGCCAGGCCGCCGCCACCCGCTCCTCACCTCTGCGGGTCTCCTGCGGAAAATACGGGAACAGATCCGGGTTACTGGCAATCCAGTCGGCGACGATCACCACAGCCGTGAGCAGCACCTGCACCGGCTGCGGCAGCACGACCGCCCGCCACGCGCCGAGCCGTTCCCCCACCCGGTACTCCTCGGCGCACGCGTCGAGCAACTCCTCCTGCACCCGACGCCACAGCTTCCCGCCCGGCCCCGGCGTACGCAGCAGATGCGGCCGGTCGTACACATCGTTCAGCTGACCATGCTCCGGCGGCACCCCGTGGTGACCCCCCGGAACGACAGCGAACTGCCCGGACTGCCTGGCCGTCCAGCCGTGCCGCTCCTCCAGCCACTCCCCCAACAACACCTGCCCGGCCAGACCGTGCGGAGCAATCCTGCGGTCCTCCCCGAACTGACGCCGCGTCTTCATCTCCAGGCCCTCCGCCCGCATACGGTCGGCGAGTTGGTCCACCTGACAGGCGAAAGCCGGCGTCGCCTTCCCAATGTCGTGCACAGCGGCCAGCCACACGCACAGCAGCCGGGCGTCCCGCGCCCGGTCGGGTAACGCCTCGGCGATCAGAGCCCGCACGTTCTCGGGAAGCCAGTTGTCCCACAGCAGCCCGGCCACCGCCGCACTGTCCGCCATATGCCGCCACAGCGGCAGCCACCCCTCAGTGTCCCGATCATGCTTGGCCCACACAGACCGCACCGGTCCCGCGAGCCGGCCCCCAAGCCCCTCACGAGGCTCCTCCCTCTCAACCGTCATGGCAGATGAATACAGGTAAACCAGCCACCAAGACGGCCAGATACGAAAAACATCCGCACACAACGCCGTCCCGGATAAAATCCCCACGGTGGTTCAGGGCAACCCCTACCATCCGGCGTTAGCCTCACCCGACGGACCGCCGCGCACCAGCACAGGGACCCACACAACGCCACCTATGCGCCTTTTGCCGGAATTGATGAAACTGCTCGAAAACCACGCCCGCCCTGAGTAACGCAGCAGGTCACGGAGTCTGCTCCCCGCACCCGCGGGGATGGTCCCACGAGGACCTCCCCAACCCACTCGGCGCCCGCCTGCTCCCCGCACCCGCGGGGATGGTCCCTGTCCTGGAAGAAGGTCCGCGGCGCGGACGGCCTGCTCCCCGCACCCGCGGGGATGGTCCCTGACGTCCGAAAGCAGGAGGGGCGCTGTGGTGCTGCTCCCCGCACCCGCGGGGATGGTCCCGAGTCCTGCCGGTGCGGAATCCGGCCCAACGGCTGCTCCCCGCACCCGCGGGGATGGTCCCAAGTACGGCCACCCGCCCTACTGGTAACCGTGCTGCTCCCCGCACCCGCGGGGATGGTCCCCAGCCTGCTTCGGCGTGGGCCCGGTGGATGAGCTGCTCCCCGCACCCGCGGGGATGGTCCCGAGTTCCGGGAGCTCGACCACGATCACGCCAGCTGCTCCCCGCACCCGCGGGGATGGTCCCCTTGCTCTCAGCGCAGCGCGGACCGGACACCGCTGCTCCCCGCACCCGCGGGGATGGTCCCCCATCCGCTACACCCACCCCGTACCAGCAAGCCTGCTCCCCGCACCCGCGGGGATGGTCCCTCGGATCACGCCTGGGTCGCGTCCACCAGTGCCTGCTCCCCGCACCCGCGGGGATGGTCCAGACCCATATCCGGCGCTCCGCGCCGGAATAGGCTGCTCCCCGCACCCGCGGGGATGGTCCCGCCAGGACGCTCTTCGGGGACCGGATTTGGGGCTGCTCCCCGCACCCGCGGGGATGGTCCCGACTGATAGGTCCGGCCGTTGATCTGCTTGGCCTGCTCCCCGCACCCGCGGGGATGGTCCCCCGAGCAGCTCATCGCACGGATCAACGAGCGGCTGCTCCCCGCACCCGCGGGGATGGTCCCCTGATCCTGATCCGGATGGGCATGGAGCTCCGCTGCTCCCCGCACCCGCGGGGATGGTCCCTCGGAGACGGTGTCGGCCGGGCGGATCCGGCACTGCTCCCCGCACCCGCGGGGATGGTCCCGTGTGGCCGGGCAGACCGAGCCAGAACCGTTCCTGCTCCCCGCACCCGCGGGGATGGTCCCGGACCCGCCGCAGTTGTCGAGCAGTACCGCAGCTGCTCCCCGCACCCGCGGGGATGGTCCCGGCCGAGGATCCCGCCGTCGTCGTGGTCCTGGCGGCTCCCCGCACCCGCGGGGATGGCCCCAGGTAGCTGAACCAGCCGAGGCCGTGGGCTTCCTGCTTGCCTCGTCCTCGGGGGCCCGTCGAGTCGAACATGGCCCCGCCCGGGATGATCGTCTCTCCCAATTGCCCCTCGGGAATTCTTCCGCTGCCGCCAGCATTCAGACGTTCAATAGCACTATTGGCACCGGAGATAGCACCCATAACCCCGCATGCGCAGGGAGCACATATTGATCGTCGTGTCACCTCAGATCTCCGGTCCCGATGTCAGGGACAGGGTCCCAAGCTCCCAAAGTGGTGGCCGCAACGATGAATTCACCCGGCTCCCCAGACCAGAATCAGACGCTTCTGTAGCTACTCCTGGCTGCAGTACTCGGCCTGATCTTCACCGGGCTTACGTACGTGACCTATCTGCACCCCTCACTGGCGGTGCCTCTGACCGTGGCCACCAGCGGGACGGTGGCCGTGCTGACCGCCCTCGGCTTCGCACTGTCCTGCGGGTAGGGGCCGAGCTCGACGCAGGCCAGCCGTAACAGGGCAGGGCACGGAGAGAGGTGGCTGACGGGTGCGACGCAACCGAGCCGATGGCGCGCAACTCCGCCTGTATGGCGTTGACACCCAGGAGACCCAGGACCACCGCCCACCCTGCGGTCTCGAACTTCACCAACCGCCACCGTTCGCCAAGAATGCGGCAGACGAGCTGGGACCGCTTTGACTACGCCCGTCGACCGGCGGCTGATACACCACCCCCAGGTGCTCGCCACCGGGCCACGGACGGCAGCAGGAACAGTTGAGTCTCCCCCGCACCCGCGGGGAGGAGCGCACGCCTCTCTGCCACGCACTCCGTTCACCATGCATCGACGGCTACCGAGGCCAAGGCAAGACGGACTCCAAGAATGATTTGACAAATTTTGAGCATCTCTGCCGACAACAGCGTTTCCTTCTCGGCTCTTTCGGGGGAAGCGGATCCAGCCCTCGGGGCCCTCGCTCCGTCAGAACCCGGAATCGGAGACAGCGGAGGAGCAAGCTCAGCTGCTGGTGGCCTGCTCCCATGCTTCGCGGATCTCGGCCGTGATACGGCCGCGGTCTGCCACTTCGTACCCGTTGGCGCGTGCCCATTCCCGGATGGTGTTGCTGTCGACGGGTGGTCTGGTCGGGGCCTGTGCGGGTGTCCAGAGGGTGGGTTGCGAGGGGGCGAAACTTGTCGCCTGTTCGAGGAGATCCTTAGGGAACTGGGGGACGGCTGTCTCTCCGCTCAGAACGGAGGTGAGGAACTCGGTGAGCGTGCCGTCGAAGGTGAACCAGCGTGGCCCACGCGCTTCGTTCACGGCGACACGCCAGGTGTCAGGGGCACCTTGCGGGTCGGTGATCCAGAAGAGGTATTCGCCGTTGTCGGTGCCGCCGATGGCGAACAGGTGCTGCGGGTCGTACGGGACGGGGTGGGTGCCGCGGTCGTAATCCAGTTGGAGCTGCGCGCGGATCCTGGCGGGCATGGGGCCGGTGAGATCCACCCACTCGGTGACGCCATGGGGGTGGTAGATGTGGATGTAGCCGGAGAAGACCCCGGGACCGTAGGTGGCCGCGAGTTGCTTGTAGTCCTCGGGGAGTCGCATGCCGAGGCCGGCCTCGACCCCGTTCCAGTCGATGGCGGGAAGTGGGCTCTGAGGAGGTGGGCAGAGCTGGGTGAGTGCGGCGATGGCGGTCACGGGGCTCCTCGGAGGCGTCGCTGTTGCTGTGCGGCGTGGTCGGGGTTTTCGAACTGCGCGTCAAGATGGAAGCCGCCGCTTCCGTGGGCCTCCATCTGAATCCACTTCGGGACGGAATCTTTCTTGTCGTCCGTGTATTCGAGGTAGACGTTATAGGTGACGGTCTCTCCGTCCACCGCGACGGCGTTGTAGATCGACTGCTCAGGTCCCTCATATGCGGGCTGTTTGTGGGATTTTGCGTGATGGTGAACAAATTATCCAGGGTATCTCCGGAACCGCCGAGCACATTCGCCAGCATGTGTCCCCGGGCCTGGTTGTAGTCGATGCCGTGTATGAACCCGGGGGGTTTCAGCGAGTTACGCGCGTCCGTGCCTTCGTCGAGCATGTCTCTCGTGATCGTCGCGTTCATCTCGTACGGGCGGCCGTGTTCGTCCTGGGTGAAGGTGACCCGCCCTCCCCAGGTGGGGTCGGCTTCGCAGCCCGCCAGGCCCAGCGGGTCGGCCAGGGTGAAGGGGTTGGGTACGTAGGCGTAGTGATTGACGGCGGGGGCGAGGCCGAGCGGGTCGGGGGTGATGTACCGGCCGAGGTCGAAGTCGTAGTAGCGGTTGACGTTGTAGTGGAGTCCGGTTTCCGGGTCGAAGTACTGGCCCGGGTAGCGCAGCGGGGTATGGGCGGTACTGTCACGGTTCCACTGGGTGGCGCCCCATGCGGTGCTGCGGGCCCGCCACGCGAGCGACCCGTCGCCTGCGACGAGTTCGCTGGGACTGCCGGACAGGTCGGTGACGATCGCGAAGAACCGCCGGTCGATCTCCTGCTGGGCGCTGTCGGTCTTGAACTCGCGCTGCGCCAGCGGGCGCGCAGCCCCGCGTAGTCCCACACCAGCGTCGTGCCCTCGGTGTACTGCTCGGCCAGTTGCGCCCCGTCCCAGCAGTAGGAGGTGGCTTCGACGACGCGGCTCTCGGAGTCCAGGCGCTGTTTGGCGATGCGGCGGCCGAGCGCGTCGTACACGTCCCAGCGCGTCGCGGTCGAAGCGGAAGGTGTGGTCTCCGGCCGTGTAGGTGGCCAGTCCTTCCCAGGTGTAGGCGAGGTCGCTGCCGGCGCCGGACGGGGCGCGCCGGTGGGTGCGCCGGTGGATGCGCCGACCGAGCGCGTCGTAGGCGAAGGCCAGGGTGCGCCCGTTGACGGTCTCGGAGATGACCCGTCCCGCCGCATCACGCTGGAGGTCGATGCGGGCGTGGGCGTTCGTTATTCGTGAGACGTGGCCGGTCTCTCCACGGGTGAAAACGCCTACGGAGCCGTCGTCGTGGTGCAGCTGGGTGACGCGGCCGAGGACGTCGCGTTCGAACGTCAGACTCTGGCCGGCGGCGTTGGTGCGGCGTATCAGACGTCCGAGGGCGTCGTGCTCGTAGGACAGGGTGCGGCCGTCGAAGTCGGTCTCGGACACGAGCCGGCCGGCCGCGTCATAGGTGTAATGCCACTGAAGGCCCCGGGCGTTGGTGACTTTGGTCAGCCGCAGTTCCGTGTCGTGGGTGAAGCGGTAGCCGCCTCACTCCGCGGTGCGGGTGGTGGCGGGCAGGTCGAAGTGGGTGGCCGTGGAGGAAGTGGTGCGGCCCATACGGTCGGTGTGGCCCACGAGATTGCCCTCGGCGTCCCAGGTCCATTCCTCCCGGGTGCCGTCGGGCAGCTCACGCCACGCGGGTTTTCCCTCGACCGTCCAGCCCTGGCGGAGCGTGCCACCCAGGGCGTCGGTGACGGTAGTGACGCGGCCGAAGGCATCCCGGGCGCAGACGGTACTCGCACCGTCGGGCGCGGTGATCCGCAGCGGCAGACCGGCCGCGTCGGAGGTTATTCGCGTGACGTCGCCAACCGCGTTGCGGACGCCGGTCACATGACCGCGGTCGTTGAACTCGTACTCCGTGCGGGCGCCGGTGGGCTCGATAACGGCGGTGCGGTTGCCCTGCTGGTCATACGCGTAGGAACGCCGGATACCGCCGCGCTCGGTGACCTCGACGGGTTGCCGCATCTCGTTGTACACGGCGGTGGTGCGCACACCGTCAGGGGCGACAAGGCCGACGAGGCTCCCATGGGCGTCGCGTTCGAAGCGGGTCGAGTGCCCCAGCGCATCGGTCTGTGCCAGCAACTGGTCCTGGGCGTCGAACTCGAAATAGGTCGTATGTCCCAGGGGGTCGGTTTCGGCGACCACCTGAAAAGCCTCGTTGATATGGAAGACCGTGGTGGCGCCGGTGGAATCGGTGTAGCGGGTGACGCCGTGGCCGGTCTCGCTGTGGACCTCGTAGGTGAACGCGGAGGAGAGGAATCCGTCCGGGCCGACCGTACGGATGACGCGGCCGGAGCTGTCGTACACGTACTGGTAGGTGGAGTCGTTGCGGTCGGTCCAGGAGGTGATCCGGCCTTCCGCGTCGTAGGTGAACAGCATGGGTAAGCCGGAGGAGTTGGTGACGGCTTCCAGATTGCCGTCGCCGTCGTAGCCGAAGGACCGCACCTGGACGGGACCGTCCGGGGTTTGCAGCGCCTGTGCGGTGACGCGGCTTCGTTCCGGGTCGCACGAGACCAGAACGCGGTAGCCGCCCCCATGGACCACCGTGGTCGGCAGACCGTCCCCAGTACGCCCGATCCGTATGACGTTGCCGTTGCGGTCTTCTGTCTCGCGCAGCCAGTACAGGCCACCCGACTTGTGGGGGTTGCCCGTGAAACGCCGGGTCAGGGCCGTACGCGGGTCCCGCACGGCGTACGTGATGTCCCCCAGCGCACTGGTCTCCACGTAGGTGAGCGGCAGGCGGTCGCCGTCGAGAGGCCAGATCTCCTCGCCCTCGTCACCGGGCAGGGTGGGGTAAACGAGCACCGAACCGTCAGCCCGCGCCCACGCCGCGCCGCTGCCGAGCAGTTCCAGCCGCTCGTCGAGCGTGGACGCCCAACTGGTCCCGAAGCAGTGGCCGTAGCGGTAGCCGGATATGTGCGTGCGCCGTAGGACCAGCGGCGGGACCCCGGACAGGTCCAGATCTGTCTGAGGGAGTACCATGTCCCCGCTCGCGACATCAACGGGGTCGGTCTCGCACCGGCGTTTGCGAAGAGAGACCGCCAACGCGCGGGAACTGTCCGGCGCTTCCCGCATTGATGCGGGACGGCTCCGCTGCCCGCCGTCCGCGCCGCCACGACGCCCGCCACGATGATGTCCGCCACCCGGTCCAGCGCACCCCCGACGATCCGGGCCGCCGCCGCCAAGTCCTTGTGCTTGCCCTGAACCTTCGCCCAATGGTGGTCCAGAGCAGTCAGCGACTCACTCTGCCCGCTCGAAAGCAGCCGTTGAATGTGCTGATGGGCGGCGTGCCCATCATCATCCGCATCGTCCGCGAACTCCCGCAGCGCGTCCGCCATGTCCCGATAGGCGTCCTCATCGACGTTCGGCCAACCCACACCGACGACATCAAGCATGGCGTCGACACCCTCAGGAATGGTGTAACCCATGACGCAACAGCCCCCGTATAAAGCACAATCGAGCCGAGTCAACAAGATCGACCAGCATGACATGAGACAACCATGCGATCCCAGTGGTTCCCCGGTCACCTGCCCGGCAGCCAGGCCCCGTCCTCCCATGCGGGGGAACCCCGCACCGCTCGCATTGGTGGGGCCCACACCCAGCACGACGGTCCCGGGGCCCGCCGGTAGACGACGCACGGCGAACCCGTCCATCGTGGCCGACGAGCCCCTTTGCGGTATCGCGCCAGCGAGAACATCCAGGGCGCGCCAGGGCTCGTCTTCCGGCACGGTGCCGTCCTGCACCATCCGGTCGATGGCCGCCCGTACGACGGCCGCCGTCTCCACCGGCACGTCCCGCACGCCGAACACCGTCTCCAGCGGCGCCGTCCCCGCCCGGATCGGTTCACCGGACGCCGCGTCGAACCAGCCCTCGGCCGGCTCGGACAGGTGCCGCTCGAACACCGCCAAGATCACGCCGAGCGCCGTCGCACTGTTCCCGATCTTGTACGCGGCCCGGGACGTCTCCAGCGCATCAAGCACCGGCTCGTACTGCTCCAGCCCGGCCACCCACCGCTCATCTGCCGCAGCCGTCGAACGCGCCGCGTCGAACGCGGCCTCGGCCCGCTCCAGCTCATCGGGCGGGAACATGAACTGCACAGACGCGAAGTCGAGGTTCGCCTCACCCAGAGATGCGACGTCCACCTTCTCCAGCAGATCCAGGACCTCGTCGTCCAGGCCCGAGTACTGCCGCCACTCCACGTTCTCCAGCTCGTCGTACAGCTCCTTCAGGATCGCACCGTGCTCCCCAAGGGCAACGTCGCCACAGGGAACTCGTCTGCCTTGATGAGCTGGTACGCCTTGTCCCGCCCGACATTCAAGGCCCGAGCGGCAGTTGCAACATTCACGGTGGCCGGGAGCGCCAACAGCTCTTCCAGCCCCATCGCTCCGGCCGTACCCGGAGCTTCCCCAGCCGCTTCCTGAGCAGTCATGTCGTTGGTCGCATCCTCCCCCACGCCAACTCGGAAACGACGTTACGGCAGTGTCCGACAGCCCCAGCAAGATCGAAGGAGATCACGCCAGACACCTACGGATACGTACGGATACGTACAACACCGAGGACTGGCTGTGAGCAAAGCGACAGACCAGGGGGTCAAATGTTCGAGCCGAGCTACTACCGGCGATGCCAGTGCAAGGGACCGCTGAAGGACAAGGAGGGCAAGCCGGTCCTCGACGCCGACGGCAATCCGAAGATCGGCTCTATCGAGACGACGTGCCCCAAGCTGGGCAAGGGACACGGCACCTGGGCCTTCTACTTCGAGGCCGAACCCGGCGAGGGCGGCAAGCGCGCACGCGTGCGCCGTGGCGGCTTCACCAAGCTGGACGATGCCAAGAAGAAGGCGAAGGAGCTGTACGACGCCGCCTCGGCCGGCACCGACGTACTGTCCGACGAGAAGTGCGGAGACTTCTTCCTCCGGTGGATCAAGGCGAAGAAGTCGCTGGCCCGCACAACCCGCCACGGCTACGAGGAGCACATCAGCAACTACCTGCTCCCTCACCTCGGGCACATCAAGCGACGCGACCTCAAGGTGCGTCACCTCGACAAGCTGTACGACGCGATCGAGAAGGAGAACGCCGAGCGGATTCTCCACCGCCTCCGCGTCGATCAGCTCCAGAAGGACCGCGACGAGGCACACCAAACCTGGGTGAGGACGGCGGGTTACGCCAAGAAGGAGGAGCGCCGCACCGCCCGTCGAGCCTTCCTCGACTCGAACGCGGCACTCCGCGAGGGCAAAAGGGGGCTGCGGAAGACCACCTCCGCCACCACCATGCACCGCATCAACGACACCCTCAGCTCAGCTCTGTCCTGGGGGATCAAGCGCGAGCAAGCGTTCAGCAGGAACTGGGCACAGCTCGTGGAGCTGCCGCCGGTCACACGGCCGAAGCCGCTGGTGTGGACGCCCGAGCGCGTCGAGCACTGGAAGCGCACCGGCGAGAAGCCCGGCCCGGTCATGATGCGGGCCGAGGCCGAGTCGGTTATGGCCGTCGTTCCCCGCGACATCCCCTTCATCGTGCGCACCCCGCTGCCGATCCCCGAGACAGCCTGGCGGAACGACATCGCCGTCTTCTTCGCCCACGGGGCACGACAGTCAGGTGACACCTGGGCCGTCGGAGCACAGGCCCAACCCGACTCTGCTCTCCTCGGCATGATCACCCTGGCCGGGCGGGGCCCGGATGACGCTGCCAACGCGGCCGTGAAGTGGATACGGGATCACTGCACCACCAACGACCTGGAACTGGTACGGGTGGAGAACTTCAACGACCGCTACCCGGAGGAGCAGCGGTCGGACTTCTCGCTCACGCGCTTCACGGTCGCCCGCTCGGAGTCCCCGGGCGTGGACGGCTGGGCGCTGCCCACAGGCCTGCCGCCCGGGGCCTCCCGGGCCACCCGCCGGGCTCCGAACACCCGTCGGAAGGCTGCGTAAGGGCGCTCCTGTCCACTGAATCGTCCCCGCGTCCACTGCGTGTCCACTGGATCTTGGTCTGAACGAATGAACGGGGGTCGCCACACGGGAGTGGCGACCCGCGTTCACCCGTTTCCCCAGTGTAGAAACGGTTCTCCTGGGAGAAGCATGCGTGGGGCGGGTGGGACTCGAACCCACGGCCGACGGATTATGAGTCCGCTGCTCTAACCGGCTGAGCTACCGCCCCTAACGGCGCGTCGCGCACATTTGTGCGCGCCCGTCTGCCGCAGCATAGCCGCTCATACGATCTCCTGCCTCGGATGGTCGGCATCCTCTGACCATGAGGACTTCGCCGTGCGCCGTCCGGTTCCAGGAACCGCGGAGTAGATCCGTAAGAGGTACCCAAAAGGGGCGGAAGCCCGGTCGGCGGGGTATCGCGGAGTGACAACGGGCACACGAAAAAGGACCCCGAAGGGCCCTCCTCGTACTACCGCTCCCCCGGCTGGACTCGAACCAGCAACCCTCCGGTTAACAGCCGAATGCTCTGCCAATTGAGCTACAGGGGATCGCGCTCCCCCGACTGGACTCGAACCAGTAACCTGCCGGTTAACAGCCGGCTGCTCTGCCAATTGAGCTACAGGGGATTGCTGCGTCTGCACCGAACGTACCTACCCCGGTCCTCCCGGGCGGCGCGCGTTCGCTGCGACACATACATTAGCGCAAGCAGGGGGGTGCTTTGCCAATCGGTATCGACCCGGGGTACGCCGGGTGATCCCGGGCCCCGACGGGGTAGGCGCAGAGCACAGACCTACGGTCCGACGCTGACGCTGGGGACTCCGACGCCAAGAGGGAAGGGTGGCAGCCATGCGGTACCGCCTCACATTCATCGCGGGACTGGCTTGCGGATATGTCCTGGGGACCCGCGCCGGCCGTGAGCGTTACGAGCAGCTCAAGAAATCGGCCCGCCAGGTGTCGCAGAACCCGGCGGTGCGCAACGCGGCCGAGTCCGCCGCGCAGACCGGCCGCGAGGTCGCGGGCAAGGCGTACCACTCGGTGAACGGCATGGTCGGCGACAAGCTCCCCGACTCCGTCGCCCAGCGGGTGCGCTCCCTGCGCGAGCGGAGCCAGAACGGCCAGGACGACTGGGGTACGAGCAATACCTGACCCGGATCAGGACCCCCGGGGCGTCCCGGCAGCGCTCCTGGTGCCGCGCGTGCGGCAGAATCGGGTGTCATGGGAATAGTCGCCGGGTTGGACAGTTCGTCCGGGTTCACACGCGTCGTCGTCTGCGACGCGGACACAGGTGCCGTGCTGCGGCAGGGGTACGCGGCCCATCCGGTCGAGCCCAAAGCCACCGAGGTCGATCCACAGGCCTGGCTGCTCTCCCTCGGCGAGGCCGCGTCCGGCGGGCTGCTGGAGGGCGTGCAGGCCATCGGGGTGGCGGCGCAGCAGCACGGCATGGTGGCGCTGGACCGGCAGGGAAACCCCGTACGGCCCGCGCTGGTCGGCAATGACAAGCGCGCGCAGGTCGCCGCCGCCGATCTGATCGACGCGCTGGGCGGACGGCACGCCTGGGCCGAGGCCGTCGGGTCCGTACCGCAGTCGAGTCAGCTCGTGGCCAAGCTGCGCTGGCTGGCGCGGACCGAGCCCGAGGCTGCGCGGCGCACCGCGCTGGTGCTCCAGCCGCACGACTGGCTGGTCTGGCAGCTGCTGGGGCGCCCGGCGCGCAGGACGACCGACCGGGGCGGAGCCTCCGGGACCGGCTACTGGTCCGCGCGTACGGGGGCGTACCGGCCGGATCTGGTGGAGCTGGCGCTCGGGCACCAGGCCGCGCTGCCCGAGGTCCTGGGCCCCGCGGACACCGCCGGGACCACCCCCGAGGGGCTGCTGATCTCGGCGGGGACCGGCGAGACGATGGCCGCCGCGTTCGGGCTCGGCGTCGCGGTCGGGGACGCCGTGGTGTCGCTGGGGGCGTCCGGGTCGGTGATGGCCGTCCATCACGAGGCGGCGGCCGACCCGTCCGGAATGATCACTTCCTTCGCGGACGCCACTGGGATGCATCTGCCCGTCGTGCACACGCTGAACGCCGTCAGGGCGCTGCGCGGTACGGCGGAGCTGCTGGGGACGGCGGAGCTGGCCGAGCTGTCCGCGCTGGCGCTCAAGTCCACGCCGGGCTCCTCGGGGCTGGTGTTCCTGCCGTATCTGGAGGGCGAGCGGACCCCGCAGCTGCCGCACACGGCGGGCACGCTGACCGGGCTGCGGCGCGAGTCGATGAAGCCGGAGCATCTGGCACGGGCCGCGTTCGAGGGGATGCTCTGCTCGCTCGCCGACGCGATGGACGTACTGCGCGGACGGGGGGTGGAGGTGCGGCGGGTGTTCCTGCTGGGCGCCGCCGCCGAGCTGCCCGCCGTACAGGCCCTGGCTCCGGCGATCTTCGGGGCGCAGGTGGTCGTACCGCAGCCCGCCGACTACACCGCGATCGGGGCGGCGCGGCAGGCGGCCTGGGCGCTCGGCGTCTCGCAGGGGTCGCTCTCCCCGCACAACCCGCCGGCCTGGCAGGGCGCGGCGGCCCAGGTGTTCGAGCCGGGTGAGGACGCGGCCGTGGGCACGGCGGTACGGCAGCAGTACACGGCGACGCGGGAGCAGATCCACCCCGGGGCGTTCGGGCACGGGGGCTGAGCGGGGCGGGCCGGCCGGGCGGGCCGGTGGGGCGGAGCGCGCGCGGGAGCGCTGTCGGGGCGGCCGGAGCGCGCTTTCCCTTCTCGACCCGTCCTTCTTGACCCGTCCTTGGACATAAACCCATGGGGCTCGGCGGGGGCGGTACCGCAAGATGGGGGCTGATCCCCGTTCTCGCGACCTTCATCCCGAGCCGACCCCGAGAGACTGCGCGTGCTGCTACGACTTCTGCGAGCCCATCTCGCCCCGTACAAGAGACCGATAGCCCTGCTGGTGGCGCTCCAGCTGTTGCAGACGTGCGCCACCCTCTACCTGCCCACCCTCAACGCCGACATCATCGACAACGGTGTGGTGAAGGGGGACTCGGGCTACATCCTGGAGTTCGGCGGCATCATGATCGCCGTCAGTGTCGTCCAGGTGATCTGCAACATCGGCGCCGTGTACTACGGCGCGCGGACCGCCTCCGCCCTCGGCCGGGATGTGCGGGCCGCCATCTTCGACCGGGTACAGAGCTTCTCCGCCCGTGAGGTGGGTCACTTCGGCGCCCCCTCGCTGATCACCCGCACCACCAATGATGTCCAGCAGGTCCAGATGCTGGTCCTGATGGCGTTCACGCTGATGGTGTCCGCGCCCATCATGTGTGTCGGCGGCATCATCATGGCGCTCGGCCAGGACATCCCGCTGTCGTCGGTGCTGCTGGCCGTCGTCCCACTGCTCGGTATCTCCGTGAGCCTCATCATCAGGAAGATGCGGCCGCTGTTCCGGACCATGCAGACCCGGCTGGACACGGTGAACCGGGTACTGCGCGAGCAGATCACCGGTAACCGCGTGATCAGGGCCTTCGTACGGGACGACTACGAGAAGGAGCGCTTCCGGGGCGCAAACACCGAGCTGACCGATGTCGCGCTGTCGACCGGCCGGCTGATGGCGCTGATGTTCCCGACCGTGATGACGGTCGTGAATCTGTCGTCGGTCGCCGTCGTCTGGTTCGGCGCGCACCGGATCGACAGCGGCGGGATGGAGATCGGCGCGCTGACCGCGTTCCTCGCGTATCTGATGCAGATCGTGATGGCGGTGATGATGGCCACCTTCATGTTCATGATGGTGCCGCGCGCCGAGGTGTGCGCCGAGCGCATAGAGGAAGTGCTCGGCACCAGTTCGAGCGTCGTACCACCGGAGAACCCGGTGCGGGAGCTGCGCCGGCACGGACATCTGGAGGTGCGGGACGCGGAGTTCCGCTTCCCCGGCGCCGAGGAGCCCGTCCTGCGCGAGGTGTCGCTGGTGGCGCGGCCCGGTGAGACGACCGCGGTGATCGGGTCGACGGGCAGCGGCAAGTCGACGCTGCTCGAGCTCATTCCGCGGCTGTTCGACGCGACCGGCGGGGAAGTGCTCGTCGACGGCCAGGATGTGCGCGAGCTGGATCCGGTGCTGCTGGCGAAGACCGTGAGTCTCGTACCGCAGAAGCCGTATCTGTTCTCCGGGACGGTGGCGACGAATCTGCGGTACGGCAATCCGGACGCGACCGACGTGGAGCTGTGGCACGCGCTGGAGGTCGCCCAGGCGAAGGAGTTCGTCGCGGCCCTGGAGGGCGGGCTGAACGCGCCGATCGCGCAGGGCGGCACGAATGTCTCCGGCGGTCAGCGGCAGCGGCTCGCGATCGCGCGGACGCTGGTGCAGCGGCCGGAGATCTATCTGTTCGACGACTCGTTCTCGGCGCTGGACTACGCCACGGACGCGGCGCTGCGCGGCGCGCTGGCGCTGGAGACCGCGGAGGCGACCGTCGTGATCGTCGCCCAGCGGGTCTCCACCATCCGTGACGCCGACCGGATAGTGGTGCTCGACGAGGGGCGGATCGTGGGGTCGGGCGGCCATCACGAACTGATGGCGGAGAACGAGACATACCGGGAGATCGTGCTCTCCCAGCTGACCGAGGCGGAGGCTGCCTGATGAGCGGTCCAGGCGGACGCATGATGGCGGCGGGCCCGGCACAGCGGTCCATGGACTTCAAGGGATCGGGCAAGCGGCTGCTGAGGCTGCTGCTCGTGGAGCGGGCGACCCTCTGGTGCATGCTCGCGGCCGGTGTGGTGAGCGTCGCGCTGTCGGTCGTGGGACCGAAGATCCTCGGAAAGGCGACGGACCTCATCTTCGCGGGGGTCATCGGCCGGCAGACCTCCGGCGGTGTCACCAAGGCGCAGACCATCGAGGGGCTACGGGCCAAGGGCGACGACGGACTGGCCGATCTGCTCTCCGGAGTGGACTTCACCCCGGGCCGGGGCATCGACTTCGGCGCCGTGGGCGAGGTCCTGCTGATCGTGCTGGTGGTCTATATCGCCGCCGGGCTGCTGATGCTGGTGTCGACACGGCTCTCCATCCGGGTCATCAACCACACGGTGTACCGGATGCGGGAGGAGATCCAGGCGAAGCTGTCGCGCCTGCCGCTGTCGTACTTCGACCAGCAGCCGCGCGGTGAGGTGCTGAGCCGGGCGACGAACGACATCGACAACATCTCGCAGACCATGCAGCAGACGATGGGGCAGCTGATCAACTCGCTGCTGACGATCATCGGTGTGCTGGTGATGATGTTCTGGATCTCGCCTCTGCTGGCGGTCGTCGCGCTGGTGACGGTCCCGCTGTCGGTGCTGGTGGCGGCGAAGGTCGGCAAGCGGTCGCAGCCGCAGTTCGTCCAGCAGTGGAAGGTCACCGGCACGCTGAACGCGCATATCGAGGAGATGTACACCGGGCACGCCCTGGTGAAGGTCTTCGGGCGGCAGAACGAGTCGGCCGAGGCGTTCCGCGAGCAGAACGACCAGCTCTACGAAGCCGGATTCAAGGCGCAGTTCAACAGCGGGATCATGCAGCCGCTGATGTTCTTCATCTCCAATCTGAACTATGTGCTGGTCGCGGTCGTCGGCGGGCTGCGGGTCGCCTCGGGCACGCTGTCGATCGGTGATGTGCAGGCGTTCATCCAGTACTCGCGTCAGTTCTCGATGCCGCTGACGCAGGTCGCGTCGATGGCCAACCTGGTGCAGTCGGGTGTCGCCTCCGCCGAGCGGATCTTCGAACTGCTCGACGCGGAGGAGCAGGAGGCCGACGCCCCCGCGGTGGAGCGGCTGCGCGAACGTCAGGGCCGGGTCACGCTGGAGCATGTGTCGTTCCGGTACGAGCCCGACAAGCCGCTGATCGACGATCTGTCGCTCTCGGTGGACCCGGGGCAGACGGTCGCGATCGTCGGGCCGACGGGCGCGGGCAAGACCACCCTGGTCAATCTGCTGATGCGGTTCTACGAGGTCACGGACGGCCGGATCACACTGGACGGCACGGACGTGGCGCGGATGTCCCGTGCGGAACTGCGGTCAGGGATAGGCATGGTCCTTCAGGACACCTGGCTGTTCGGCGGCACGATCGCGGACAACATCGCGTACGGCGCGTCGCGGGAGGTCGGCCGTGAGGAGATCGAGGAGGCGGCGCGGGCGGCCCACGCCGACCGGTTCGTCCGTACGCTCCCCGACGGTTACGACACCGTGATCGACGACGAGGGGTCGGGGGTCAGCGCGGGTGAGAAGCAGCTGATCACCATCGCGCGGGCGTTCCTGTCCGATCCGGTGATCCTGGTGCTGGACGAGGCGACCAGTTCGGTGGACACCCGGACCGAGGTGCTGATCCAGAAGGCGATGGCGCGGCTGGCCCACGGCCGTACGAGCTTTGTGATCGCGCACCGGCTCTCCACGATCCGGGACGCGGACGTGATCCTGGTGATGGAGAACGGCGCGATCGTCGAACAGGGCACGCACGACGAACTGCTGGCGGCGGAAGGCGCGTACGCGCGGCTGTACGCGGCCCAGTTCGCGCAGGCGGTCGCCGAAGTGGACTGACCGGCGCGGCCGGTGAGTGCCGGTCACGGGTCCTGATTCCGGGCGCCGCGTCCGTCTCCGCCTTCGGGTGGGTACGGGCGCGGCGCCGGTCTCGACGCTCCGAGCTCAGTCCAGGTAGCCGCGAAGCTGGTCCGCGTAGGCGTGGTCGCGGAGTCTGCCGAGCGTCTTGGACTCGATCTGGCGTATGCGTTCGCGGGTCACGCCGAAGATCCGGCCGATCTCCTCCAGGGTGCGGGGCCGGCCGTCGGCCAGTCCGTACCGCAGCTGGATGACCTTGCGTTCACGCTCGCCGAGGGTGGAGAGCACGGCGTCCAGATGCTGGCGCAGCAGCAGGAAGGCCGCCGACTCGACGGGGGACGCGGCGTCGCCGTCCTCGATCAGATCCCCGAGCGCGACATCTTCCTCCTCCCCCACGGGGGCGTGCAGGGAGACCGGCTCCAGGGAGAGCCGCAGCACCTCCCTGACCCGGTCGGGGGCCAGTTCCAGCTGGGCGCCCACCTCTTCGGGGGTCGGCTCGTAACCGCGCTCCTGGAGCAGTCTGCGCTGGACGCGTACGACGCGGTTGATCAGCTCGACCACATGGACCGGGACGCGGATGGTGCGGGCCTGGTCTGCGAGCGCCCGGGACATCGCCTGGCGGATCCACCAGGTCGCGTACGTCGAGAACTTGTAGCCGCGGGCGTAGTCGAACTTCTCGACTGCCCTGATCAGGCCGAGATTTCCCTCCTGGACGAGATCGAGCATGGTCAGTCCGCGGCCGACGTAGCGTTTGGCCACCGAGACGACCAGTCGCAGATTGGCCTCGATGAGACGGCGTTTGGCCATCCGGCCCAGCACGACCAGCCGGTCGAGATCGAGGGCCAGTTGGGAGTCCAGATCGGGGGTGGTGCTCAGCTTCTCCTCGGCGAAGAGACCGGCTTCGACCCGGCGGGCGAGGTCCACTTCGTCGAAGGCGGTGAGCAGCGGAATCCGCCCGATCTCCCGCAGATACTGACGGAAGAGATCGGAGGAGGGTCCGCCGGTGTCGGCGCGGCTGCCCGGCCGGCCCGTGGGCTCGGGCACGAGGGGCACCTCCACGGGGTGCTCGGTGAGCGGTTCCTCGGCGGTCTCGGGAGGTCTCGCCTCCGCCTCCGCCTCCCGTACGGCCGTCTCGGGGTGGTGCGCGGCGCGGCTCTGCGGAGGGACGGCGGGCGCGAGGCCGGCGGGGGACGCGGCGGAGGACGCGGCGGATGGGGCGTGCGCGGGCGCTGGTGAGGGCGCGGGCGCTGGTGAGGGCGCGGGCGCTGGTGAGGGCGCGGGCGCTGGGGGTGGTGCTGAGGGGGGCGCGGCTAACTTCTCGGCGAGGGTCTGGGTCTGGGTCTGCACGGGGGGCGACCTCCAGGTGATCGCTGCCGGTTCGGGGCGGGGGGCGTACGGCAGCGGGACGAGGACGGCCGGGCCGCCTTCCGTCCCGTACACGATGAGCGGATCCGCGGGGGTGAGGCGCCCACCGTCGGTAGGCCGGCCGCGCTCCGGTGAACTCAGGCACCGCACCCCAGTGTGGGGTACGACATATCGCTGCCACGAGGGGCGTGCGGTGACTTTTTGCGCCCTGTACGTAACCGTGCCGTTACCGCGCGGAGCCCCGGAGGGGGTCTACAGGGCGGCGGCGCCGTCGTTGCGCAGCGACTGGCCGTACTGCTGAAGCACCCACAGTTCCTTCTGGACGGCCGCGTAATGGTCCGGATCGGGCCGCGTGCCCAGCCGGGTGAGCGTGCCGGTCACCTCGCGGACGCGGCGGTCGACGGCGCGCAGCCTGACCTGGACGAGCTGCTGGCCCGCGTAGACCTCGTCGATCGTCTTGCCGTGGAAGACCTCCACCGCCAGCTCGGTGACCATGGCGCGCACCGTGTCGTTCGGCGCGGCGTCACGGACCCTCGCCAGATACTCGGGGGCGGACCCCAGGCCCTGCTCGGCGCCGCCCGCGTCTTCTATGGCGCGGCGTACGGCGGCGTACGGCGGGGCCGTGAACTCGTCCTCGCCGTAGGCGTCGAAGGCCGGGGAGACCAGCTCGGGCCGTTGGAGGGCGAGCTTCAGCAGCTCGCGCTCGGTGCGGTGGGCGGGGCTGCGGAGATTGAGCGCGGGGCCCGCGGGGCCCTGCGGGGTCCGGGCGGCGTACGACTGCGACTGCTGCGAGCGGCGCTCCGGGGCGGGCGCCGGGCCCCGGCCGCCGCGGTCGCGCGCCCAGCGCGCCATCTGCGCCACCCGCTTGACCACGAACTGGGTGTCGAGGATGCCGAGGATGCCGGCGAGCTGCACCGCGACCTCGTGCTGCGACGAGCCGTTCTTGATCCGCGCGACGATCGGGGCCGACTCGTCCAGCGCCGCCGCCCGGCCCGCCGGGGTCTCCAGGTCGTACCGCCCGACGATCTGGCGGATCGCGAACTCGAAGAGCGGCGTACGCGGCTGGACCAGGTCCTGGACGGCCTCGTCGCCCTTGGCGAGCCGCAGCTCGCACGGGTCCATCCCGTCGGGGGCGATGGCGATATAGGTCTCGGCGGCGAACTTCTGGTCGTCCTCGAAGGCGCGCAGCGCGGCCTTCTGGCCCGCCGCGTCCCCGTCGAAGGTGAAGATCACACGGGCGCTGCCGTTGTCCATCAGCAGCCGTCGGAGGATCTTGATGTGGTCGCCGCCGAAGGCCGTGCCGCAGGTGGCGATGGCGGTGGTGACCCCGGCCAGATGACAGGCCATCACATCGGTGTACCCCTCGACGACCACGGCGCGGCTGGCCTTGGCGATGTCCTTCTTCGCCAGGTCGACGCCGTACAGCACCTGGGACTTCTTGTAGATCGACGTCTCGGGGGTGTTGAGGTACTTCGGGCCGTTGTCGTCCTCGCGCAGCTTGCGCGCGCCGAAGCCGACCACCTCGCCCGAGATGTCGCGAATGGGCCACATCAACCGGCCGCGGAAGCGGTCGATGGGACCGCGGCGGCCGTCCTGGGAGAGACCGGAGAGCAGCAGCTCCTTGTCGGTGAAGCCCTTGCCGCGCAGAAAGCGGGTGAGGTGGTCCCAGCCGACGGGGCTGTAACCGACGCCGAAATGCTCTGCGGCGGCCTGGTCGAAACCGCGCTCGGCGAGGAACTTCCGGCCGGTCTCGGCCTCGGGACCGGAAAGCTGCTCGACATAGAACTCGGCGGCGATCTTGTGCGCCTCGACCAGGCGGGTGCGCTCGCCGCGCTGGCTCGCCGGGTTGTATCCGCCCTCTTCGTACCGGAGGGTGATACCCCCCTTGGCGGCAAGCCGCTCGACCGTCTCGGAGAAGGAGAGATGGTCGATCTTCATCACGAAGGCGATGGTGTCCCCGCCCTCCTGGCAGCCGAAGCAGTGGAACAGACCCTTGCTCGGACTGACCTGGAAGGAGGGGGACTTCTCGTCGTGGAACGGGCAGAGACCCTTGAGGTTGCCACCGCCCGCGCTGCGCAGCTGAAGGTAGTCGGACACGACGGCGTCGATCGGGACCGCGTCCCGAACCGCCTTCACGTCGTCATCGTTGATCCTGCCGGCCACGCGTGAATTCTACGGGGACGTACTGACACCCATGGACCGTCGGTACGCGGCCGGGGCCGCCGTGGCCGTCCGGACCGGGTCAGGTGGTCAGCGAGCCGAGCGGGACACCCGGGTCGGCGAGGGCGTCCAGATCCTGCCGGGCACCGGAACGGATGAGGCGCTGGATGTCCTCGGTGACGTCCCACACGTTGACGTTCATCCCGGCGAGCACCTTGCGGTCCTTCAGCCAGAACGCGCAGAACTCCCTCTTTCCGGCATCGCCCCGCACGACCACCTGGTCGTACGAGCCGGGCGGGGCCCAGCCGGAGTACTCCAGGCCGAGGTCGTACTGATCGGAGAAGAAGTACGGGATCCGGTCGTAGACGACGTCCTCGCCGAGCATGGCGCGGGCGGCGGCCGGGCCGCCGTTGAGGGCGTTGGCCCAGTGCTCGACGCGTACCCGGTCGGTGGCGAGCGTGGCGCCCCAGCCGGTGACCGGGAAGGCGGCCACGTCGCCGGCCGCGAAGATATCGGGGTCGGAGGTGCGCAGCGCGGCGTCCACGGCGATCCCGCCGCCGTCCGCGCGGTCGGCGAGAGCGAGACCGGCGGCCTCGGCGAGGGCCGTGCGCGGGGCGGCGCCGATGGCGGCGAGCACATCGTGCGCGGGGTGGTCCTCGCCGTCGTCCGTACGGGCCGAGAGGACCATGCCGTCCTGTCCGGTGATCTCGGTGAGCCGGACACCGAAGTGGAACCGTACGCCGTGCTCCCGGTGCAGATCGGTGAAGAGCTGGCCCAGCTCCGGGCCGATGACCCGCAGGAGCGGGGTCTCCTCGGTCTCGACGACGGTGACCTCGGCGCCGTAGCCGCGGGCCGCCGCCGCGACCTCCAGGCCGATCCAGCCCGCGCCCGCGATCACCAGATGGCCGTTGTCGCGGCCGAGGGAGGCGAGTACCTGGCGCAGCCGGTCGGAGTGCGCGAGGCGGCGCAGATGGTGGACGCCCGCCAGGTCCGTGCCAGGGATGTCGAGGCGGCGCGGTTCCGCGCCGGTGGTCAGCAGCAGCTTGTCGTACCGTACGGAGGTGCCGTCGCCGAGATGTACGCACCGGGTGTCCCGGTCGATGGAGGTGACGGTCTGGCCGAGATGCAGCTCCACCTGGGCCCGGGCGTACCAGGCGGGCTCGTGCACGAAGACGCTGTCCCGCTCCTCGGAACCGGTCAGATATCCCTTGGACAGCGGAGGGCGTTCATAGGGATGGTCGCGCTCGTCACCGATGAGGATCACCCGGCCGGTAAACCCTTCCGCACGCAGGGTCTCCGCCGCCTTGGCCCCGGCGAGTCCACCGCCGACGATGACAAATGTCCGATGTGCGTCGACCACTTGATGCCTCCTCTTCGCGCTGCCGCCATCTGCGAGCGTCCCGCACGGAGCGTGATGGCGAAAGAGGGAGCGCTCCACGGGCATGTCTCACTGCTGTGATCCGGCTACTCTCCTGCAACCGGTGATCAGGAGCCGTGAGGCATGAGGGGCGCATGTCACCCCTTCATCGCACCACCTTCATCGGAGCATCGCTCATTGGACCATCCGTGGGGCCGCACGGGCCGCGCGGGCCGCACGGGTGCGCGGTGGTCGCTCAGCGGTGGTCGCTCAGCGGTGTCAGGGCGGTTCAGCGGTTTCAGAGCTGTGATCAGGGCTGTGAGGAGCGGCGGCCGGTGAGTGACGCGTGCAGGGAGCGGGCCGCCGCGTCGGTGAGTGACGCGATCTGGTCGACGATGACGCGCTTGCGCGCCCGGTCGTCGCGGGCGGTGTCGAACAGCGCGCGGAACTGCGGATCGAGCCCCTCGGGGGCGCGGGCCGTGAGCGCGCCCGCCAGCTCGGCCAGGACGATCCGCTGGTCGGCGCGGAGGACCTCCTGTTCGGCGCGCTGCATGACATAGCGGTCGGCGACGGCCTTGAGGACCGCGCATTCGTGCCGGGCCTCGCGCGGGACGACCAGCTCGGCGGCGTACCGGGTGAGCGGGCCCGTACCGTACGCCCGCCGGGTGGCGCCCTCGGCGGCTTCGCAGAAGCGGCCGATGAGCTGGCTGGTGGCGTCCTTCAGCCGGGACTGCGCGACGGCGGATCCGTCGTACGAGTGCGGCCACCATTCCTGTGCCATCAGCCGGTCGAGCGCGGCGGCCAGCTCCCGCGGGTCCGTGCCCGCGGGTACGTAGCGGCCGATGGCCACCGCCCAGATCGTGCTCCGCTCGGACGCGGAGGTGAGCGCGGCGGGGTCGACATGGCCCGCGTGCAGCCCGTCCTCGAAGTCATGGACGCTGTAGGCCACATCGTCGGACCAGTCCATGACCTGCGCCTCGAAGCAGGTACGGTCCGCGGGCGCGCCCTTGCGGACCCAGGTGAAGACCGGCACATCGTCCTCGTACACACCGAATTTCGCCGAGCCGGGCTCGGTGGGATGCGCGCCGCGCGGCCAGGGATATTTGGTGGCGGCGTCCAGTGCGGCCCGGGTGAGGTTGAGGCCGACGCTGACCAGGCCGCCGGGCTCGGCGTCATCGGCCGCCGGCGTGTCCGTGGCCATGGCCGTGCCCGTGCCCATGGCCGTGCCCGTGCCCACCGCATCGGAGCGGACGAAACGTTTCGGCTCGATGCGGGTCAGCAGCCTCAGCGACTGGGCGTTGCCCTCGAAGCCGCCGCAGTCGGCGGCGAAGTCGTTGAGCGCCTGCTCGCCGTTGTGGCCGAAGGGCGGGTGGCCCATGTCGTGGGAGAGACACGCGGCCTCGACGAGATCCGGGTCGCAGCCGAGCGCCGCGCCGAGCTCGCGGCCGACCTGGGCGCACTCCAGGGAGTGGGTCAGCCGGGTACGGGGGCTGGCGTCCCACTCCTGGCCGCGCGATCCGGGGGTCACCACCTGGGTCTTGCCCGCGAGCCTGCGCAGCGCGGAGGAGTGCAGTACGCGCGCGCGGTCGCGCTGGAACGCGGTGCGGCCCGGACGCTTGTCGGGTTCGGGTGCCCAGCGTTCGGTGGCCGCGTCGTCGTACCCGCGCGGCGGTTCCGGGGGGTGCGGTGTGGTGGTATCGGTGGTGCCTGCCATGCACCGAAGGTAACCGGCGTGGGTGACTGGTGCGGGTGACCGGCGCGGGTGACTGCTGCGGGTGACCGGCACGGGTGACTGGCACGGGTGCGGGCTCGTGGGGCGGGTGATGCCGGCTCGCCGGAACCGCTGAGCGATACATGGCATCTGCATCAGGAAGATCGAATGTGTGACCACGTGCGAGTGCGTGGAGGTGACCGCGCGGGTGCGTGGGAGAGGAGAGCTCGATGAACAAGCCGCTGAGGCGTATCGCCATCTTCTGCGGGGTGCTCGTACTCGCCCTGCTGGTGCGGGCCAACTGGCTCCAGTTCGTCCAGAGCGACAGCCTCGCCAACCACGAGAACAACCGCCGCGTGAAGATCGCCCAGTTCTCGCAGCCGCGCGGGGACATCATCGTGGGAGGCCGGCCGGTCACCGGCTCGCGGGAGGTCACGGACGCGGAGTTCGCCTACCGGCGCACCTTCGCCGACGGGCCGATGTACGCCCCGGTCACCGGCTACGCCTCGCAGGCCCAGGGCATGTCCCTGCTGGAGAAGACATACGACAAGGTGCTCAGCGGACAGGACGACCGGTTCGCTTTCGGACGTGCCCTGGATGTCCTCACCGGCGAGAAGCCGCGCGGCGGTGATGTGATCACCACCATCGATCCGAAGGCGCAGAAGGCCGCCTACAAGGGGCTGACCGACCTCGACGCCCGGGGCGCGGTCGTCGCCCTCGATCCGCGGACCGGCAAGGTCCTCTCGCTCGTCTCCACGCCCTCCTACGACCCTTCCACCTTCGCGGGGCTGTCCTTCAAGGAGGGCGACAGGTTCAAGGCGCTCGACGCCGACAAGGGCAAGCCGCTGGCCAACCGGGCTCTGCGGGAGACCTATCCGCCCGGCTCCACGTTCAAGATCCTCACGGCCGCCGCTGCCCTGGAGCACGGAGTGATCACGGACATCGACGCCCCCTCCGACGCCGTCTCCCCGTATCCCCTGCCGCTCTCCAGCAACAAGATCAGCAGTGAGGCGGGCGACGAGGTGTGCGACAGGGCGTCGCTGAAGACCGCCATGCAGTACTCCTGCAACAACGTCTTCCTCGACGCGGCGGCCAAGGTCGGCGCGGACAAGATGCGCGAGACGGCGGAGAAGTTCGGGTTCAACGCCGATGTCTACTCCGAGGACTTCGGTGACATGCTGGCCACCAAGAGCCTCTACCCCGACAAACTGGACCGGCCGGGGACCGCGCTGACGGGCATGGGCCAGGGCAGTCTCACCAGCACCCCGATGCAGATGGCCATGGTGACCGCCGCTCTCGCCAACGGCGGCAAACTGATGCAGCCCTACATCGTCGAGGAACTGCGCGGCCCCGATCTCTCCAGCCTGGACAAGCGCGAACCCGCGCTCAAGAGCCGGGCCGTCTCCGAGGACACCGCCGAACAGGTGCGGGAGATGATGGAGTTCACCGCCGCGGAGGGCAGCGCGAAGAGGGCGCTGATCGACGGCGTCACGGTCGGCGGGAAGACCGGCACCGCGCAGCGCGGGGTCGATGTCAGCCAGGAGGTGCCGTACGGCTGGTTCGTCTCCTACGGCCAGAAGGGCGACGCCTCCGTCGCTGTCGCGGTCTTCATCGACCCCACGGACATGGACATCTCCCGTGCGGATATCTCCGGCGGCAGGCTCGGCGCTCCGATCGCGAAGAGCGTCATGAAGGCCGTACTCGACAGCTGAAAGCAGCCCTCCCCGGGGCTGTCCCCGGAGCTCTCCCCGGAGCTCTCCCCGAGGCTGTCCCCGGGGCTGTGCGGGCGCGGCGCCGTCAGGGGTGCCACCAGGGCCTCGTCGTAGCGGTGGAGCAGCAGCCGGGCCATCGCCGGGTGCGCGCCGAGCGGGGCGGCGGCGAGCCGGGGCTCTGTGACGAGCCCGGCTCCGGCGGCGGCGCTGCGGGTGGCCAAGTGTCCGGGCGCGGTGAAGTACGAGGCGATCGCGGTGCGCCGGCGGCCCCGGGCGGCGAGGGCGCGCAGGGCCTCGGGGACGGTGGGTGAGGCGGCGGACGCGTAGGCGGGGACGACCGGTACGCCGCCGAGACGTTCGCTGAGCATCACGGCCGTACGGCGGGTGTCCGCCACCGACTCGGGGTCGGGCGATCCGGCGGCGGCCAGGACGATCCCGGCGCCGTGCCCGGTCGGGTCGGTGCCGCGACGCCCGTGCCCCGGGGCTCCCCGGCCTGTCCGGTCTCCCTTACGCGTCCGGTCCGACCGGTTCGACTGGTCCCTCCGGTCCGTCCAGTCGCTCCGGTCCGTGGGCCAGCCGGCCTCGACGAGACGGGCGTACAGCGCCTCGACCAGCAGCGGATGCGGCCCGAGCGGCGCGGCGATCCGGGTGCGCAGGCGGGGTGCGGCGGCGGCTGACGCGGGCAGGTCGCGCTTGATGTGTACGCCACGGCTCAGGAGAAGAGGTACGAGGACGGCCCGGCCGGCGCCGAGGGCGGCGAGGGTGTCGGGCAGCCGCGGTTCGTTGAGCTCGATGTGGCCGAGCCGTACGTCGAGACCGGGGCGCAGCTCGCGGACCTGGTCGAGCAGCGCCGTGATGGTGCGCAGGGCGCGCGGGTCGCGGCTGCCGTGGGCGACGACGACAAGGGTGGGTGCGGGACGGATGGACGCGAGGCCGGTGGACGCGGGTTTGGTGGGGGCGGGTTCGGTGGGGGCGGGGCTCGCGGGGGCGGGGCCAGAGGAGGCGGGACCAGGGGAGGCGGGGGTGTCGCCGCGCGTGTTGCCGTGGGTCCCGTTCCGCGCCATGTGGCTGAGCTGGTGACCGAGTCGCTCGGTTATCCGGATGAGCAGCTGCCCCGCGGTGTCGAAGGGGAACGGCTCCTCGTCCCTGTCCCGTGACTCCCGCGTGGCCGGTGTGGGGGGTTGTGGGGGTGACATGCGGTGGTGTGCCGGCTCCGTCATGAACCGATCGTGGCGGGTCCTGATTGCCGGGCGGTTGCGCGGTGGTGACGGCGGCTTTCCACCATCTCGCCGACGGCGCGGGGGCGTTGTCAGACCCCTCACTTACTGTGATGGCAGTTCAGAACCAGAAGGTCGGGGAGGGGTCCTGCCATGGGCTGGATCGAGACAACGGGCGGGTATGCCGTCGCGCTGGACGGCACGCGCGTGCTGTGCCGGAACGCCGCGGGGCGCACGCTGAAGCAGGTGCCGCCGAAGCTCAAGGACGACGCGGAAGTCGTACGGCTGCGGCAGTTGGCGGAGTGGCTGGGGCGGCACGAGCGGGAGTGCCGGGAGCAGGTGGACACCTGGCTGGTGCGTTCACTGCCCGTGCCCGTGGCCCTGCTGGCCCGGGTGTGGCCGGATCCGGCCTGGCAGTCGGCGTTGCGGGATCTCGTCGTGGCCCCGGTGGCGGCGGACGGCTCGGCGGAGACGGAGCGTGCCGGTTTTCTGCGGAACGCCGATCCGGCGCGGGGGCTGGGGATCGTCGATCTGGACGGGGATTCGGTGTGGCTGGACGCGGCCCGGGTGGAGACGGTGCTGATTCCGCATCCGGTGCTGCTCGAAGAGCTGGCCGAGTTGCGGGAGTTCGCGGCCGAGCTGGGGGTCGAGCAGGGCGCGGAGCAGCTGTTCCGCGAGGTGTGGCGGCGGCCGGAGGCGGCCGGGGGCGCCACCGGGCGCGGTGCGGCGCAGGACTGGCGGGCGTACGCCGACGGGAAGTTCGCGCAGCTGCGGCACGCCACGGCCCGCGCGGTCTCGCTCGGCTACCGGGTGCGCGGCGGCCAGGCGGTGTGCCCGCTGGTGGAGAACGGCCGACAGCTGGAGGCGGCGTACTGGCTGGGGGACGACTACCCCGAGTCGGAATCGCTGACCGGTTCGCTGGAGTGGCGTGACACGGCGGGGCGGCGGCTGCCGCTCGCCGAAGTGGGGCCGGTCGCCTGGTCGGAGGGCGAGCGGATGGCCGCGCTGGTGTACGCGGGCCGTGTGATCGAGAGCGACGAGGAGAAGGCGCTGTGAACGGCATGCGACCGCTGAGCGGGAC
Source organism: Streptomyces sp. NPDC056835 (assembly GCF_042789485.1). NCBI lineage: Bacteria > Bacillati > Actinomycetota > Actinomycetes > Kitasatosporales > Streptomycetaceae > Streptomyces > Streptomyces sp. NPDC056835. The sequence continues at coordinate 345,615 of NZ_JBHUBB010000001.1, forward strand.
ACGGGTGGACGGGAAGTCCACGGGCGCGGACCTTCCGGAGCGGGAGCGGCTGGGGAAGGACCTGCTGGAGGCGGGTGCGGTGCTGCCACTCGGCGGTGCCTCCGGCGATGTGCTGACGGCGCGTTCGTACGGCCATCCCGCGCTGGACGAGCGCGCGGTGGTACGGCTGGTGCCCGGGGCGATCGGGGCCGCCGAGGATCTTGCCCTGGAGTATCTGGGGTTCGGCGCGGCCGAGGTCACCGAGGTCGGCCGGGTGAAGCGGCAGTCGCTGGGTTTCCCGGCCTGGGCGCTGGTCAACGACCCGGCCAACGGCCATCACGCGCTGGCCGTCGTCAAGGAGATGGAACGGCTCACCCGGCTCGTGAGCACCAAGCCGGGGCTGGCGAAGGAGGGTTTCGACGAGATCGGCGAAAGGCTCGACCGGTCCGTCCCGCATTTCCTGCCCACCTACTACGAGCAGGTGGCACGGCTCTTCCTGGCCGTCGAATCCCGGCAGCAGGCCTCGGTGTTCTTCGGCAAGGCGCGGGCGGCCGAGCAGCGGCACGCGCTGGCGGTCGACGAGGAGCGGCTGCGTGAGGTCTTCCTGGAGTTCGCCGGAGCGGGCGCGCTGACCGGCAAGGCGCTGCGTGAGCACGCCAAGGCGCTGACGGTCCGGCTGTCGGCGGCCGAGGCGTACGGACAGTTCAGGGCGGTGTCGCTGGAGCGGTGCGCGGCCGGGCTCGCCCCGTACGCGGGCATGCTGGAGGATCTGCGGCGCCTCGCGAAGGGCGCGGGGCTGGACGCGGACGCCGAGGAGCAGTCGCTGCTCGGCGAGATCATCCACACCGGTCCGATGAACCGCGCGGCGGGGGGCTTCTGGAAGGCCGCGCTGCCCGCCCTGGCCGCCATCGCGGCCGAGGACCGCTCCGTACGGGAGCGGCTGCTGACGCTGCTGCCCGCCACGGGCGGTGACAGGCCCGAGGAGTTCGACGCGTCCTGGCTGGCGCTGCTCGACCGGTGCGGGGCGGTCGAGCTGCTGGTGGACGGGACGGTCCCGGCCGCCGAGTGGCTGTCGTCCTGGGCCAGGCACCGGCAGCGCGGCTGGCGGACCACCGTGCGCCTCGAAGCCGAACTGACCCTGCTGGAAAGGCTGGTGCGGCGGCTGGTGGCCGACGGCACGCCGGTACGGCTGCTCGGCGGCTACGGCCGGCGCGTGACGGCGGATCTGGATCTGCTCGACGCCTGTCTGGCGTGGGGCGTGCCGGTCGCCGGGCCCTCGGAGGGCGCCTCGCACCTCGATCTGGACGACTGGCTGACGGACGAACGCGAGGGGCGCAGGGATCTGGTCGCGCTGACCACCGATCCCCGGTTCACGCGGCTGCTGGGTGCGGGCGTGGAGCAGGTGGCCGACAGTGGTGACGCCCAGGACCGGCTCGACCGGGTCGCGGACCATCCCGCGCTGCGCACCGTGCTCGTGGGCTGGCTGGCCGACCGCGCCGACGATCTGTCGCGGCCCTTCGGACTGCCGGAGCTGGACGGCCTGCTGCGGCGGCTCAGCCGCTTCTCCTCGCCGTCCGTGCTGGCCACGGCGCCGGAGGCGGTGCGGCGTATCACGGCGGTCTCGCCCGCTCCCGCCCTGGCGAGGACCTTGCGGGCGGGCATTCTCGACGAGCTGGGCTGGCCCGCTCTGGAGGAGGCGCTGCCGGGGCTCGGCAAGGTCGACCCGAAGGCCTCGGGACAGCGTTACGGGTACCGCGCCGAGGCGTGGTACCAGATGCGGGACTCCTGGCCCGCCCTGCTCGTCCGGGTCGGCACGCAGGTCGCGGCGGTCGGGCCGACGGCCGTGCTCGACCAGCGGCCGCTGACTCCCCCGACGGCCTCGAACCGCTCCTGGGACGCGATGACGATCCGTTACGCGGGCGGCCAGTGGCTGATCGCCAACGGGTACGGCGACGACCGGCGGGCTGTGTGGTCGGGCCGTCCCGCCGAGGTGTTCCAGCCCAAGGGCGAGCTGAGCGACCACTGGACGGACGCCCAGACGCCGTCGTTCGAGCTGCCCGACGGAGGGCGCTGCTACGGCGGGCGGCCGGTGTACGCGGGCGACACCTCGTTCGCGGCGGAGCGCCGCCCGGTCGCCTCGGACGGGATCTCCGTATGGGTGCTGCACGAGAACCAGTGGTGGGAGTACGACCCGGAGTCGGCCCGCAGGGGCCGGGTGTCGGTGCCCGCGTTCTTCGACTCGGCGCTGGCCGGGGGCGGCGTACGGCTGCTGGAGCGGGCCTGTCGGCTGCTGCCCGTACAGCCCGGTCTGGAGTCCTCTCCGTTCGGCACGAAGGACGGGCTGCTGGGCTGGTGGGTGACGTACGACCCCAAGGAGGGGACGCTCACCGCCTGTTCGGTGGACGGCAGCCGGAGCCCCGCGGTGCCGGTCCCGGCCCGCGCTCGCGTCGAGCATCTCACCGACGGGACTCCCGCGCCGCCGCTGCGGCTGCCCGGCGGGGCCTCGCTCCATCCGCGCGAGTCCCGTGGCTACGGCGCGTCGGTTTCCCTGTACGACACCGACGGCATCCAGATCGCGCGCTTCGAGGACGGAGGCCGGGGTGGCGCGTACGCGGCGGGCACCCCGCTGGTGGCCCCGCTGTCGTACTGGCACGCGCTGCGGACGCGTGACGAGCGAGGTTCGGCCGCGCTGCGCGCGGTGACGGACGCGGACGCGCGGGCGCTGCTGGCCTTGGTCGCCGAAGGGACGAAGGCGGAGGCGGCGGTGCGCCGACTGCTGCCGGACATCACCCACCCCGGGCTGGTCGCGGGCGTGGCCGGGCTGGTGGACGAGGCGGCGCGCCACAGCGGGCGTATCGCCACGCTCGCCGAGCGCGCGGCGCGCGGGCCGGGCTCGGAGCACGCTGAGGAGAAGGTCCGGTACGCCCACGACGCCGTGCTGAGCAAGGTGTTCCAGGGCTTCGCCGTGTCGACGTACCGGTACGACTACCACCATGTGCCGGAGGGGAGCGCGGCTGTCCTCCAGCAGGTCCGGCTGTTGTCGGAGGCGCTGGCACCGGCCGCGGTGCCGGGGCGCACGCCGGTCGAGCGGACGGATCAGGGGTGGGTGACGCTGGCCGGAGCCGGGATGGCGGCGCTCGCGCTGCGCGCCGCCTCACCCACCACCTCCGACGAACACCGGGCCGCGCTGCTGGAGTTTTTTGACGCGGCGCTGGCCGTCGAGGCGGACGGTGACGCGCTGCTGACCGACCCGCGCGGCCGGCTGCGCGCCGTGGAACTGCTGATCCCCGGCAGCGAGGCGAGCAAGCTCGCCGGTGAGGTACGGCACGCGGGGGCACGGCGGCTGGTGTTCCTCGGCCAACTGCGGTCCGACGACAAGGACGCGTACTGGCACTGCGTGGAGTACGACCCGGCCGGCTCCTTCGGGGGTTGGGACGGGTGCGTGCTCATCGAGTCCGAGGTGCTGGGCGCGGCGGACGATCCGGTACGGGCGCCGGTGGTGCGCCGGATCATGGAGTTGGTACGGGAGCGGGGCCCGCTGCCGTACCGCCCCGAGCAGGCCATGGATTTCGCCGAGCGGGTCGGGATCATCGCGACCGCGGGCGCCCTGCTCCAGCTCGGCTCCCCGGAGATGGGCAGCTACCGGGGCCAGGGGGTGCTGCCCGCCGCGTATCTGGAGCGGCTGGGTGCGAAGAACGCCGAGGTGGAGGTGGGGGTCGCCACGCTCGGCGCGCTGAGTGTCCGGGAGCGACGGGCCTTCAGCGCACTGCTGCTGCCCGCCGGTCCGGAGCGGGTGGCGGAGCTGTGGACCACCGGGTTCGCGCTGGAACCACTGGTGGAGGCGTGGATCACGGCGTTCGGCAGGCGACGGCCCGTACCGCCCTCGCTGATCAGGCAGCTGGTGGCCGAGCTGGGCGGCGGCACCTCGGCACATGACGCGCTCAACCCCGAGTGGCAGGAGAAGTTGTCCGGCCGCACCGAACAGCGGATGGTCGACGGCGAGCTGGAGCCGGCGGAACCGCGGCTGCTGCTGACCGGGTCCACGCTCTATGCCATGGTCGAGGCGCTGCGCTGGTTCGCGTACCGGCTGCCGTACGGCGACCCGCTGCGCGAGGTCCTGCCGGTCACCGCGCGCAAGCTGCGGGAGCGGCTGGCGGATCCCGGTCTGCTGCTGCATCTGGTGGTCGACCGGGACGCCGCCTATGACTCCGTGTCCGAGCGACTGCGCGAGGCCCGCGGCCTGCCGCCGGAGCGCGGCGCGGGCGACAAGGAGATATTCGAGTTCTCACCGGCGCTGGTGCTCACGCCCTCGCGGTACGGAAACCGCTGGGAGAGTGTCTGGGTGCGGCCCTCGGCCGTACTGCCCATGGAAGGGACGGACGGCCAGGGCGAGGGCGGTCCCGACCATCCGGATCTGACGCTGCTGGCCGCGATGGCGGGCGCGGCGCCGCAGCTGACGGCGCTGCGGATGCTGCTCAGCGCGGAGTTCATGGAGCTGGTCACGGCGGACGGCCCGCCGGGGCGGCCACAGGACCCTCGGCTCGGCGCGCCGGAGCTGGTGGGCGAGGCGGCGGAGCGGTTCGGACTCTCCGAGGACGCCGCCGTGCTCTATCTGATGCTGCTCGCGCTGCCCGATCCGACCGACCGTCACCAGGCCGAGTGGACGGGGTGGAAGCCGGCCCGGCTGAAGAAGGCGCGGGCCGAACTGGCCGCCACGGACCTGGTGGTGGAGGCCAAGCGCGCGCGGGCGGGCCGCTCGCTGTTCCTGCCGGGCGGCTGGCTGGAGCAGCGGACGCCGCGGTTGCCGGCGGAGAGCTGGAAGACGGCGCTGCTGCCGTGGGACCTGCATTCGTATGTGGTGCCCGACCGGCCGGTGCCGGAGCTGTACAGGGCCGCGTGGCGGCGGGTCGTTGAAGGCGATGTGCCGGGGTTCGAGGAGTTCCAGGGCCGTAGCGGCCGGGGAGGCAGACGATGACGGTGACAGAGATGACGGCGGCGGAGCACGAGCCGGGGCGGCAGCTGGAGCTGCCGGAGGACCGGTACGCGGCGGAGCTGGCGTTCCTCGCGTCGTACGACGAAGGACCGCGCCCGCCGAGATGGCGGCTGACGCCGCGCGCGGTGGTGCTGTTCGTCTGTGGTTCCGACGGTGAGGCGTTGCGGTCGGCCGACGGCGGACAACTGGTCGTGTCACGGAAGTTCGTGGGAGACCGGGCGCTCGTGGAGCGGTGTGTGGTGACGCTGGCGGGCGAGCGCGGACTGCTGCTCGTCGGTGAGCCGGGCACGGCCAAGTCCATGCTCTCCGAGCTGCTGTCCGCCGCGGTGTGCGGCAGCAGCACACTCACGGTGCAGGGCACCGCGGGCACCACCGAGGACCAGCTCCGCTACGGCTGGAACTACGCGCTGCTGCTGGCCAAGGGGCCGAGCCGGGAGGCCCTGGTGCCCTCCCCCGTCCTCACGGCCATGACACGTGGCGCGGTGGCCCGGGTCGAGGAGGTCACGCGCTGTCTGCCCGAGGTGCAGGACGCGCTGGTCTCGATCCTGTCGGAGCGCCGGATGTCCGTGCCCGAACTGGCGGGCGGCGAGGGCGGGGACAGCACGGTGCACGCCGTACCGGGCTTCACGCTGATCGCCACCGCCAACCTCCGCGACAAGGGCGTCTCCGAGATGTCCGCCGCCCTGAAGCGCCGGTTCAACTTCGAGACGGTCGGCCCGATCGGCGATCTCGACGCGGAGACCGAGTTGGTGCGCGCTCAGGCGACGGCGGCGCTGGTGCGCGGCGGGGCGGCGTTCTCCGTGGACGACACGGTGCTCGAAGCGCTGGTCACCGCCTTCCGGGATCTGCGGACGGGACGGAGCGCGGAGGGCTGGGAGATCGAGCGCCCCTCAACGGTCATGTCGACGGCCGAGGCGGTGCATGTGGCCACGTCGATGGGGCTCGGCGCGGCGTATCTCGGCGACGGGCGGGATGTTCTGCGTACGCTGCCCGGCCATCTGCTCGGGACGGTACGCAAGGACGACCCGGCGGACCACGCACGGCTGTTGGGGTACTGGGACGGCCCGGTGCGCCGCCGGGCGGAGGCGGGCGCTCCGCTGTGGCGGACGCTGTGGGGGCTGCGCGATGAGCTGGGATGAGCCGGAGGTCGGGGCGGGAACGATCGGGACGGGGGCGGTCGCGGCCGAGGTGGTCGCGGCGGATGGCGTGTCGGCGGGCGACGGCACGGGGCCTTCCGAGGCACTGGCCGGGCTCGCCGGGTGCCGGGAGCCGTATCTGATCGGGGTACGGCACCACTCCCCGGCGCTGGCGGCGGCCGTACCGGCGATGCTCGACCGGGCGGCGCCTGAGGTGCTGTTCGTCGAGCTGCCCGAGGAGTTCGCGCCCTGGCTGCCGTATCTCGCCGATCCGGCGACGGTCCCCCCGGTCGCCCTGGCGGGCGGCCGGGACGTGGCCGCGGGCGGCGGGCTGGTGTTCCTGCCGTTCGCGGAGTTCTCGCCCGAGCTGGCGGCGATCCGCTGGGCACGGGAGGCGGGGGTGGAGGTCGTTCCGTTCGATCTGCCGCTGGCAGCGCGCGCGTCCGGTCCGGGCGCGGACGCCGAGCCGAACGGGTCCGGTGATGCCAACGGGTCGAACGGGTCCGGTGAGTCCGGTGGACCGGTCTGGACCGGTGGGGCGTTGGCCGCCGCGCTGCGGGCGCGGCCCGGGGGGCGGCCCGGGGACGATCTGTGGGACCGGCTGGTCGAGGCGGGGGCGCCCGGTTCCGGCCCCGAGGCGCTGCGGCGCGCCGCGCTGCTGGTCGGCTGGGCCCTGCGGGCGGACGCGGGCGCGGTCGATCCGTACGATCTGCGGCGCGAGGCGAATATGCGGCGCCGGCTGGCCGAGCGCGAGGGGCGCCGGGCGGCGGCCGTGATCGGCGCCTTCCACGCGCCCGCGCTGCTGCCGGGCGCCGCGGGACCCGGCCCTGGGGACGTGTCGGCGGGGCCGAGGGACGTGCGGGCCGCCGGGGCCGTCGTCACCTCGCTCGTGCCGTACTCGTACGCGCTGCTGGACGAGCGGTCCGGCTATCCGGCCGGGATCCGCGACCCGGAGTGGCAGCGCGGGGTGCATCTCGCGGCGGGCGATCCCGCGCTGCTGGACGATCTGCTGACATCAACGGCGGTACGGATCTGCGCGGCCGTACGGGACGCCGGGCATCCGAGCGGACCGGCCGACGCCCGCGAGCTGGTCCGGGTCGCGCGCGACCTGGCGGCGCTGCGCGGGCTGCCCGCCGCCGGGCGCGGTGAGCTGGCCGAGGCGGCACAGACCGTGCTCACGCAGGGGCGGTTGTTCGGGCGGGGCCGGGTGGTGGCCTCCGCCATGGAACGGGTGCTGGTGGGGACGCGGCAGGGCAGACTCGCGCCGGGCACGCCGCGTTCCGGCCTGGGGCCGGCCGTGGAGGCGCTGCTCGACGGCCTGTCGCTGCCCACACCGGCCGCGCCCGGCCGCCGGGAGCTGCGCCTCGACGCGCACCGCGGCGATCTGGACCGGCGCCGTGAGCTGTGTCTGCGCCGGCTCGCGGCCTGCCGTGTCCCGTACGGGGAGGAGGGCGAGGTGGCGGGAGTGGGCGACGCCGCCCCGCTGACCACGCGCTGGGCCGTGGCCTGGTCCCCGTCGACCGCCGCGATGCTGGATGTGGCGGGCGTTCACGGGGTGACGCTCGAACAGGCGGCGGCCGGGATGCTGCGCCGACGGCGTGCGGCGGAGCGCGAGCGCGGCGGGCCGACCGCGGCCGAGGTGCTGACCGGCCTGGAGGACGCGGTGCGTTGCGGACTGCCCGCGCTCGCCGCGGAGCGGCTCTCCGAGGCCGCCGGACTGCTGCCCGCGTCCGGCACCCTGCCCGAACTGCTCACCGGCCTCGCCCTGTTGGACCGGATCGGAGCCGGCCATCTGCCGGGACTGCCCTCCGAGTGGGAACGGGACGCGCTCGGCGCGGCGTACGAGGAGCTGGCCGCGGCCGGGGTCCGGGCACTGGACGGGCTCGCCGGTTCCACCGAGCCCGCCGACGCGCGCGCCCTGGTCTCCCTGGCCGACAGGGCGGCGCTCGGCCGGGTCCAGCGGATCTTCGCGGATCAGCCCGCGGCGTCCGGTAGGTCTGATCGCGAGACGGAGGATCGGTCTCGTACTGGACGTACGCGGCCGACTCCGACGACGGGGGGAGGTGCGGTGCCGGACGCCGCGGGCCCGCGGCGATCCACCGGACAGGACCTGGGCGGCGGCTTCCGGCTCGACGCCTCGCTCAAGCGCCTCGACGCCGGGGCGACCCCGCTGATCCGGGGCGCGGCGGGGGCGGCCCGGGTGTTGCTGGGACACCGGGATGCGGCGGAGTTCGGCACGCGTCTGGCGTCCCGCGTGGACAGCGCGACGACCCCCGAACTCCGCGCCGACCTGGCGGGGTTCCTGCGCGGGACGCTGCTCGCGGCGGGCCCTCTGCTGGAGACCGGCCGCGCGCTCGATCCGTTGCTGGAACGGATCGAGGCCCTGCCCGACCGCGGCTTCCTGGACCGGCTCCCCTCACTGCGCGCGGGTTTCGACACGCTCTCCCCGGCGGCCCGCTCCCGTCTGCTCGGCGTGGTGGAGGACCGCACGGGCCTCGCCGCGGGCGCCCTCCCCGGGACGCTGTCGGACCCGGCGGCGTCGGCGCTCCTGGCGGCGGCCGATCTGGCGGGCCGGGAGGCCCTGGCGGCGCGAGGGCTGGATGCGGACGCTCCGGCGGGCGCGCGTGGCGTGGCGAGTGCGGCACAGGCACCTCCCGGTGCCCCCAGTGATCCTGGTGCCCCCGGTGCCCCCGGTGATCTTGGTGATCTTGGTGATCTTGGTGATCTTGTTGCCCCCGATGATCCTGGTGGCTCCGTCGGCTCCGGCGGGCTGGGCCCCGGCTCCCTCGGCGAGGGCGATGACCTGGCCGGAGCCATCGCGCTCGCCCCCGGTGAGCGGTGGCGACTGCTGCTCGGACGGGGGCGGGAGCTCACCGGTGGAGCCGCCCGGATCGCCGGCGCGCTCGATGAGTTGTACGGGTACGGGCGGGGCGAGGGCGCGCGCGGTGAGGAGCGTGACGCGGGTGGCTCCCGGGGCGGGGACGGGGCTTCGTACCCCGATGTCCGTTCCTGGTCCGAGGAGTTGTCCGCGCTGTTCGGGCCCGGTGTACGGGAAGAGGTGCTTGCGGCCGCCGCCGATACGGGACGGCTCGACGCCGCCCTGGAGCTGGACCCGGCCTCGGCCCGGCCGTCGGTGGAGCTGCTGCGTACCGTCCTCTCGTACGCCGGTGGGCTCCCCGAGCACCAGCTCGCCCGGCTGCGGCCCCTGGTGGCCCGGCTGGTGGCCGAGTTGACCGAGGCGCTGGCCAACCGGCTGCGCCCGGCCCTCACCGGTCTCTCCCATCCGCGCCCGACCCGCCGTCCCGGCGGGCCGCTGGATCTCGCCCGTACGCTGCGGGCGAATCTGGCGACAGCCCGCCGCGATCCGGACACCGGAGCGGTGACGGTCCTGCCGGAACAGCCCGTCTTCCGCACGCGTGCCCGTAAGGCGGCCGACTGGCGGCTGGTGCTGGTCGTGGATGTCTCGGGTTCGATGGAGGCCTCGACGGTCTGGGCGGCACTCACCGCCTCCGTACTGGCCGGTGTCCCCGCGGTGAGTACGCACTTCGTCGCGTTCTCCACCGAAGTGCTCGACCTCACCGACCAGGTCGACGACCCGCTGAGCCTGCTCCTTGAGGTCCGGGTCGGTGGCGGTACGAACATCGCGCGCGGGCTGCGCCACGCCCGTGAGCTGGTGACGGTGCCGTCCCGCACGCTGGTCGTGCTGATCAGCGACTTCGAGGAGGGCGGCCCGGTCTCCCCGCTGCTCACGGAGGTGCGGGCGCTGGTCGACGCGGGCTGTCATGTCCTGGGCTGTGCCTCGCTGGACGACGAGGGACGGCCCCGGTATTCGGCCGGTGTGGCGGGCCAGTTGGTGGGGGCGGGCATGCCGGTCGCGGCGCTCAGCCCTCTGGAGCTGGCCCGCTGGGTCGGCGAACGCGTAGGAGGTGCGCACCGATGACGGATTCCGCGGCGGTACTGCCGCCGGTGACCGCCGAAGTGGCGGCCGGGGCGCTCGATCTGCTGCCCGCGCGGCTGCGCAAACGTGTGGACGGGGCGGTGGCGAAGGCCGCCGGCTGGCCGGTGGAGACGACACCGGACGGCGTCCTGGTGCGGGTCGCGGAGGACACGACCGTGACGTTGAGGGTCACGGCCGGGATCGTGGCCGGCCCGGACGACGCGGTGTGCGGCTGTCTGCTGGCACCGGCCTGTCTGCATCGCGCGGCGGTCCTGTCCGTCGCCCCTCTCGCGGTCCGGGAGAAGGAACACCAGGGGACTGACGGGACTGACGGGACTGACGGGGAGGAGGGGAGAGGAGAGCCGGAGGGGGGACAGGGTGAAGCCGGGGCACCGGCGCCCTCGGCTGCCGACGAGACCGCGCTCACCCCGGCCCAGTCCACGGCGCTCGACGCGCTCCGGGACGCCGTGACCGCCGTCCTGGTCTCGGGCGTCTCCGGCTCCGGCGCTGTCCACCGCGCCGAGTTGCTTCATGCCGCCCACTCGGCGCGGCTGGCCGGGCTGCACCGGCCCGCCGGCACGGCGGTGCGGATCGCGCGGCTGCTGAGCGAGGCCCGTTCCGGCGACCCGGCGTTCCGGCTGTCCGGGCTGTCGGGCGAGCTGGCGGAGCTGCTGGATCTGGTGCGCCGCCCCGCCGCCGCGCTCTCCCCGGCCCGCCGCGACTACCGGCCGGAAGGGCCGCTCCGGTTGTACGGGCTGTTCACCGAGCCGGTGGTGACCGCGTCCGGATACGCGGGCGCCACGGTCTACGCGCTCGCGCCCGACGGCACGCTCCGTACGCTCTCGGACGTCGCTCCCGGCGGACCGGACCGCGCCCTTCAGGCCTCGGGGACGCCGGTGCCCGGCGGCTGCGCGCTAGGGCTGCGGGAGTTGGGCGACGGCGGCGGGGTGATCCTCACGGCGCCCACCGTCTCGCCGGACGGCCGGATCGGTGGCGGCGGGGCGGTACGTTCCGTACGGGCCGCCGGTGCGGGCTGGCGGGAAGCGCCGCTCGCCGCCCTCTGGGAGCGGCCACCCGCCGACCAACTGGCCTCGGCGCTCGGCTGGTTGTCCGAGCCCGCCGACGCCCGTTCGGCGGGCGGCGATCTGCTCTTCCTCGACGGTGTCGTCACCGGCGCGGGCTTCGCCGTGGTCGCGGGTCCCACCCTGCGGCTCGCGGCGCCGGACGAGCGGACGGAACTCCCCTACGCCGAGAACCTCCCGCTCCTCGCGAGCCGCCGCGGACTCGCGCTGCGGCTGATCGCCCGGGTCGTGCCCGACAGGCCCAACCGGGTGCATGTGCTCGCCGCGTCCTGGACCGGCCACGACGGTGAACCCGTTCGCGCGGATCTGGGGTTGCGCCTGCTCAACCGCTCGCACATCCCGGCTGTGCCGCCGGGACGAGGGGAACCGATGGAGGCAGGGGCGCCGCCCGCGCTCCCCGTCGAGCTGGACCTGCTGCGCAGGACCGTGGACCGCTCGGTCGCGGGCGGCCGCGCGGTGTCGGCCGCGTCGGCGGACGACGAACTACCGCGCCGGCTGCGGGCGGTGGGCCTCACCACCGGCGCGCGGCGGGTCGAGGCGCTGACGGACGCGGCGGCGGACCGCCGCCATGACGTCCTGGGCCGGCTGCTGCCCGCCGATCCCGGGGGCTTCGCCCTGGCCTGGCTGGCCGCGACGGTCTACGCGTCGGCGGCGACCGAATCGCTGCTGCTGGCCGCCTGGACACCACCGGACATATCCGCGAACTGATCGGCGCCGTCGATCGTCGTACAGAGCGGAGAGCGGGTTGAACGGGGAATCCAGGACCACCCAGAGGGGACCACCATGCCACTGCCGAAGCTGTCACGCCTACGCGTGTCACGCCTACGCTCGCTATGGCTGCGCGTGCCACGGCTGCGCGCGCTACGGCTGAAGCGTCAGCCACGGCAGCCCGAAGAGGCCCGGCCGCCGCGTTTCCGGCTCACCCGACGTCGCCGGAGACACCTCGTGCAGGCCGTCATGCTCGGGTGCGTACTCGCGCTGGCGCCCGCGACGTGGATGCACGCGGTCGCGGACAGCCGGATCCGTACGGTCGCCGAGGTCCCGGCGCGGGACGTCGCCGTGGTCTTCGGCGCCGGGCTGAGGTCCGGTCGGCCGACGCCGTATCTCGCGCACCGCCTCGACGCGGCGGCGGAGCTGTACAGCGCGGGGAAGGTGAAGGTCGTGCTGGTGACCGGGGACAACAGCCGGGAGGAGTACGACGAGCCGAGCGCGATGCGGACGTATCTGGCCGAGCGCGGGGTGCCGGACGACCGGGTCGTCAGCGACTACGCGGGGTTCGACACCTGGGACTCCTGCGTACGGGCCAAGAGGATATTCGGGGTCGACCGGGCGGTGCTGGTGACACAGGGGTTCCATGTCCGGCGCGCGGTGGCGCTCTGCGGGGCGGCGGGCATCGAGTCGTACGGCGTCGGCGTCGCGGAGCCGCATGACGCGACCTGGTACTACGGCGGGATACGGGAGGTCTTCGCCTCCGGGAAGGCGGCGGCGGAGGCGGCGGTCCGGCCCAATCCCATGTTCCTCGGACCGGCCGAGACGGGGGTGGCCGAGGCGCTGGCGGCGGGCGGCGGTGGCGTCCGCTGACGCCACCGGACACTCGCTGCCGCCACCTGACACTCGCCGACGCCATCCGACGCGCGCCGACGCCCGCCACTCTGCCCACCGTCCGCGTCCGGTCAGCCCCCGCGGATGCGGCGGATATGGGCGAGCCAGTCGCCGTCCTCGATCAGCCGTCCGCGCGCCCGTAGCGCGCGGGTGACGCTCGGCGCCGCGAAGTAGACCCAGGCCCTGGCCGGGGTGCCGTCGGACCGCAGGACGTCGCGGGCCACCCGTACGTACAGGTTGCGCGGATCGCCGGGGGCCTCGTACCCCTCCAACTCGTCCAGTCCGGCGAGCAGTCCGTCGTACTCCCCCGGCTTCGCCGTGACCAGGTCGCCGACGACGCCGGAGGAGACTGTGCCGGGGGCCTCGATCGCGTACGGGTAGCCGGGGCCGTCGTACAGCAGCGCTCCCGCCAGCCTGGCCGGTTCCTCCGCGGCCACGCGTCCGCGCAGGCACAGGTCGTGATTCCGCTCGCCCGGCCGCAGCGTGCCGTAGACGAAGAACGGAAGCCCGCCCTCACGTCCGTCGTCAGCCCCGGCGCCGGCCCTCATGGTGCGACAGTCTCCTCGGCGATCCACGCCAGATACTCCGCGCTCCCCCGCACCACCGGCGTGGCAATGATCTCCGGTGTCTCGTAGTCGTGAGCCTCCTTCAGATGGGCCTCCAGCGCGTCATAACGGGCGGCGGTGGTCTTGAAGAGGATCTGCCACTCCTCGCTGGTCTCGATCGCGCTCCGCCAGCGGTACACGGAGGTGACCGGCGCGGAGATCTGCGCACAGGCGGCGAGCCCGGCCTCGATCACACCCCGGGCCAGGTCCTCCGCCTTGTCGGCGCTGTCGGTCGTGGTCAGCACGGTCAGGCACGCGGTGGGTGGCACGAACGGACTCCTTCGGGTTCCGGATGTTCGGTGGCGGGCCGGGGGACCTTACACCGCGAGGGCCGGGAACTGCGAGGCGTACAGCCGCGCGTACGCGCCCTCCGCCACCAGCAGTTCGTCGTGCGAGCCCTGTTCGACGATCGCGCCGTTCTCCATCACCAGGATCACGTCCGCGTCCCGGATCGTGGAGAGCCGGTGCGCGATCACAAAGCTCGTACGGCCGTGGGCCAGCCGCGCCATCGCCTTCTGGATCAGCACCTCGGTCCGGGTGTCCACCGAGCTGGTCGCCTCGTCCAGGACCAGGATGGCCGGTTCCGCGAGAAACGCCCGTGCGATGGTGAGGAGTTGCTTCTCGCCCGCGCTGAGTCCCGCGCCCTCCTCGTCCACGACCGTGTCGTAGCCGTCGGGGAGCGTACGGATGAACCGGTCCGCGTGCGTGGCGCGCGCCGCCTCCACGACGCGTTCGCGCGAGACGTCGCCGGGGGCGCCGTACGCGATGTTGTCCGCGATCGTGCCGCCGAACAGCCAGGTGTCCTGGAGGACCATGCCGATCCCCGACCGCAGCTCCTCCCGGGGGATCCGCGCGATATCGACGCCGTCGAGTGTGATCCGGCCGCCCGTCACCTCGTAGAACCGCATCAGCAGATTGACCAGGGTGGTCTTGCCCGCACCCGTCGGCCCGACGATCGCGACCGTCTGCCCCGGGTACACCGAGAGCGACAGATCGTTGATCAGCGGCTTGTCGGGCTCGTACCGGAACGACACCTTCTCGAACGAGACTGTCCCCGGGCCTGGCCCCCGGCCCGTGTCCGGGAGCTGGCCTGTGTCTGTGTCTGTGTCTGTGTCTGTGTCTGTGTCTGTGTCTGTGCCCGGGACCGGGACCGGGACCGGGACCGGGACCGGGACCGGGACCGGGACCGGAGACGGAGAGGGGGACGGGACCAGGGCCGGGGACGGGACCAGGGCCTGTGTCTGTGCCCGGGACCGGGACCGGGACCGGGACCGGGACCGGAGACGGAGAGGGGGACGGGACCAGGGCCGGGGACGGGACCAGGGCCGGGGACGGGGACGACTCCTCCTCCGCGTCCAGCAGCTCGAAGACCCGCTCGGCGGACGCGATGCCCGACTGGAGGAGGTTGGCCATGGACGCGAGCTGCGCGACCGGTCCGTTGAATTCGTACGAGTAGTGGACGAAGGCCTGGACATCGCCGATGGACAGCGTCCCCGAGGCGACCTTCAGCCCGCCGGCCACCGCGATCAGCACATAGGTCAGATTGCCGACGAAGCTCAGCGCGGGCTGAATGACCCCCGAGATGAACTGCGCCCGGAAACTCGCCTCGTACAGCTCCTCGTTGTGCTTCTCGAAGGTGCGGACGGCCTCGCGCTTCCGGCCGAAGACCAGCACCTCGGCGTGACCGGTGTACATCTCCTCGACATGGCCGTTGAGCCGGCCGGTGACGGCCCACTGCTTGACGAACTGCGGCTGGGCCCGCTTCCCGATCCGTACCGCCACCAGGACGGACACGGGGACGGTCGCCAGGACGATCAGCGCCAGCGGCGGTGAGATCCAGAACATCATCGCCAGCACGCCGACGAGCGTCAGCACTCCGCGCACCATCTGGCCGAACGCCTGCTGCATGGTCTGGGTGATGTTGTCGATGTCATTGGTGGTACGGGAGAGGACTTCGCCACGCGGCTGCTTGTCGATGTACGCGAGCGGCACCCGGGACAGCTTCGCCCGCGCCTCCTCGCGCAACCGGTAGCCGGCCCGCTGGACGACCTCCATCGTGAGCCGCGTCTGCGCCCAGCTGAGGGCGGCGGACACGAAGGCCAGGGAGAGGACGACGGCGAGGGCCCGTGCCACCGCCGGGTAGTCGACGCCGTGCGGACCGCCGGCTCCGGAGACCACCAGATCGGTGGCATGGCCGAGGATCTTCGGGAGGACGACGACGAGGGCTATGGCTGCCGTCCCGGTGGCGAGCACGCCGAGCAGCAGCGCCCGCTCGGGCGCCATCGTCCGCAGCAGCCGTACGGCGGAGCGGCGGAAGTCCAGGGAGCGTTCGAGGGACGGTCCCGCGGTCAGGCCGGGGCCGCGCTGCGGCGCGGGCCCCCGGCGTTCGGGAGCGCTCATGCGGCTTCCTCCTCGCTGAGCTGGGAGAGGACGATCTCCCGGTAGGTGTCGTTGTTCCGCATGAGCTGTTCATGGGTTCCGGTGCCGACGACCCGGCCCTCGTCGAGGACCACGATCCGGTCGGCGCCCCGGATGGTGGAGACGCGCTGGGCGACGATCACCACGGTCGATCCCGCGGTCTCCCCGGCCAGCGCCGCCCGGAGCGCCGCGTCGGTGGCGTAGTCCAGCGCCGAGAACGAGTCGTCGAAGAGATAGATCTCGGGGCGTGCTACCAACACCCGTGCGATGGCGAGGCGTTGGCGCTGCCCGCCGGAGAGATTGCCGCCGCCCTGTGCGACCGGCGCGTCGAGTCCCTCCGCCTGCGCGGCCACGAATCCGGCCGCCTGCGCGGTCTCCAGCGCTCGCCACAGCTCGTCGTCGGTCGCGTCCGGCTTCCCGTAACGGAGGTTGGAGGCGACCGTTCCGGAGAAGAGGTACGGCTTCTGCGGTACGAATCCGACCGTACGGGCGAGCAGGGCCGGGTCCATGGCCCGGATGTCGGTGCCCCCGATCCGTACCTCGCCCTCGGTCGGGTCGAGCAGTCTCGGCACCAGATTGAGCAGGGTGGTCTTGCCGCTGCCCGTGGAGCCGATGACGGCGGTCGTACGACCGGGACGCGCGGTCAGATCGACGGCGCGCAGCACGGGCTCCTCGGCTCCGGGGTAGCGGAATCCGGCGCCCCGGATCTCCAGCCGACCGGCGTCGGCGAGCAGGTCCCCGGGCAACTGGGCACCGGGCAACTGCGCCCCGGGCAACTGGGCACCGGACAACCGGGCACCGGACAGCGGGCCTCCTGGCAGCGGGGCCTCAGACAGCTGATCCCCGGAAAGCCCGGCCCCGGAAAGCCCGGCTCCAGAAAGCCCTGCCCCGGACGGCTCGGTTTCCAGGACCTCCTGGACGCGCTCCGCGCTCACCGCCGCGCGCGGCAGCTGCGTCAGCAGAAAGACCGTCATCATCACGGCCATCAGGATCTGCATCAGATAGCTGAGGAAGGCGATCAGCGAACCGGCCCGCAACGCACCGGAGTCGAGGCGATGCCCACCGACCCAGACGATCGTGACGGTCGCGAACTCCCAGACCAGTATGACCGTCGGCAGCATCCACGCGGTGAGCCGGCCGGTCCGCAGGGCGACGGTCATCAGCTCCCGGTTGGCCCGGGCGTACCGCCGCTGCTCGTGCGTGTCGCGCACGAAGGCCCGGATGACCCGCACCCCGGTGATCTGCTCCCGCGTCATCCGGTTGACCTGGTCGATACGCCGCTGCATGCCCGCGAACAGCGGTGGCATCCGCCGGACGATCAGACCGAGACAGCCGCCGAGCAGCGGTACGAAGATCAGCAACAGCAGCGAGAGCGGCACATCCTGCCTGACGGCCATCGCGATCCCGCCGACACAGGTCAACGGGGCCGCGACCAGCATGGTCAGCCCGATCGCCGTGAGGGTCTGGACCTGCTGGACGTCATTGGTCGTCCGGGTGATCAGCGAGGCGGCGCCGAAGCGGCCCATCTCCCGTACGGAGAAGTCCTGCACCCGGGAGAAGACGGCGGACCGCAGATCGCGGCCGACGCCCATCGCGACCCGGGCCCCGAAGTACACGGCCGCGCCGGCGGCGAGGATCTGGAGCAGGGTGACGGCGAGCATCACACCGCCCGTCGACAGCACATGGCCGGTGTCACCTGTCAGCACACCGTTGTTGATGATGTCGGCGTTGAGAGTGGGCAGGTAGAGCGTGGACAGCGTCTGGATCAGCTGGAGCACGACGACCAGCGCGAGCAGCCCGGTATAGGGGCGCAGCCGGTCGCCCAGCAGGCGGATCAGAACGGACATCTCTTGTGTCCCCCGTATACGTATGAATGCGAAGTGGGCGGGCGGACGGCCGTGGTCAACCGGCGTACGGACGGACGGATTTGGCCTCGCGCAGCGCCAGCGCCCACCAGGCGAGCCGGTCGAGCATCGTCCGCGCGGCGGCGTCGCACGCGGCGGGGTCCCGGTGCCGGCCCTCGGCGTCGAAGTGCGCGTGCGCGTTGTGGAAGGAGACCGTGTCCCGGACGGTGACGGCGTGCATCTCGGCGAAGATCTGGCGCAGTTGCTCGACGGCGCGCAGCCCGCCGGACATCCCGCCGTACGAGACGAAGCCGACGGGCTTGGCCTGCCATTCGACGAAGTGCCAGTCGATCAGCGCCTTGATGGCGGCGGGGAAGGAGTGGTTGTACTCGGGGGTGAGGACGACGAAGGCGTCGGCGCCCGCCAGCGCCGGGGTGACCTTGTCGAGTTCGGCCCGTACGGCGGGGCCGGGGCGGGAGGAGAGGGGGGCCGACAGGTCCGTGTCGGCGAGATCGATGAACGTAGTGGTGAAGTCCTCGCGCTCGGCGGTACGGGAGAGGAACCAGTCGGCGACGACGGGGCCGAAGCGGCCCTCGCGGTTGCTGCCGAGGATGACGGCGAGCCGCAGCCCGCCCTTCTTCCCGGTGTGTCCGGGCACGGCTGTGATCGCGGATTCCCGCGTGGTGAGGTCCATGGGAAGAGCGTCATACTTCAACCATGGTTCAGGTCAAGTTACGCTGGCCCGCATGACGCATCTCGCCTGGAACGCCAAGGAAGCCACCGTCGGTGAACTGGCCGAACGCAGCGGCGTCGCCCCCTCCGCGCTGCGCTTCTACGAACGCGAGGGGCTGATCAGCAGCCGCCGTACGACCGGTAACCAGCGCCGCTACAGCCGGGACACGCTCCGTCGGGTCGCCTTCATCCGTACCTCGCAACGCCTCGGCATCCCGCTCGCCACGATCCGCGATGTCCTGGCGCTGCTGCCGGAGGACCGTACGCCCACCCGGGAGGACTGGGCGCGGATCTCCGAGTGCTGGCGCGACGACCTCGACCAGCGCATCCGTGCGCTGCGGCGGCTGCGGGACAACCTCGCGGACTGCATCGGCTGCGGCTGTCTGTCGCTGGACCGCTGCGTGCTCTCCAACCCCGGCGACGAACTGGCCTCGCACGGGCCGGGACCGCGCCGGCTGATAGAGGACTGACCGATCGAGGACCCGCCGATCAGGGACCGGCCGATCAAGGACCGAGCCCGATCAAGGACTGACCGTTCCAGGACCGAGCCCGATCGAGGACCGGCCGATCAAGGACCGAGCCCGGCCCCGGCCCGACCGAGACCGGCCCCGGCCCGACCGAGACCGTCCCCTGCCTCTCCGCCTTCCCGCCCATACGGGCGACCGGCATACCGTGAGGCGCATGACGACTACCACCACCGCACCACAGCCGCTGATCGAGGTCGACGGCCGGCCCGCCACCGAGGCCGACCTGCGGCTCCGCGCGCTCGACACGTACGGGCACTTCACCGCCATGCAGATCAGGGACGGCCGGGTACGCGGTCTGGACCTCCATCTCGCCCGGCTGGACGCCTCGACCCGGGAGCTGTTCGGCTCGGGTCTGGACGGCGAGCGGGTACGCGCCCTGCTCCGGCACGCGCTCGGTGACGTACGGGACGCCTCGGTGCGGGTGTACGTGCACTGGCCCGAGGGGGCGGCGGAGGCCAGCCTGATGGTGACGGTACGGCCGCCGGCGGCCCCGGACGGGCGGGCGCGGAGCCTGATGTCCGTCCCGTATCTGCGCCCGGTCGCGCACATCAAGCATCTGGGCGGCTTCGCCCAGATCCACTACGGGCGGGTGGCCAGGAACGCGGGCTTCGACGACGCGCTGCTGACCGGCGAGGGCGGGGTGGTGGCCGAGGCGGCGATCGCCAATATCGCGTTCTGGGACGGCGATTCGGTGGTCTGGCCGGACGCCCCGCTTCTGACGGGGATCACCATGGCGTTGGTGGAGTCCCGTCTCCCGGGCGCCGGTCTCCCTTCGGTACGCCGTGAGATCACCTTGGCGGACCTGCCCCGGTACCGGGCGGCCCTGGTCACCAACTCGCACGGGATCGCCCCGGTGGACCGGATCGACGACACGGTCTTCCCGGGGGACGCGGCGCTGGTGAAGCGGGTGACCGAGCTGTACGACGGGGTGGAGTGGGACCGTATCTGAGTGACGGGACGGCCCCCGGGGCGACCGGTCCGGGCATCGGCTCACCCGTTCAGCGCGGCACGGGCCGCCCTGCCGACGGACCGCCGCCGCTCCGCCGTGACCTGCGACGACACCGGCGCGCGGGCCCGGCGGGCTCCCCCCGGCCGACGAATCTGATCGCCCATCAGCAGGCGTGCGCGCTCCGGGGCGCCTTATCTCGGAGGTGACGAGTACCGCGCCGTTGCCAGCCTCGGAGGATGCCACCATGCCCACCACTGTCCGACTGCAGACCGCGACCGCGCTGGCAGCCGCCGCGATAGCCCTGACCGTCACGGGCAACACGGCGGCCGTCGCCGTGGACCGTGACGGTAGCTGGGACACCGGCCGTGACAGCGGCCAGGAGGGCAGTTGGGACGGCGGACGCGACGGCAACTGGGACAGCGGGCGTGACGGGAGCCGGGACAGCGGGGGTGACGGGAGCCGGGACGACGCGCGTGACCGCGGGAAGCCGGCCCGGCTGGATCTGTCCCCCAGGCGCGTGCGCCCCGGCACCAGCGTCGTCGCCAGGACCACGGCATGCGGACGTGACGGCAGCGGCCGGGGCTTCGCCGAGTCCGTCGGCGCCGGGGAATTCAGGCTGGAGCGCCGCGCCACCCCCAAGGAGGCCGTGGCCGGGGAGTTCCGGGTGGCGCGCCACGCCAGGACCGGAACCCACAGCATCCGCGTGCGCTGTGACAACGGCAGAGAGGCCCGTGGCGAGCTCTTCGTGGAGCACGGCGGGCCGACCGGCCATGTGAGAACGGGGGTCGGCGGCAGCGTCGCCCCCGACACCACCCAGATCGCGGCGGGCGTGGCCATTCTGGCCGCAGCCGCCGTCGGCGGGACCTGGCTCCTGCGTCGCCGGGCGAGCGGCGCGCAGGCAAGCTGACGGGCCGGTCTCCACCGCCCCGGTCCCGCCCCGCGTCCCCGTCCCCGTCACGCTCATCGCTGACGGGGGCGGGGAACCTCTCCATACAAAGGCTCGGAACACAGCAGCGGGACACCGCACGACCAGCGAGCCATCCGCACGACCGACGGGAAAACAGGAGAACAGGACTGATGACCGCCAGGGCCAGGCGCAGAGGCAGAGGCATGTACGGGGCCGGGTGCGGCGCCATATGCGGAGGAGGCGGTGGCAGAGGCGCGTGCGCGTGCGGAGCCGGCGGCCGGACCAGGGGCGGCGGTTCTGGCTGGCTGATAGCCATTCCCGTGCTGGTCGGGATCTGGCTCGTCCAGAACGGCTCCGAGCCCGTGACCCCGCCCATGCCGACCGCCGCGGAAGCCTTCGCCGCGGGCCCCGGAAGCCACAGCGAGCTCACCGCCGCTCCGATGCGGCCCTCCGCCCCGGTGCGTCTGAGCATCCCCGAGATCAAGGTGAACGCGCAGGTCCTCGGGCTGGGGCTGGGGCGCGACGGCAGTCTCGACGTACCGCCGTCCGGCATTCGCAACATCACGGGCTGGTACAAGGACGGCGCCACCCCGGGGGCCAAGGGGACCGCGGTCCTGGCCGGTCATGTCGACAACGCGCAAGGACCCGCCGTCTTCTACGAGCTGGGCACGCTCAAGAAGGGCCATCTCATCGAGGTGACCCGCGCGGACGGCCGTACCGCCGTCTTCACCGTCGACGCGCTTGAGGTCTACGACAACGCCGACTTCCCCGACCGCAAGGTGTACGGGGCCACGGACCGGGCGGAGCTACGGGTGATCACCTGCGGGGGCGGCTTCGCCAAGAAGGGCGGCTACCAGGGCAATGTGGTGGTGTACGCCCATCTCATCGGCACGAAATAGCACCGGAGCAGGCGCGGGCCCTCCAACCGCGCGCCCCCAGACCCCCGGGCCCCCCGGGCCCCCCGGGCCCCCCAGACCCCCCGGGCCCCAACGGCGCGCTCACGCCTTCCACTGGTCGAACGCGAGCTTCGCCACCAGCGAGAACACCACCACCAGCAGCACCCCGCGCACGAACTCGCTTCCCTTCCGAAGAGCCATCCGCGCACCGATCATCCCGCCCGCCAGATTGAACACCGCCATCAGCGCGGCCAGTTGCCACAGCACGGTGCCCTGGTAGGCGAACATCGCGAGCGCGCCACCGTTGGTGCAGACGTTCACGATCTTCGCGGTGGCGGAGGCCGTCACCAGATCGAGGTGGAGTACGGCGGTGAGCGCGAGCACAAGAAACGTTCCTGTACCGGGTCCGAACAGCCCGTCGTAGAAGCCGATCCCGCCGCCGACCAGCACGATCGCGGTGACCGTACGCGCCCGGGTGACCGGGCCGCCCGCACCCGTCCCGCCGAAGGACGGCCGCAGCAGGACGAAGGCCGCCACGGCGAGCAGCACCACCATGATCACGGGCCGGAGCACGTCGCTGCTGATCCCGGCCGCGAAGAAGGCGCCGGCCATCGAGCCGGCCAAGGCCGCGAGCCCGATCCGTACGGCCGTCCTCACCTCGACCGGCGTCTGGCGCAGATAGGTCACCGCCGCGCCCGAGGTGCCGACGATGGCGACGGCCTTGTTGGTGCCGAGGATGTGCGCGGCGGGTACGTGCGGCAGCCCGAGGAGCATCGCGGGCAGGAGCAGCAGCCCGCCCCCGCCCACCACGGCATCGATCCAGCCGGCCGCCCCGGCGGCGAGGCAGAGCACAACGAGCATGGTCAGCGATATGTCGGGCATGATCACGACCCTATGGACGGGCTGTGTGCCCCGTCCATGGCTCCAGGGAGAGTGTGAGCTACCCGGCCCTCCGTCACCTCATCGCTGCTCAAGCGGCGGCGCGACCTGATCACTGGCCACTGAGCCTTTTCCAGCCTTCCGCGCGCACCGTGTTCAGCGAGCCTGGTCGGTCGGCCGGATCAGAATCTCGTTGACGGCGACGTGCTCGGGCTGGGCAAGCGCGTACAGGACGGCGCCGGCGATGTCCTCGGCTCGAAGGGTCCGCATGGACTCGGCCATGGTCTTCGCCGCGGCCTGCGTGGCCGGGTCGGTGATGTGGGTGGCCAGCTCCGTCGCGACGAATCCGGGCTCGACGACGATGACGCGTACGCCCTGCGCGGTGACTTCCTGCCGCAACGCTTCCGAGAAGGCGGTGATGCCGAATTTGGTCGCCGCGTACACACCGCCGCCGGCCGATGCGGTACGCCCCGAGGTCGAGGAGATCTGCACCACGGCGCCCTTGCCCCGCAGCAGGTGGGGCAGTGCGGCATGGACCGCGTACATCGATCCGAGCAGGTTGGTCTCGACCATGCGCGTCCACTCCGCGGTGTCCGCGTCCAGGATCGGGCCGCTGAGCATGACGCCCGCGTTGTTCACCAGGGCGTCGAGGGCTCCGAAGTGATCGACGGTCGCCGTGACCGCGTCGTGCACCGACTGGCGGTCGGTGACGTCGAGTCCAGGACCAGCGTCTCGCCGGGGGCGTCCTGTGCGAGGGACTTCAGCCGGTCGGCCCGACGAGCCCCGACGGCCACCCGGGCGCCGGCCTTCGACAGCGCGAGCGCGGTGGCCCGGCCGATGCCCGAGGACGCACCGGTGACCAGGACGACCTTTCCTTCAAGGGTGTTACTCACGTTTTCCTCCCAGGGATGCGTGGAGAAGCACTAATCCGCCAGGTGCCCTGACGGCGACACCGGCGACCGGCCCGGCAGAAAGTGACCGCCGAGTCATGTTGAGCGTAACACCAAATATGACCGCTCGGTCATGTTGCTGATAGGCTTCCGGTCACCGAGGAGGGAGGAGGCACGCATGACCGGGACGACAGCCACTCCGGGCCCAAGAGCGGACATGGTGCGCAACCGGCGTCTACTGCTCCAAGCCGCGACCGAGGCGTTCGCCGAGCACGGAACGGAAGCATCGATGGGCGAGATCGCCCAGCGCGCCGGCCTCGCCAAAGGCACCGTGTTCCGGCACTTCGCCTCGAAGGAAGACCTGCTCGCGGCGATCATGCTCCAGCTGCTCGACCGACTGATCGGCACAGCGGAACGCCTCGTTGAGGCCGACGACGCGGCAACGGCGCTACGGGAGTTCATGACCGACGGCGTCGAGGCACTGGCCACCGACCGCGCGTTCTGCGAAGTGATCGGACGCCCGTCACTGGAACATTCCGGCGTACGGGACGCGATCGGCCGCCTCTGCGACGCGGCTGAGGCACTCGCGGCTCGGGCACGTGAAGAAGGCACCGTCCGCGCCGACATCACGGGCACGGACATCGTGCTGCTACTCGGCGGCATCCACCAGACGGCAGCCCCCCTGCTGACCGCCCAGCCGCAAGCATGGCGCCGCTACCTCGAACTGGCCCTCGACGGACTACGCACCACGGGCGCCGGCACATTGCCACACCGGCCGCCCCGCCACCTGCACCTCACCGACCTCCCCGGGGACGCCTGACCCGCGTCGCGGCCGACCAGCTCCACGCTTCACACACCAGAAGCTTTCTGTCGTCAGCCGGTAGCGGTCATGACCGGGGTGACGCTCGGCGTGTTTCAACGTCCACACCTCGACCGGAAGTCGGCTGTCGTCCACCACGTCCGACGTGGCCGAGCACTCCCGGCACTCCACCATGAAGTCGAGGTCGCGTTCCTCGACAACGGACGTGTGGCGATGCGCGACAGCAAGGACAAGGGCAACGGCCCCGCTCTCGTCTTCACCCCCGGTGAGTGGGCGGCGTTCGAAGGCGGCGTGCTGGACGGCGAGTTCAAGCGGCCGTAGCGCCGCGCCGT
This sequence comes from Streptomyces sp. NPDC056835, assembly GCF_042789485.1. Lineage (NCBI taxonomy): Bacteria > Bacillati > Actinomycetota > Actinomycetes > Kitasatosporales > Streptomycetaceae > Streptomyces > Streptomyces sp. NPDC056835. The sequence continues at coordinate 370,143 of NZ_JBHUBB010000001.1, forward strand.
GCGTAGCATCAAGAGCGTCCGACCGGACTCGATCGGTCGGGCGCTCTTTACTGTCGTACACAGACAACATGTGAATGCGCGAGGAGCACCCCATGACGACCGGCTGGAGCACGCGCGACATCCCCGACCAGAGCGGACGCGTCGCCGTGGTCACCGGCGCCAACAGCGGGATCGGTCTCGTCACCGCCCGCGAGCTGGCCCGCCGGGGCGCCCACGTGATCCTCGCGTGCCGCAGCGAGACCCGGGGCAGGGAGGCCGAGGCGCTGATCCGTGAAGAAGTGCCGGGCGCCGGGGTGGAGTTCGGGCGGCTGGATCTCGCGGACCTCTCCTCCGTACGGGCCTTCGCCGCCGCGTATCCGGTCGAACGGCTCGATCTGCTCATCAACAACGCGGGCGTGATGGCACTGCCGTACGGCACGACCGCCGACGGCTTCGAGACCCAGTTCGGCGTCAACCACCTCGGTCACTTCGCCCTCACCGGGCTGCTCCTCCCCCGGCTGCTCGACACCCCGGGGGCCCGGGTGGTGTCCGTCTCCAGCGGTTTGCACGCGCTGGCCAATATCGATATCCGTGATCTCAACAGTGAGCGCCGCTACCGCCGTTGGGTGGCCTACGGCCGCTCCAAGTCGGCGAATCTGCTCTTCGTCCACGAGCTGGCGAGGCGGCTGGCCACCGCGGGCTCGGACATCGTCGCCGCCGCCGCGCAGCCCGGGTACGCGGCCACCAATCTCCAGACGGCCGGCGTCAGGATGGAAGGACGCGGGACCGCGGAGCGGATCGTCTCGCTCGCCAACCGGATCATCGCCCAGCCCGCCGAGGCGGGCGCCCTGCCGACGCTGTACGCGGCGACCGCGCCCGGCGTACGGCCCGACTCGTTCACCGGGCCCAGGATCCAGGGCTGGCGGGGCCCGCCCGTCCCGTCGTTCCGCGCGTCCTGGACCCTGGAGGACCGCGCGGGGAAGCTGCTGTGGGCGGCGTCGGAACGGCTCACGGACGTGCGGTACGCGAGCCTCCCCGGGTAGGCCCCGTCTCCCCCGGCGGAATGACGACTCCTCACCGCTCGTTCAGACGGCGGCCATTGACATCCCCTAGGCTCCTGCGACGCGCGACCCCATGGCGTCGGCCGGCGCCGCGGGGCGGTCACGACACCACCATGGAGCGACCAGTGGAACGTCGCAGTTTCCTGCGCGGAGCGGTCATCGGCACCTCGGCCGCGGCTTTCGGCGGCACCCTGTGGCGCGGCGCCGCCTACGCCGCGCCCGCCCAGCCCGGCGCGGGCCCCTACGGAGCACTCGGCACGGCGGACGCCAACAACATCCGGCTCCCCGCCGGATTCACCAGCCGGGTCATCGCCCGGTCGGGGCAGCAGGTCCCCGGCACGTCGTACAGCTGGCACAACGCCCCGGACGGCGGCGCCTGCTACGCCGACGGCACCGGCTGGATCTATGTCTCCAACTCGGAGATCGACCCGTCGGGCGGCGCGAGCGCGGTCCGTTTCTCCTCGACGGGCGCGATCACCGCCGCGTACCGGATCCTCTCCGGCACCCGGCAGAACTGCGCGGGCGGCAAGACTCCGTGGAACACCTGGCTCTCCTGCGAGGAGGTGGACCGCGGCTATGTCTACGAGACCGACCCGTGGGGCGTGAAGGCGCCGGTGCGGCGGGACGCGATCGGACGCTTCAAGCACGAGGCCGCCGCCGCGGACCCCGTACGCAGGACCATCTATCTCACCGAGGACACCACCGACGGCTGCTTCTACCGCTTCACGCCCACCACCTGGGGCGATCTGTCGGCGGGCCGTCTCGAAGTCCTGACCGCCGGTACGGGCACGAGCGGCCCGGTGGGCTGGGCGACGGTCCCCGACCCGAGCGGCGCCTCGACGGCCACCCGTAACCAGGTCTCCGGCGCGAAGCACTTCAACGGCGGCGAGGGCTGCTACTACGCCGACGACACCTGCTGGTTCACGACCAAGGGCGACAACCGGGTCTGGCAGTACAACGTGGCCGCGGGGACCATCGAGCTGGCCTACGACGACTCGCTCGTCTCCGGTACGGCGCCGCTGACCGGTGTCGACAATGTCACCGGCTCCTCCTCCGGCGATCTCTTCGTCGCGGAGGACGGCGGGAACATGGAGATCTGCGTGATCACCCCCGACGATGTCGTCGCGCCGTTCCTGCGGATCGGCGGCCAGTCCGGCTCGGAGATCACCGGACCGGCCTTCTCCCCCGACGGCAAGCGGCTCTACTTCTCCAGCCAGCGCGGTACCAGCGGGAGTTCGTCGGGCGGTATCACCTACGAGGTCACCGGGCCGTTCCGGGCGTAGAGCCCTTCCGATGCTTTGCCGCCCCGCAGCAGGGCGGCGCCCAGCGGGGTGAGGGTGTGCAGGACGGCGTTGCCGTGCCGCAGGGTGACGACGAGCCCCGCCTCGCGCAGGACGCAGGCGTGCTGGCTGGCAGAGGCGAGGGACACGCCGGTTCTGCGAGCCAGCTCGCTCGTGGTCGAGCCGTGCTCGATGGCGCGCAGAACGGCCGAACGCGTATGTCCGACGAGCCGGCCGAGCGTGGGTCCGCCACGCTCCGTGACGGCGGGCGCTTCGGAGTGGGTGACGGGATAGACCAGGACGGGCGGCAGCGTGGGGTCGCGGTGGACGACGGGCGTGGAGCGGCAGAAGAACGACGGCTGGAGCAGCAGTCCCCGCCCGTCCAGCCGCAGTTCGCGGTCGAACGGGTAGTCGGCCTCCAGCACCGGGGAGCGCCAGCGCAGCATCGGCGGCAGCGTGGAGAGCAGTTCGTCCGCGCCGCCGTCGAGCAGCGCCCGCCCGCGCAGCGCCCGGTCCGCCTCGACCCTGGCCCGGATATGCGGCCAGTACGGCTCGACGGCGGCGCGGTGGTACGTACGCAGCGCGTCGACGAGCCGGCCGGAACAGCCGGCGCAGCCGTCGGCGAGCGAGGCCAGCCGGCCGCCCGGGTCTCTGCCGTGCCCGTCGCTGCGGTCCCTGGCCCGGTCCCTGACCCGCTCCCTGCCTCGGTCCCTTTCTTGGCCCGGTCCTGCCTCGCCCCGTCCGGCCGCGCGGGTCCGCCCCACGGCGAGCAGGGCGAGTTCGGCGCGGATTCTCTCCTGGGGTGTGGCGCGCAGCGCCTCAAGGCCCGCTTCCAGGCCCGTGTCAAAGCCGAGCCTTCCCTGAGCCGGCGTCAGGAAATCCGGGAAATAGCCGCGCTGCGGAACGAGCGCGGAGAGCAGACTTGTTTCACCGTTCAACCGGGTTCGCGTTTCCCTGCGCCATTCCCCGTAGGCGAGCGGACCGCGTCGGTCTCTTATTCGATGAAAGCTGAGAATCGTTTCCCACAGCGGGTCGGGCCCGGCGGCCATCCGTACCCCGCCGAGGTCCTTCCCGGTGAAATGAATACGCAGCATCAAATCTCCACTTGTTGCAGCCACAATCTCCCCAGCAGCCCCCAGCACTGAGTATGCAGGTCATCACGGGCTGTTACCACGGTGTTTCGGCCACAGTTGAAACGCTTCGCGGTGGCGCGCGCGAAGCGAAAAGCTGTACCTCGTCGGGCATGAAACCTGGACGACCGAATAGGCGTGGCGAAGGCCGTGGGGGGCTTTGCCCGCTCGGCGGCGGTCGGTCGAGGTTGCGGCTCCATGTCCGGCCCGCGTAAAAGGGGCGCGACCGGTGGGTGGGGATCCACCGGTCGCGCTCTACCCGTTACCAGCCGTTACCCGGGGGGCAATTCAACAGGACACTCACCATTCGCACATGACGAAGGGGCGGGCGCCTCCGCACAAGGCGCCCGCCCCTTCTCTGTGCCCCGGAGCCGCCTCGCCGGTCCGGCGAGGGTCAGGGATCAACCGGCAATGCGGCTCCGGTGTTCAGAGGAAATCCACCACTTTCTCTCGGGAGTCACCAAAAGTCATCGGGAATCGCTGCCGGCCGACGACGCCGCCGCGCGGCCCGCCTCCAGCCGCGCCACCGGGATCCGGAACGGCGAGCAGGAGACATAGTCCAGACCCACCTCGTGGAAGAAGTGCACCGACTCCGGATCGCCGCCGTGTTCACCGCAGACACCGAGCTTGAGTCCCGGCCGGGTGGCCCGGCCCGCCTCGGAAGCGCTCCGCACGAGCGCGCCGACGCCGTCCCGGTCGATCGTCTCGAACGGGGAGACGCCGAAGATGCCCTTCTCCAGGTACGCGGTGAAGAAGCTCGCCTCCACGTCGTCGCGGGAGAAGCCCCAGACGGTCTGGGTGAGGTCGTTCGTACCGAACGAGAAGAACTCCGCCGCCTCCGCGATCTGCCCGGCGGTCAGCGCGGCGCGCGGCAGCTCGATCATCGTGCCGAGCGCCAGCTTGAGTTCGACCCCGGTGGCCCGCTCGACCTCGGCGATGACCAGCTCGGCCTCGTCCCTGACGATCTCCAGCTCCTGGACGGTGCCGACGAGCGGGATCATGATCTCCGGGCGCGGGTCGCCCTTGGCGTTCTTGCGCTCGGCCGCCGCCTCCGCGATGGCGCGTACCTGCATGGCGAACAGCCCGGGGATGACCAGGCCGAGCCGTACCCCGCGCAGACCGAGCATCGGGTTCTGCTCATGGAGCTTGTGCACGGCCTGGAGGAGGCGCAGATCGTTCTCGTTGTGGTCCTTGCGGGCCTCGGCGAGGGCGACCCGTACGGACAGTTCGGTGATGTCGGGCAGGAACTCGTGCAGCGGCGGGTCGAGCAGCCTGACCGTCACCGGCAGGCCGTCCATCGCCTCGAACAGCTCGATGAAGTCCTTCTTCTGGAGCGGCAGCAGCGCCCGCAGCGCCTCTTCCCGCTCGTCGTCCGTGTCGGCGAGGATCAGCTTCTCGACCATCCCGCGGCGCTCGCCCAGGAACATGTGCTCCGTACGGCACAGTCCGATGCCCTGCGCGCCGAATCGCCGGGCGCGCAGCGCGTCCTCGGCGTTGTCGGCGTTGGCACGCACCCGCAGCCTGCGGCGGCGGTCGGCGTACGCCATGATCCGGTGCACGGCCTCCACCAGTTCGTCGGCGTCGTCGGCGCCCGCGTGCATCCGTCCCTCGAAGTACTCGACGACGGGGGACGGTACGACCGGGACCTCACCGAGGTAGACCTTGCCGGTCGAGCCGTCGATGGAGACGACGTCGCCCTCCTCGATGACGGTTCCGTCGGCCGTCAGCCGACGCGACTTGGTGTCGACCTCCAGCTCCTCGGCGCCGCAGACACAGGTCTTGCCCATGCCCCGGGCGACGACGGCGGCGTGCGAGGTCTTGCCGCCGCGCGAGGTCAGGATGCCCTCGGCGGCGATCATCCCGTCCAGGTCGTCGGGGTTGGTCTCGCGGCGGATGAGGATGACCTTCTCGCCGGACCGGGACCACTTGATGGCGGTGTACGAGTCGAAGACCGCCTTGCCGACGGCCGCGCCAGGCGACGCGGCGATCCCGCGCCCGAGCAGCTTCCGCTTCGCGTTCTCGTCGAACCGCGGGAACATCAGCTGGGCGAGCTGGGCGCCGTTGACGCGCTGGAGCGCTTCGGCCTCGTCGATCAGTCCCTGGTCGACGAGTTGGGTCGCGATCCGGAAGGCGGCACCGGCGGTGCGCTTGCCGACCCGTGTCTGGAGCATCCACAACTGGCCGCGCTCAATGGTGAATTCGATGTCGCACAGATCCCGGTAGTGCGTCTCCAGGGTCTCCATGATGCCCATGAGCTGGTCGTACGACTTCTTGTCGATGTTCTCCAGCTCGGCGAGCGCCACGGTGTTGCGGATGCCCGCGACGACATCCTCGCCCTGCGCGTTCTCAAGGTAGTCGCCGTAGACGCCCTGGTGGCCGCTGGCGGGGTCGCGGGTGAAGGCGACGCCCGTGCCCCCGCCTCTCGATGTCGCGGTCGGGCCGAGGTTGCCGAAGACCATGGAGCAGATCGTGACGGCGGTGCCGAGGTCGCCGGGGATGCGTTCCTGACGGCGGTAGAGCTTGGCCCGGTCGGTGTTCCAGGACTCGAAGACCGCGCGGACCGCCAGATCCATCTGCTCGCGCGGATCCTGCGGGAAGTCGCGGCCCGCCTCCCGGGAGACGATCTTCTTGAACCGCTCGACCAGCTTCTTGAGGTCTGCGGTCTCCAGATCCACGTCGGTGGCGGCGTTCTTGGCCCGCTTGGCCTCCTCCAGCGCCTCTTCGAAGAGATCCCCGTCGACGCCGAGCACGGTCTTGCCGAACATCTGGATCAGCCGGCGGTACGAGTCCCAGGCGAAGCGCTCGTCGCCCGCCTGGGCGGCGAGTCCGGCGACGGAGGCGTCGGAGAGCCCGACGTTCAGGACGGTGTCCATCATGCCGGGCATGGAGAACTTGGCGCCGGAGCGTACGGAGACGAGCAGCGGATCGTCGGCCTGGCCGAGCCTCTTCGCCATCTTCTGTTCGAGGGCGTCGAGATGCGCGCTCACCTCATCACGCAGAGCGGCCGGTTCGGCGCCACTGTCGAGATAGATGTTGCACGCCTCGGTGGTGATGGTGAAGCCCGGCGGGACAGGCAGCCCGAGGTTGGTCATCTCGGCGAGATTGGCACCCTTGCCGCCGAGGAGGTGCTTCAGATCCTTGTTGCCCTCGGTGAAGTCATAGACGAACTTCTCGCCCTGGAGCGTGGGGGTGGCTACATGGGGATCGCTGTTTTCCGACACGGGTCCGACTCCTCAAGGACGCGGTGGCTGCCCTGACGGCGAGGAACATACCCAGATCGAAGGCGCCTGGGTACGGCCACTTGCCTGTCATACGGCCTTAACCACCCGTCCGCCAGCAGATCGAAAGTGACGGTGGCGCGGTCGGTCCGGCCGGTCTCCTTCACGCCTCGAAGCGGCCATGACCCGGACATGACCGGATGCGCTCATATGAGTGATGACATCGACGTCTGAGTTCAAGTGATGAACACAGAAAGGGTGGCACTGCGTGCCACCCTTCCCCTTCTGCACTCGCTCAAGATCCGCTCATCTGAGCCTTGCCCACATCAAACGTGGCGAGAATCACGCCCCCGAATGGCCTATCCGACGCCCCCGGACGACCCCTCGTACCCGAGTCCGCAGCCACGCAGCACCGCCAGGTCGACGTCCTCCAGACTCCGGGCGAAGTACCGCCCCACCGCCGGGTCCACCGGCAGCAGTGAGGGCACCACCAGCACCGCGCACCCGGCCGCCTGGGCCGAGGCGCTGCCGTCCGGCGAGTCCTCCACGGCGACACACACGGCGGGACCGACACCGAACCGCTCGGCCGCCGCGCGATAGGGGTCGGGGTGCGGCTTGGTCCGTACGGTGTCGTCGGCGGAGAGCGTGAAAGCGAACGGCACATCGGCCAGCGAGCCCGCGACCACCGAATCCACCACGGCCCGAGGAGACGCGCTGACCAGCGCGAAGGGCACCTCGGCCCGCTCCAGTTCGGCGAGCAGCCGACGGGCGCCCGGCCGCAGCGGCGCCCCCGCCTCCACGCGCCGGAAGAAGGACCCGGTCAGCTCCGCGGCGACCGTATCGGCGCATCCGCCGCCCGTGACCCGCACCAGATGAGCGGCGGTGTCGGCGACCGCCCGGCCGACCACCTCAGGCGCGTCCGCGCCGGTGAGCCGGTGGCCGAGGCTCCCGGCGATCTCGTCCGCCGTCTCCCACCACAGCACCTCGGTGTCCACGAGGGTGCCGTCCATGTCGAAGAGCACGGCCGCGGGCACGGCCGCGGGCGTCGTCGCCGTACTCACGCGCCGCTGCCCGGGGCCGGCACCACGAGGACGGGGCGCCGCGCGGGCTCGACCGTCGCCCGTACCCCCGGGACCAGTTCGCCCGCGTCCCTGGACGGCACATCGGACTTCACCGAACCGCCGCCCGGCAGATCGAGCAGTACGCGCGTGACCGAGCCGAAGAAGGACGCGGAGACGACCGTCGCCGTACCGGCCGGATCGGCGGTGGCGGTGATGTTCTCGGGACGGATCAGCACCTCCACCTCGCGGCCCGCCGCCGGGAGTTCGCCGTCCACGGGCAGCGTGACGCCCGCGACCTCGACCTGCCCGCCGTCCGTGAGCCGGCCGGCCAGCCGGTTCATCGTGCCGACGAACTCGGCGACGAACGCCGTGGCGGGCCGCTCGTACAGCTCCGCGGGCGGCGCGCACTGCTCCAGCCGGCCCGCGTTGAGCACCGCCACCCGGTCGGCCATGGAAAGCGCCTCCTCCTGGTCGTGGGTGACGAAGATGGTGGTGATGCCCAGCGACAGCTGGAGCCGCCGGATCTCCTCGCGCAACGTCAGCCTGACCTTGGCATCGAGTGCCGAAAGCGGTTCGTCCAGCAGCAGAACGCGCGGGCGCAGCGCCAGCGCGCGGGCCAGCGCGACACGCTGCTGCTGGCCGCCGGACATCTGGTGCGGAAAGCGGTCGCCGTGCTCGGGAAGGCCGACCAGATCGAGGAGTTCGGCCGCGCGGGCGCGCCGCTCGGCGGCGGACACCTTGCGTACCCGCAGTCCGAACGCCACGTTGTCGCGGGCGTTGAGATGCGGGAAGAGGCTGTACGACTGGAAGACCATGCCCGCGTCGCGCCGGTTCGCCGGTACGCGGGTGATGTCCTCGCCGTCCACCAGCACCTCGCCCGAGTCCGGCTGCTCGAAGCCGGCCAGGACCCGAAGCGCCGTGGTCTTGCCGCAGCCCGAGGGGCCGAGCAGGGCGAGGAGTTCACCGGGCCGCGCCGTCAGATCGAGCCCGTCGAGGGCGACGGTCGGGCCGAACGCCCGGCGCAGACCGCGGAATTCGACCAGGGCGCCGGTCGCGCCCGTGGTCCCCGCCGCCGGACGGTCTTCCTCCGGACGGTCTTCGGTTGCTGTCGAGGTGAGTGACATGGGAGGTCTACTCCTTGCCGGAGGCGGGAGAGGTGGGGGAGGCGGAAGAGCTGGAAGGAGCGGAGGAGGCGGGCGGCGCGGGCGTGGCCGAGACGGCGCGGGTCCCCGCGCGCGACAGGAGCAGCAGCAGCGCCCAGGTGATCAGCAGGCTGAGCAGCGACACCGCCACCGACATCCGCGCCTGCGCGCCGGAGACGGACACGATCCACACCGCGAACGGCCGGAAGCCGAGCAGCGAGGCGATCGTGTACTCCCCGAGCACCAGCGCCAGGGTGAGGAAGGAGGCACCGGCCAGCGAGGAGCGGAGGTTGGGCAGGATGACCCGCAGGATCACATACGGCCTGCTCGCCCCGCAGTTGCGCGCGGCCTCCACCAGGGTCGGTACATCCACGGCGCGCAGCCCGGCGTCCAGCGAGCGGTAGACGAACGGCAGCGCGAGCACGGTGTAGGCGAGCACCAGCACGACCGGGAACGACTCGTTCTGCACGGCCAGGAAGGTCTGGTAGAGCGGGGTACGGGAGAGATGGTCCGGTCCCCAGCGCAGCACCGTCGTAACGCCGGTGACCAGCGCGATCGGCGGCACCACCAGCGGCAGCATGCAGACGATCTCGACGAGCGGGCGCAGCCGGGGCGCGCCGAGCCGGACGGCGATCAGCGCCGGCACGGCCAGCAGCAGCGCGAGCGCGATGGTGGCGGCGGCCAGCCCGAGGGAGAGCAGCAGGCTCTGGGTGAAGCCCTCGGCGGAGAGGATCCCGGTGTACGCGGCGAAGGAGAGGCCCTGGCCCGGCGTATGCACCGTGAAGACGAACGAGGACAGCAGCGGTACGAGGAAGTAGAGCCCGGCGAGCGCCAGCACCGCGCCACGCCAGACGCGGGGGCGGCGGCGCGCCCGTACCCGTACGGCCTTGCCGTCCCGCGCCTGTCGCGGGGTACCGCCGGGGGCGGGGGCGGCGGTCGGTGTCAGTGCAGCCATCGGGTGCTCCGTCGCTGGAGGGGCAGATAGACCGCCATGACCAGACCGGCGATCACGATCATGTCGAGGCTCAGCGCGAGCGCCACGTTCTCCTGTCCGACCAGGACGTTGCCGGAGAGCGCGTCCGCGATCTTCAGCGTGACCAGCGGGACCGAACCGCCCACCAGCGCGGCGGCGGTGGCGTGCGCGGCGAAGGCGCTGCCGAAGAGCAGTACGAACCCGCCGAGCAGCGAGGGCGCGAGGACCGGCAGTCCGACATGGCGCCAGAACTGCCAGGTGGTGGCCCCGGCGTTCTGCGCGGCCTCGCGCCACTGCGGGCGCAGACCGTCCAGCGCCGGGACGCTGACCAGCACCATCAACGGCACCAGGAAGTAGAGGTAGATGACGGCGAGTCCGGTGAAGGAGTACAGGTTCCAGCCGACGCTGTCGAGATGGCCGAGCCGGGTGACCACACCGGAGATGCCGAGGGTGGCGACGAACGCGAACGCCAGCGGGATACCGCCGAAGTTGGCGAGCACCCCGGAGGCGGTGAGGACGGCGTTGCGGAGCGCGCCGCCGCGCGAGGTGACGACCGCCTGGGCGATCAGTGTGCCGAGCAGGGTGGCGATCACGGCGGTCAGCGCGGAGAGTTCGACGCTGCCGGCCAGCGAGGTCAGATACGGGCCCTGGAGCGAACGCTGAAGGTGTTCACCGGTCAGGGCGGTGGCGCCGGTGGCCGGATCGTCGCGGGTGACGGCCCCGTACACCAGCGCGCCGACCGGCAGTCCGAAGCACAGCGCGGCGAAGACGAGCAGCGGGAGGGCGCCGAGCCAGGCGCGCGGCGCCCGCCGCCGACGGCGTGTTCCGTCGGCGGCGCCCGGTACGGACGAGGAGGGGGTGGGCATCAGGAGACGGCCTTGTCCCAGTTCTCGGCGAGGATGGCGTTGGCCTTGTCCAGCTCGGCGGACTCGGGGAAGCTCGGGGTGCCCTCGACCTTGGGGAGCTTGGCGACGAAGGTCTTGTCGGCGGTGCCTTCGGTGGTCATCGAGGGCAGCAGCACGGGGCGCGCGTACCCCTTCAGCCACAGGTTCTGGCCCTCGGCGCCGTACAGGAACTCCATCCACAGCCGGGCGGCCGCCGGGTGGGGCGCGTCCTTGTTGATGGCCTGCGAGTAGTACTGCGCGTACACGCCGTCGGTCGGGATGGCGACCTTCCAGTCGACGCCCTTGCCGCGGAACTGGTCGGCGTAACCGGCGTTGAGGTAGTCCCAGTCGATGCTGATGGGCGTCTCGCCCTTCTCGACCGTGGCCGGGGTGGACTCGACGGGGATGAAGTTGCCGTTCTTCTTCAGCTTGCCGAAGAAGTCGATACCGGGCTGGATGTCGCCGAAGGAGCCCTTGTTGGCGAGCGACGCCGCGTACACCCCGCCGAAGGCCGAACCGGACTTGGTGGGGTTGCCGTTGAGCGCCACCTTGCCCTTGTACTCGGGCTTGAGGAGATCGGCGAAGGTCTGGGGGCAGTTCTTGATCCGGGCCGCGTCGCAGCCGATCGAGACATAGCCGCCGTAGTCGTTGAACCAGCGGCCGTCCTTCTCCTTCTGGGCGTCCGGGATCTTGTCCCACGCCTCGACCTTGTACGGCGCGAACAGGTTCTCGGCGGCGCCGCTGCGGGCGAAGGCGATCCCGAGGTCCAGGACGTCGGGCGCGCGCTTCTGGCCCTTGCGGGACTTGACGGCGGCGATCTCGTCGGAGCTGGAGGCGTCCGGGTTCTCGCTGCTGACCTTGATCTTGTACTTGGCCTCGAACGCCTTGATGACCTCGCCGTAGTTGGCCCAGTCCGGCGGAAGGGCGATCGCGTTGAGCGTGCCCTCCTTCTCGGCGGCGGTGACAAGGGCCTCCATCCCGCCGAAGTCGGCGACGGAGGCGGCGGTCGCGGCCTTGGCGCCCGCGGCGGAGTCCGCGGAGTCGTCGGGCGCGGCGCCACAGGCGGTGAGCGCGGTGAGCGCGGCGGTGCTGAGCGCCACGGCGGCGACGAGCCGGCCGTTGGCGCGGACACGGAGTCTGGTCACGCGGGGTCTCCCGGAGCGAGAAGTGAGGGTGTCGGGGGTGCCCGACGGGTGTCGGGGGGTGTCACTTGTTCAGACAAGATGGCATCAGTTCGCCCGGCTCAGGTATCGCGGACATGAACGGACGATGACCATGGCGACAGGAACCGAGGAAGACCAAACCCGTACAACTGGCTGACGATGCCAGTGAAGGGGGACGGAAACACCCACGGAAACGTACGGTTAGAGTGAAGGTCAGGTTCGCGACCGTTGGACGTACCTGTGCACAGTTGGGTTTTCCGAGGGGGCAGGCGTGGCATCAGGCACGAGCGGATCGCGCTATCTGGAGATCGCCGAGGCGCTGCGGCAGTCGATTCTGAGCGGCGAGCATCCCGTCGGCGCCCGGCTGCCCTCGGAGAGCGATCTGGCGGCCCACTGGTCGGTCTCGCGCGGCACGGTACGGCAGGCGGTCGGGCTGCTCGCATCGGAGGGGCTGATCGGCTCCCGGCAGGGCGCGCGCCGGGTCGTACTGCGCCAGGAGCGCCGCCACAGCTTCCAGCAGCTCAACAGCTTCGCGCAGTGGGCACAGGCCATGGGCAGCGAGGTCTCCAGCCTGATCCTCAGCCGTACGACCCGGCCCGCCACCGCCGAGGAGGCGTCCCGGCTGGGGGTCGGGCCGGGGAGCGAGGTGCTGTACGTCGTGCGCGTGCGGCGGCTGGACGGGGAGCCGGTGATGGTCGAGCGCACGGCCTACACGGACTGGGTCGCGCCGGTCGTACGCGCGCTGCCCGACGATGTCGTCTCGATCATGAACAGCATCGCGGAGGACGCCGGCATCGTCGCCCATTACGGCGAGCACCTGATCGACGCCGTCGCGGCGGGCAGCGAGGACGCCCGGCTGCTCCGGGTCCGCCGGGCCAGCCCGCTGCTACGGCAGCGCCATCTGACGAACACGGCGGCGGGCCGGCCCATCGAGTGGACCGACGACCGCTATCGCGCGGGCAGCGTGGCGTTCAGCGTCAGCAACTCGGCGGCGGCGGCGCCGCTGGAGCGGCAGGCGGGTCCCGAGGTGACCAGAAGCCCGTCAGGCGACTGACCGGCCCGGCACGCCCCGCAAGTGCCGGGCACACCCCGCAAGTGGGCTCGCGTCAGCCGCCCGACGTGTCCAGCTCCGCGTCCGCGCCGATACCCGCGCGGTCGTACGGGTCCTTCAGCCAGCCGTCCGGCAGGACGACCCGGTTGTTCCCCGACGTACGCCCGCGGGGACCGTCCGCGCCGTCCGGCCACGGCTGGTCCAGATCGAGTCCGGCCATCAGCTCGTCCAGCTCGGCGAGCGACGAGGTGATCGCCAACTGCTTGCGCAGGTGCGAGCCGACCGAGAAGCCCTTCAGATACCAGGCCACATGCTTACGGAAGTCGATCACTCCGCGGGCCTCGTCCCCGATCCACTCCCCCAGCAGTTCCGCGTGGCGCCGCATGACGCCCGCGACCTCGCGCAGCGTGGGCCGCGCGGTCTCCTCGCGCCCCTCGAAGGCCGCGACCAGATCCCCGAAGAGCCAGGGCCTGCCCAGGCAGCCGCGCCCCACGACCACACCGTCGCAGCCGGTCTCGCGCACCATCCGCAGCGCGTCGTCCGCCGACCAGATGTCACCGTTGCCGAGCACGGGGATCTCCGGGACATGCTCCTTGAGGCGCGCGATGGCGTCCCAGTCCGCGGTGCCGCCGTAGTGCTGGGCGGCGGTCCTGCCGTGCAGCGCGATCGCGGTGACGCCGGCCTCGACCGCGATCCGCCCCGCGTCGAGATAGGTGAGATGGTCGTCGTCGATGCCCTTGCGCATCTTCATCGTGACCGGCAGATCCCCGGCGTTGGACACGGCCTCGCGCAGGATGGCCCGCAGCAGGGGCCGCTTGTACGGGAGGGCCGAGCCGCCGCCCCTGCGGGTGACCTTGGGCACCGGGCAGCCGAAGTTGAGGTCGATGTGGTCGGCCAGATCCTCGTCCACGATCATGCGGACCGCCTTGCCGACGGTGACCGGGTCCACTCCGTACAGCTGGATCGAGCGCGGGGTCTCGGTCGCGTCGAAGTGAATGAGCTGCATGGTCTTCTCGTTGCGCTCCACCAGTGCCCGGGTGGTGATCATCTCGCTGACGAACAGCCCCGTCCCACCGCTGAATTCCCGGCAGAGCGTCCGGAACGGGGCGTTGGTGATCCCGGCCATGGGGGCGAGCACCACCGGCGGCTGGACGGTATGGGGGCCGATGGCCAGCGGGGCGGCCGGGGGTGCGACGAGCGTGGAGAGTGGAGCGGTCATCCGCCCATTGTCGCTCACGACACGAGTCATTAGTTAGTCGTACTATCAATGAATGCCCGAGCTGAGCCACGGACGGCGGATGCTGGTGCTGGCGATCTGCTGCATGAGTCTGCTGATCGTCAGCCTCGACAACACCATCCTCAATGTCGCCCTGCCCACCATGCAGAAGGAACTGCATGCCACGGTCGCCGGGCTCCAGTGGACGATCGACGCCTACACCCTCGTCCTCGCCTCGCTGCTGATGCTCGCGGGCTCCACCGCCGACCGGATCGGCCGGCGCCGGGTCTTCAAGACCGGGCTCGTCCTGTTCACCCTCGGCTCACTGCTCTGCTCCCTCGCCCCGAGCCTCGAATCGCTGGTCGCCTTCCGCATGATCCAGGCGGTCGGCGGCTCGATGCTCAATCCGGTGGCGATGTCGATCATCACCAACACCTTCACCGACCCGCGTGAACGCGCCCGCGCCATCGGCGCCTGGGGCGCCGTCGTCGGTATCGCGATGGCGGCGGGCCCCCTGATCGGCGGACTGCTGGTGGACTCGGTCGGCTGGCGGTCCATCTTCTGGATCAACATCCCCATCGGGATCGCCGCGTTCATCCTGACCTGGCGGTACGTCCCCGAGTCGCGCGCCCCGAAGCCGCGCCGCCCCGACCCCGTGGGACAGCTGCTGGTCATCGGCGTACTCGGCGCCCTCACCTACGCGATCATCGAGGCGCCCGTGGCGGGCCTGACCTCACCGCTGATCCTGTCCTTCGCCGCCGTCGCGGTCCTCTCGCTCGTCGGGCTGCTGCTGTACGAGCCGAGACGCGCCGAACCGCTGATCGATCTGCGCTTCTTCCGCAGCGCGCCGTTCAGCGGGGCGACGGTCATCGCGATCTGCGCCTTCGCCGCGCTCGGCGGCTTCCTCTTCCTCAACACGCTCTATCTGCAGAACGTACGGGGCCTGTCCGCGCTCCACGCCGGGCTGTACATCCTGCCGATGGCCGCCATGACCTTCCTCTGCGCCCCGCTCTCGGGCCGGCTCGTCGGCAGCCGGGGCCCGCGCGTCTCGCTGCTGGTCGCGGGGGTGGCGATGACGGCGAGCGGTGTGCTGTTCGCCGTGTTCGACGCGGAGGGGACGAACGTGCTGATGTTCACCGGCTATGTGCTGTTCGGCCTCGGCTTCGGCATGGTGAACGCGCCGATCACCAACACCGCCGTCTCCGGTATGCCCCGCTCCCAGGCGGGTGTCGCCGCCGCCGTGGCCTCCACCAGCCGCCAGATCGGCCAGACGCTGGGCGTGGCCGTGATCGGCGCGGTGCTGGCGGGCGGCACGGTGGGGGCGGTGGGCTCCGCCTCCTACGCGTCGGGGTTCGTGGCGGCGAGCCACCCGGCCTGGTGGATCATCACGGCGTGCGGGGTGTGCGTCCTGCTGGTGGGGGCGCTGACCAGCGGCGCCTGGGCGCGGCGGACGGCATACCGTACGGCGCAGCGCCTGGACCCCGCCGCCGCCGACAGCGAGGGCGCCACGGCCGAAGGCGCTCAGAAACGGACGGGGGCCGGCGGGGACGTCTGAGCGGACGCCTGAAGCTTCTCCAGCCGGAGCCCGGTCTCCTCGTCCACCGGGACATAGCTGACCAGCCGGGGCCCCGACGACGGCCCGAGCCAGAGGTTGGTGTGCTCCAGATTGAGCTGCCCGACCTCGGCGTTGACGAACCTCTTCGTCCTGTCCCCGACCGGGGTGACCACTTCGTGCCGCTCCCAGATCTCACGGAACTCGGGCGAGGCCGCCCGCAACCGCCCGAGCAGCGTCTTCCAGGGAGGCTCGGAAAGATGCTCCGCCATGGAGGCACGGAACTTGGCCGCCATGATCCGGGTCGTCTCCTCGCGATTGCCGAGGGCGGCGCGGAAGTCCTCGTTGGTGAAGGCGAGCCAGAGGCAGTTGCGGTCCTGCGGAGGCACCGAGTCCAGGTGGCACATCAGCACGCCGTACGTGCGGTTGTAGGCGAGGATGTCGTACCGGCTGTTCTGCACACACGCCGGGAACGGCTCCAGCCGCTCCAGCATCCGCCGGATCGCGGGCGTGATGGTGGGGCACGGCGTCCCGGGCGCGGGATCCAGCGCCCCGGCCAGCGCGAAGAGATGCGCGCGTTCGCTGGGGTCGAGGAGAAGGGTGCGCGCGAGCGCGTCGAGGACCTGCGCGGAGACCTGTATGGCCCGCGCCTGCTCAAGCCAGGTGTACCAGGTGACACCGACAGCGGAGAGCTGCGCGACCTCCTCGCGCCGCAGCCCGGGGGTACGCCGACGGCTCCCCCGGTCGAGCCCGACCTGCTCGGGCGTGATCCGCTCACGGCGACTGCGCAGGAACCCCGCGAGCTCATGCCGCCGGATATCGCTCTCCTGCCCGGCCTGTGCGGTGGTGGTACTCATAGCACCAGGGTGCCGCACGCCTCAGCCCATTGCCAGGTGGTGCCGGTACCAGCACAAGAACGCCCGGCCACCGGGCCGAGGGGGGGCCGCCGTGCGGCCCAAGCCCGGTGACAGCGGGCCCGGTTGGGACCGTACGACCGCCGCCACCAGGCATCATCTCGCGTTGTTACCCGCGCTTCAGTCGCGCTTCGAGTCGCGTCAGTCGCGCTTCGAGTGCGGCTCCACCGCGGTGTCCGGGCCCGGCGACACGATCGATTCGTGACCGTTCTCGGCGCGTACCTTGAACGGAGGCGAGCCGTTCGGCCCCAGCACCTCCACGACTTCCACGATCCGGTCGTGCTTGCCGACCACCCGGCCGTGCATCACGAGGCGGTCGCCCTTGCTTGCTTTCATCATCACTCCAATGTCACTTGACGTAACCGAGAGTGTACGAAGCGGCCGGTGTGGTCGCCCTCGGTGAAGAAGGGTGTCGCGCCTCAGCCCGTTACCGGGTAGTCCGAGTACCAGGATAAAGAGACTCTGGTACCAGGGTGGGAGATGGGCGATGGTCGGTGGAGTGAGCAGAGCATTCGCGTCCCTCCAGAAGACATCCACCGCCGAGGCCCCGTCCGGCGGACCGCCCGTCATCCATGACCACGGGTCCGTTCTCGGCACTCTCGGCCTGTTCACCGTGCTCCTCGGTGCGGCGCTCCCTCTCATCGACTTCTTCATCGTCAATGTAGCTCTGCCGACCATCGATCACGATCTGGCCGCGGGCCCCGCCCTGCTGGAGCTGGTGGTGGCCGGGTACGGGCTCTCGTACGCCGTACTGCTCGTACTCGGCGGGCGGCTCGGGGACATGCTCGGCCGACGACGGCTCTTCCTCATCGGCATGGCGGCCTTCGGCATCACCTCACTCGCCTGCGGCCTCGCGCCGAACGCCTGGACGCTGGTCGGCGCCCGGGTGGCGCAGGGCGCCGCGGCGGCGCTGATGCTGCCGCAGGTACTGGCCACCATCCACTCGGCGACCAACGGACCGCGCCGCGCGAAGGCACTGAGCCTGTACGGCGCGACGGCCGGGCTCGCGATGGTGGCGGGCCAGATCCTGGGCGGGGTGCTGGTCGCGGCCGACATCGCGGGGAGCGGCTGGCGGGCGATCTTCCTGGTGAATGTGCCGGTGGCGCTGGTGGGCCTGCTCTTCGCGGTCCGTTCGGTGCCGGAGACCCGCTCGCAGCGCCCGGCGCCCATCGACACCCCGGGGACGATCCTGCTGGCCGCCGCGCTGGTGACGCTCCTGGCGCCCCTCACGGAGGGCCGCGCCGCCGGGTGGCCCGCGTGGACCTGGGTCTCGCTCGCGGCCTTCCCGGTCGTGTCGTACGCCTTCGTACGGGTGGAGCGACGGGCCGACCGGCGGGGCAGGACCCCTCTCGTACCGCCGAGTCTGCTCGCGCTGGTCACGCTCCGGCGGGGGCTGGCGCTGATCGTGCCGTTCGGGATCGGCTTCGGCGGCTTCATGTTCGTGATCGCCGTCGCCCTTCAGCAGGGTCTGCGGATGGGCGCGATCGACGCCGGACTGACGCTGGTGCCCATGGCGGTGGCGTTCTTCGGGGCGTCACTGGCCGGACCGCGGCTGATCCGGCGCTACGGCAGCCTGGTGGTCACGGCGGGCGCGGTGTTCCGGACGGCCGGGGTGGCGCTGCTGGCGCTCGCCGTATGGGGTGGCTGGCCCTCGATCGGCGCGCTGGATCTGCTGCCGGGCATCGCGCTGGCCGGTCTCGGCCAGGGCTTCCAACTGCCGGTCATCATCCGCGTCGTGCTCTCCGACATACCGGCCGAGCGGTCCGGGGTGGGCAGCGGTGTGATGGTCACGGCCCAGCAGTCCGCACTGGCGCTGGGGGTGGCGACGCTGGGCTCGCTCTTCCTGAGCCTGACCGCAACGGCGGGGATGCGGGACGCCCTGGTGGTCACTCTCCTGGCACAGCTGGGGCTGGTCGTCCTGACGGCGCTGCTGAGCCTGCGGCTGCCGCGGAAGATCAGCTGAACGACATGGCCGTGGGCCCGGTTCACCGAGGTGATCCGGGCCCACGGTCTACGAAGGGAATGCCGTCAGTCAGTCAGTCCGTCAGTCCTGCGAGCCGGCGCCGCCGGTCGCGTCGTTCCGCCGCGTGGCGTCGTCACCGCCCTGTCCGGCGGCGCGCTCACGCATCTTGCGCAGCAGTTCCTGCTTGTGGTCGGCGGAGGCCTTGCGGTTGGCGTCGCGCGCGGGGGCGCTGGCCTGCGGGTCGGTACGGGACAGCTTCTTGCGCTGTCCGCCGACGCCGAGAAGGTTGTTGCGGCTTTTTGCCATGGGGTTCTCCCGAAGCGATGAGAAGTGATCTGCGGATTCGTCGGTGGGGGGCGGGCTTTCGCCGCCGCGCTCTCACTCGTAGATCTGGAAGAACATGCCGTGACGCTACCACCGGGCGGGGCCGGGACGTAACGCGTTTTTGGCGGACACCAGACACCTGAAGACATGGGGTGATGACAGATATTGAAATCTGTCATCGCTCATGCCATGGTTGTTCTGTCACTACTCGCGCTCACTCCACGATCCGCATGGAGGAACTCCTCATGAACGCCATCCCCACGCGCTCCCTCGGCACCTCGGGCCCCCGCACCTCCGCGCTCGGCCTCGGCTGCATGGGCATGTCCGGCATGTACGGGGGAGGTGTGAACCGCGCCGAGTCCATCGCCACCATCCACGCCGCGCTGGACGCGGGCGTCACCCTGCTCGACACGGGCGACTTCTACGGCATGGGCCACAACGAACTGCTGATCGGCGAAGCCCTGCGCACCGCCCCCGCCGGTGCCCGTGAGCGGGCCCTCACCAGCGTCAAGTTCGGTGCCATGCGCGATCCGGACAACGGGTGGAGCGGTTACGACGGCCGGCCCGCCGCCGTGAAGAACTTCGCCGCGTACTCCCTCCAGCGCCTCGGCACGGACCACATCGACATCTACCGGATCGCCAGGGTCGACCCGGACGTCCCGATCGAGGAGACGGTCGGCGCCATCGCCGAGCTGATCCAGGCCGGGCATGTGCGCCATGTCGGGCTCTCCGAGGCCGGCGCCGGGACCATCCGCCGGGCAGCCGCCGTCACCCCCGTCGCGGACCTCCAGATCGAGTACTCACTGATCTCGCGCGGTATCGAGGACGAGATCCTGTCGACCGTCCGCGAGCTGGGCATCGGCGTCACGGCGTACGGAGTGCTCTCACGCGGACTGATCAGCGGCCACTTCACGCACGACCGCGCGCTGTCCCCCACCGACTTCCGCGCCGTGAGCCCCCGGTTCCAGGGTGACAACCTTCAGCACAATCTCGGGCTGGTCGAGTCGCTGCGGAAGATCGCCGAGCAGAAGGGTGTCTCGGTCGCCCAGATCGCCATCGCCTGGGTGCTCTCCCGGGGCGAGGACATCGTGCCGCTCGTCGGCGCCCGCCGCCGAGACCGGCTGACCGAGGCTCTGGGCGCGCTGGACGTCACGCTGGACGCCGACGATCTGGCCGCCGTCGAACGCGCCGTGCCGGCCGGCGCGGCCGCCGGAGACCGGTATCCGGCCGGCCAGATGACCCACCTCGACAGCGAGCGCTGACGAGCGCTGACCGGCATGGGGGAAGGAGGACCGCCCGCCGCAGACCACCCCGCCGGTCACCGGACCTGACGGGTAGTGTCATCTGTCGCATCCGCCGTACGAGTCACGTCATGAAAGGTCGGGCGCCCCATGGCCACCGAGCCCCTGACCGCAGAGCGCATCCTCGAAGCCACCGAGGAGGTGCTGCGTCGCTACGGCCCGGCGAAGGCGACGGTGGTCGATGTGGCACGGGTGCTCGGCGTCAGCCATGGCAGTGTCTACCGGCACTTCCGTACGAAGGCCGCGCTGCGGGAGGCGGTCACCTCGCGCTGGCTGAGCCGTACGGAGACCGCGCTGGCCCGGATCATGGAAGGGGAGGCCGAGCCGGGCCCGGAGAAGCTGCGCGGCTGGCTGCTGGCGCTGTTCGACACCAAGCGGCACAAGGCCGGGGACGACCCGGAGCTGTTCGCCACGTTCTCCGTGCTCATCGACGAGAGCAGCGAGGTGGTCGACGCGCATCTGACGGAGCTGGCCCACCAGCTCACCCGGATCGTCGAAGAGGGCGTGCGCGAGGGCGAGTTCGTGGCTGCGGACCCGGCGAGCACGGCCGGGGCGGTCTTCGCCGCCACGGCCCGTTTCCACGACCCGGCGTACGCGCCGGAATGGCGGAAGCCCACGATCGACGCCGAGTTCACCGCCGTGTGCGATCTGCTGCTGCGCGGGCTGCGGGCGGGCTGACGGCCCCGCTCACGCCCCGTCAGTCCGCCGCCGGGTCCACCGTCGCCCGGTGGGCCTCGGTGAGGTGTTCCTCGGCCTTGAGCCAGGGCAGGAACTGCGCCCCCTTGCGCCAGCCGCAGGTGTCGCAGATCAACGACCGCTGCGCACCCGCCTTCTGAACGCGTACGACATGCTCGCGTCCATCCTGATCCCATCTCCTGACCGTGCTGGTGGTCGTGGCCGGCATGATCCGTGCCTCCCTGGTAGGTCAGCGCCCAGTCTGCAACGAAGCCCCCGGTTCCGTGGAGGAACCGGGGGCTTCGAGCTACGAACGTGACCCGCCGTTCAATGTGGGCCGTTGTCAGCAGCCGAGGAGCCGGGCGCCGAGGTAGCCCTGGATCTGGTCGAGCGAGACGCGCTCCTGCTGCATCGTGTCGCGCTCGCGCACGGTCACCGCGTTGTCGTCCAGGGTGTCGAAGTCGACGGTCACACAGAACGGTGTGCCGATCTCGTCCTGGCGGCGGTAGCGGCGGCCGATGGCGCCCGCGTCGTCGAACTCGATGTTCCAGTTGCGCCGCAGATCCGTCGCGAGCCCCTTGGCCTTCGGCGAGAGCTGCGGGTTACGGGAGAGCGGCAGCACGGCCACCTTGACCGGCGCGAGGCGCGGGTCAAGACGCATCACGGTGCGCTTCTCCAGCACGCCCTTGGCGTTGGGCGCCTCGTCCTCGTTGTACGCGTCGAGGAGGAAGGCGAGCATCGAGCGGCCGACACCGGCGGCGGGCTCGATGACGTACGGGGTCCAGCGCTCGCCGGCCTCCTGGTCGAAGTACGACAGGTCGTGGCCGGACGCCTTGGAGTGCGCGGAGAGGTCATAGTCGGTGCGGTTGGCGACACCCTCCAGCTCGCCCCACTCGCTGCCGCCGAACTGGAAGCGGTACTCGATGTCGGCGGTGCGCTTGGAGTAGTGCGAGAGCTTCTCGGCCGGGTGCTCGTACCACCGCATGTTCTCCTCACGGAGACCCAGGCCGGTGTACCAGTTCCAGCGCTGCTCCATCCAGTATTCCTGCCACTGCTCGTCCTCGCCCGGCTTGACGAAGAACTCCATCTCCATCTGCTCGAACTCGCGCGTACGGAAGATGAAGTTGCCCGGAGTGATCTCGTTCCGGAAGGACTTGCCCATCTGCGCGATGCCGAACGGCGGCTTCTTGCGCGAAGTCACATGCACCTGGGCGAAGTTGGTGAAGATACCCTGCGCGGTCTCGGGCCGCAGATAGGCGATGGAGCCGGAGTCCTGCGTCGGACCGAGGTGGGTGGAGAGCAGGCCGGAGAACTGCTTGGGGTCGGTGAACGTGCCCTTGTTGCCGCAGTTGGGGCAGTTGATGTCGGCGAGGCCGTTCGCGGGGGCCTTGCCGTGCTTCGCCTCGTACGCCTCCTCCAGGTGGTCGGCGCGGAACCGCTTGTGACAGGAGGTGCACTCGGTGAGCGGGTCACTGAAGGTCGCGACGTGGCCGGACGCCTCCCAGACCTCCGTGGCGAGGATCACCGAGGAGTCGATACCGACAACGTCCTCGCGCGAGGTGACCATGTAACGCCACCACTGGCGCTTGAGGTTTTCCTTCAGCTCGACTCCGAGCGGCCCGTAGTCCCAGGCGGCGCGCTGACCACCGTAGATCTCACTGGACGGGTAGACGAAGCCACGGCGCTTGCTCAGGTTGACGATGCTGTCGATCTTGTCGGCGGCCACGGTGCTCTCTTCATTACGACGACGACGAACGGCGAATGCTTCAGATTAGCGGCGGGCGCACCCCTTGGATCAAATCGGTGCGGGGTAAGAGAGGTTCCCGACCCTTGTTGACAATCGTTTCCACTTTTGTTGAAAATGACACTCATGAACGCACGACGCCTGATACCCACCGCCACTCTCGCCGGAGCAGTCACCCTCGGCCTGGTCGCGCTGTCCGCCTGCTCCCCCTCCGACGCGGCCGCCGCCAGGAAAAGCGACGGCAAACTCGCGGTGACCGCGTCGTTCTACCCCATGCAGTTCCTGGCCGAGCGAATAGGCGGCGACCATGTCTCCGTCACCACGCTCACCAAGCCCGGCGTGGAGCCGCACGACCTGGAGCTCACCCCCCGGCAGGTCGCCCAGCTCGGCGAGGCCGAGGTCATCCTCTATCTCAAGGGCATCCAGCCCGCCGTGGACGAGGCCATCACGCAGTCCGGTGTGAAGAACACCGTCGACGCGACCTCCCTCACCACGCTGGAGAAGCACGGCACCGAGGTCGGCCACTCCCACGGGGACTCCCACGGGGACGACCACGCGGGCGATCAGGCGGACGCCCACGCGACCGAGGAAAGCCACTCCGCCGGCGAAGAGGACGCCCTGGCCGGCAAGGACCCGCACATCTGGCTGGACCCGGTGAAGTACGCCGAGGTCGCCAAGGGCGTCGGCGCCTCCCTGGAGAAGGCCGACCCGGACAACTCCGCCGCGTACCGGAAGAACACCGACGCCCTGGTGAAGCAGCTCGGCGGCCTGGACACCGCGTTCAAGCAGGGCCTCGCCGACACCACCACCAAGACCTTCATCACCACCCACGCCGCCTTCGGCTATCTCGCCGAGCGCTACGGTCTGGCGCAGGAGGCCATCGCGGGCATCGACCCCGAGTCGGAGCCCAGCCCCGCCCGGATGAAGGAACTGGAGACCATCGCGGAGCACGACAAGGTCGGCACCGTATTCTTCGAGACGCTCGCCAGCGACAAGACCGCCAAGACCGTCGCAGCGGACTCCGGACTGAAGACCGACGTCCTGGACCCGCTGGAGGGAATTACGGACAAGTCCAAGGGCGATGACTACATCGAGGTCATGAACGCCAACCTCACCGCGCTGCGGAAGGCACTCGGCGCGAAGTGAGGCCGTCGAAGTGACCCGTGACGTGAAGCCCGCGAAATGACACAGCCGACACAACGGCCGACACCAGTATCGGAGGCGCCCGACATGGCGACGGTGGAGAGCGGCCGGACCGCCGAGGCGGCACGGCAGGCATCGGATCAGGGCTCCGCACCGATCGTCACCGTCCGGGGCGCCAGGGCCACGCTCGGTGCGCGCCCCGTGCTGCGCGGCATCGACCTCACCGTGCACAGCGGAGAGGTCGTCGCCCTGCTCGGCGCCAACGGCTCCGGCAAGTCCACCGCCGTACGCTCGATGATCGGGCAGGTACCGCTGACCGACGGTGAGATCACGCTCTTCTCGACCCCGCTGCGCCGCTTCCGCGACTGGGCCCGCGTCGGCTACGTACCGCAGCGCACCACCGCCGCGAGCGGGGTGCCCGCGACCGTCCGCGAGGTCGTCGCCTCCGGCCGGCTGTCCCGTACGCGGTTCGGCCTGCCCAGGAGGGCCGACCGGGCCGCCGTCGAGCGGGCCATCGAACTGGTCGGGCTCACCGACCGCGCCAAGGACTCCGTGGAGGCCCTGTCCGGCGGCCAGCACCAGCGCGTGCTGATAGCCAGGGCGCTCGCCGCCGGGCCCGAACTGCTGATCATGGACGAGCCGATGGCGGGCGTCGACCTGGCAAGCCAGGACATTCTCGCGGCGACCCTGCGCGAACAGGTCGCGGCCGGTACGACCGTCCTGCTCGTCCTGCATGAACTCGGCGCGCTGGAGCCGCTGATCGACCGCGCGGTGGTGCTGCGCGACGGCTGTGTGGTGCACGACGGGCCTCCGCCGAGGGCCCCCGAGCAGGCTTCTCCGAGCTCTTCGAGCGCGGGAGGCCCGCCGCCGGGCCATGGCCCCGATCCTCTGACCGATCCAGGCTGCCATCCGCACGAGGCCGGCGAGCCGCTCCGCACAGGACTGCTGACCTGACCATGGAAATTCTCCAGACCGCCTTTATGCAGCGCGCGCTGATCGCGGCCGTACTGGTCGGCATCACCGCCCCCGCCGTCGGCATCTATCTCGTACAGCGCCGCCAGGCCCTGATGGGCGACGGCATCGGCCATGTCGCGATGACCGGGGTCGGTCTCGGCTTCCTGCTCTCCACCAGCGCGATCTGGACGGCGACGCTGGTCTCGGTCGTCGGCGCCGTCACGATGGAGCTGATCAGGGCGTACGGCCGCACGCGCGGCGACATCGCGCTGGCGATGCTCTTCTACGGCGGTATGGCGGGCGGTGTCCTGCTGATCAACCTCGCGCCGAACGGCTCCACCGGCAGCCTCAGTACGTATCTCTTCGGCTCCCTGTCGACGGTCTCGCCGGCGGACGTGACCGCGATCTCGCTGCTCGCCGCCTTCGTGGTGCTGGTCACGGTGGGGCTGCGGCGGCAGCTCTTCGCGGTCAGCCAGGACGAGGAGTTCGCCCGCGTCACCGGACTGCCGGTGCGGGCGCTGAATCTGCTGATCGCGGTCACGGCCGCGGTGACGGTCACCGTCGCCATGCGAGTGGTGGGGCTGCTGCTGGTCAGCGCGCTGATGGTGGTGCCGGTCGCGGCGGCCCAGCAGATCACCCGGTCCTTCGTGGTCACCTTCGTCCTGTCGGTCGTGATCGGTACGGCGGTGACGCTGGCCGGCACGGTCACCTCGTACTACCAGGACGTACCGCCCGGCGCGACGATCGTGCTCATCGCGATCGGTGTCTTCGTGGTGCTGACCGCTCTCGCGACTCCCCTCGCGAGACGCAGGGCCCGCGCGCTGCGGGCCGCCGAGACCGCGGCCGTACCGGACGCGGCGGCGCCGGACGTGGCAGCGGCGGGCGTGGACGTACCAGCCGCGCGCCGGACCGCGGGCGATGTCACGGTCTGACCATGAGCCGGTCACGAACTGGCAGAATGGCCCGTGGGAAGCGGGCAACGCCCGAGTGATACGGGCAGAGGCAAGGAGGCACCTGTGACGACTGCGCCCAGCGGTGGATCAAGCGCGGCCCCCGTGCGCGGCCGATCGACCCGCCAGCGCGCCGCGGTGGCGGCGGCGCTCGACGAGGTGGATGAGTTCCGCAGCGCGCAGGAGCTCCACGACATGCTCAAACACCGTGGTGACTCGGTCGGTCTGACCACGGTCTATCGCACCCTTCAGTCCCTCGCCGACGCGGGCGAGGTCGATGTGCTGCGGACGAACGACGGCGAGTCGGTCTACCGGCGCTGCTCGACCGGCGACCACCACCACCATCTCGTCTGCCGGGTCTGCGGAAAGGCCGTCGAGGTCGAGGGCCCCGCGGTGGAGCAGTGGGCCGAGACGATCGCCGCGCAGCACGGCTACGTCGGCGTGGCGCACACGGTGGAGATCTTCGGTACGTGTGCGGAGTGCGCGGCGGCGGTCTCGAAGAACTAGACGAGTAAGTCCGCGTCCTGCTTCAGGCGCCTTCGGTCGCCGTACGGGGCCACCATCAGCCCGTACGGCGACCGCGGCGCGTCTCAGTCCTGCTGCTCCGCCTGTTCCAGCTGCTCCTCGTTGGGCAGCGCCCCGCCGAAACGCCGGTCCCTGGACGCGTACTCCAGACAGGCCCGCCACAGATCGCGGCGGTCGAAGTCCGGCCACAGCACGTCCTGGAAGACCATCTCGGCGTAACTGCTCTGCCAGATCAGGTAGTTGGACGTGCGCTGCTCACCGCTGGGGCGCAGGAAGAGATCCACGTCCGGCATGTCCGGGTAGTACAGATACTTGGCGAACGTCTTCTCGTTGACCTTGGACGGGTCGAGCTTGCCGGACGCGACATCGGCGGCGAGCGCCCGCGCGGCGTCCGCGATCTCCGCGCGACCGCCGTAGTTGACGCAGAAGTAGAGCGTCATGGCGTCGTTGTCCTTCGTCTGCTCCTGGGCGACCTGGAGCTCCTGGACGACCGACTTCCACATCTTGGGCATCCGGCCCACCCAGCGGATCCGGATCCCCAGCTCGTCCATCTCGTCGCGGCGGCGCCGGATGACATCGCGATTGAAGTTCATGAGGAAGCGCACCTCGTCGGGGGTCCGCTTCCAGTTCTCGGTGGAGAAGGCGTACAGGGAGAGGTTCTTGACGCCCATCTCCAGACAGCCCTTGAGCACGTCGAGCACGACGCCCTCGCCGACCTTGTGGCCCTCGGTGCGCGGCAGACCGCGCTCCTTGGCCCAGCGGCCGTTGCCGTCCATGACGCAGGCCACGTGCTTCGGGACCAGCTCGCCGGGGATCTTCGGCGGGCGCGCACCGGAGGGGTGCGGTTCCGGCGTCTTGTACTCGCGGCTGGAACGCCCCAGGATTCCGCGTCGTGCCATGCGCTCTCGTCTCCTAGTTTCCTAGTTCTTCTCTACGTATCTGAGCGAGCGCAGCCCGCGCTCCAGGTGCCAGTGCAGATAGGCGGACACCAGTCCGCTGCCCTCCCTGACGTGCCGTGCCTCGCACGCGTCCGCCGTCTCCCAGTCGCCGGTCAGCAGCGCGCTGAGCAGTCCGACGGCCTCAGCCGAGGGTACGACGCTGCCGGGCACCCGGCAGTCGCCACAGATGACGCCACCCGCCGCGACCGAAAAGAAACGATTCGGCCCGTGGAGTCCGCACTTCGCGCAGTCGTCGAAGCTCGGCGCGTAGCCATTGACGGCGAGGGAGCGCAGCAGGAAGGCGTCCAGGATCAGATGGGGCGCGTGCTCCCCGCGCGCGAGCGTACGCAGCCCGCCGACCAGGAGCAGATACTGCTGGACGGCCGGCTCGCCCTCGTGGTCGGTGAACCGCTCGGCGGTCTCCAGCATGGCGGTGCCCGCGGTGTAGCGGGCGTAGTCGGTGACGATGCCGCCACCGTACGGGGCGATGGTCTCGCTCTGCGTGCACAGCGGCAGCCCGCGTCCGACGAGGTCGCTGCCGCGCGCGAAGAACTGCACATCGACATGGGAGAACGGCTCCAGCCGCGCCCCGAACTTCGATTTGGTCCGCCGCACCCCCCGGGCGACGGCGCGGACGCGGCCGTGGCCGCGGGTCAGAAGCGTGATGATGCGGTCGGCCTCACCGAGCTTCTGGGTGCGCAGCACAACGCCGTCGTCCCGGAACAGACTCATGGGGGCCATTCTCCCGCATACGCGGACGCCCCTCCGCCTCCCGCCGCCTCCCCCTCCCGCTCCTCGCGGGCCCTCGCTCCCGGGTCCGGTTCAGGAAGGCGTGCCGGACGCCGCCAGCAGCAGTCGCTCCGTATCGTCCGAGCAGAGCTGGAGCGCGCCGCCGACAATGCTCAGCACCTCGCGCTCCGGCAGGCTGTACTGTCCGTCCGCCACCGCGATCCGCGCGCCCTGGAGGACGATCGACTCCCGGCCCGCCGGGGCCAGATGCGGTGCCAGCGGCTCCAGCGCCTCATGCAGCTCGATGGCGAGCGCCGCGCCGAACGGCCCCGGCTCGATGAGGAAGCGGCCGGTGTCCGCGGCGAGAGCTTCCACGAGATCCGTCAGCCGGTCCTCCGTGCAGTCCTCGAACCCGGCCGCCCGGACGATGAGGACCGCGGTCTCCCTGACCGTGCGCGAGGAGGTGCCACCCGCCGCGAGGACCGCCAGCGCGACCGTGTGCACGGCATCGCGCAGCATCGCGGAGAAGCGGACGGTGGTGGGGTGATCGAGTACGTCCATCCCGAAGTGGGCGTGGCAGGCGGCGCATTCGACGACCGGCCCGGCGCAGCCACGCGGAAGCAGCGGGACCCCGAGCACCGTGAAACGGCGACGGCCCGTACGACGGCGGTAGTTGCGGTCGCCTCCGCAGTCGGGGCAGAAGAACTCCCCGTCACCGACGGTGTTCCAGGACGTACGAATGCCGCAGAAACGCACTTTTCGCCCGCCGGGTCTCTGAGCTGGCAGCACGTCGCGCACCTCCGTAACGCTCCGGCAACGCTTCGTTGCGTTGCGCTCCGCTTCACCTCTGCGCCCTTTCCGGGGTATCCGGATGCAGGGAATCCGGATACAGAGCCGCCGCGTTGACGTGATGTTAGCCACATCGCGCGGGCGCCGTCAGTACCGCGGCGTGAGATCGCCACGACATGGCTGAACCCCGACCACCGTGGCCGGTGATCGGGGTTCGTGAACGCTCAGGTCAGGCCGGGGCCGACGGCCGGATCAGCGGGCCGCGCGGTTCACCGCGGAAATGACCGCCTTGAGTGAAGCGCGGGTGGTGTTCGCATCGATTCCGATGCCCCACAGCACCTTTCCGTCGATCGCGCACTCGATGTACGAGGCGGCCTGCGCGCTCGCGCCCTCACTCATGGTGTGCTCCTGGTAGTCCAGCAGCCGGGCGTCCACCCCGACCGCCGCCAGAGCCTCGAAGAAGGCCGAAATCGGACCGTTGCCGGTACCGGTGAGCACGGTCTCCGTACCGTCCACGACGGCCTGGACGGTCAGCGTGTCCTTGCCGTCCGTGTCGGTCGTGGTCTGGCCGGAGCGCAGCTGGAGCCTGCCCCACGCGTTGTCCGGGTTGGGCAGGTACTCGTCCCGGAAGACCGACCAGATCTGGCCGGGCGTGACCTCGCCGCCCTCGGCGTCGGTCTTGGCCTGGATGATCCGGGAGAACTCGATCTGCATCCGGCGCGGCAGGTCCAGCTTGTGGTCGTTCTTCAGTACGTACGCGATCCCGCCCTTGCCGGACTGCGAGTTGACCCGGATGACCGCCTCGTACGAACGGCCC
Organism: Streptomyces sp. NPDC056835; assembly: GCF_042789485.1. NCBI lineage: Bacteria > Bacillati > Actinomycetota > Actinomycetes > Kitasatosporales > Streptomycetaceae > Streptomyces > Streptomyces sp. NPDC056835. The sequence continues at coordinate 399,619 of NZ_JBHUBB010000001.1, forward strand.
ACGTCCTTCGGGTCGATCGGCAGATACGGCACGGCCCACTCGATCTCGTCGACCGGCTTGCCCTGCGCGGCGGCGTCGGCCTCACGCGCGTCGAATCCCTTCTTGATGGCGTCCTGGTGGGAGCCGGAGAAGGAGGTATAGACCAGATCGCCCGCGTAGGGGTGGCGCGGGTGGATCTCCATCTGGTTGCAGTACTCGCTGGTACGACGGATCTCGTCGATCTGCGAGAAGTCGATCTGCGGGTCGACGCCCTGCGAGAAGAGGTTCATGCCCAGCGTCACCAGGTCGACGTTGCCGGTGCGCTCGCCCTGCCCGAACAGACAGCCCTCGATACGGTCCGCCCCGGCCATGAGCGCCAGTTCGGCGGCGGCGACGGCCGTACCGCGGTCGTTGTGCGGGTGCACGGACAGGCACACGTTCTCGCGGCGGGAGAGATGGCGCGACATCCACTCGAAGCGGTCCGCGTGCGTGGACGGGGTCGAACGCTCCACCGTGGCGGGCAGGTTGAGGATGATCTCGCGGCCGGCCTCGGGCTGCCAGACGTCCATGACGCCTTCACAGACCTCCAGCGCGAAGTCCAGCTCGGTGTCGGTGAAGATCTCCGGGCTGTACTGGTAGCCGAAGACGGTCTCAGGGCCGAGGATCTTCTCCGCGTACTCCATCACCAGCCGGGTGCCGTCCACGGCGATCTGCTTGACCTGCTCCTTCGTACCGCGGAAGACGACCTTGCGGAAGGTGGGAGCGGTGGCGTTGTACAGATGGACGGTCGCGCGGTGGGCGCCGCGCAGCGCCTCGACGGTGCGCTCGATCAGCTCCTCGCGGGACTGGGTCAGGACGGAGATCGTCACGTCCTCGGGGATCGCGCCCTCTTCGATGATCGACCGTACGAACGCGAAGTCGGTCTCACCGGAGGACGGGAAGCCGACCTCGATCTCCTTGTAGCCCATGCGGACCAGCAGATCGAACATCTCGCGCTTGCGGACCGGTGACATGGGGTCGATCAGGGCCTGGTTGCCGTCGCGCAGATCGGTGGAGAGCCAGCGGGGGGCGACGGTGATCCGGTTGTCCGGCCAGGTGCGGTCGGGGATCTCCACCGCCTCGTAGCGGCCGTACTTGTGGATCGGCATCCCGGACGGCCGCTGGGTGTGGGTCGCGTTGGTGATGGGCGTGGCGCGACCGACGGAAGAATCAGACATTGCGCAGGGCTCCTCGTGTGTCCACTGGGGGTGGCCGACGGGCGTGATCGCCGCAACGCCAGACTCCGCGGGGAGGGGGTCGGCCTACGACTACAGACCCTCGCCGCGGCAGCTAAGGAGAAGCAGCCCGAAACGCATGATGTGAGGCAGCCTAGCCGAGCGGTGCCGGACGCGCGGGTCCGTATCAGAATGCGGGATCGGATAAGTAAAGACCGAACCGCCGCGAATCACTCCATCTCAGCAATTCCTGTCGCGATGAGTGACAGAGGGGTGACGCACTGCCACCGTGCTCGTATGAACGCCATCGCTCCCGTCTTCTGCACCATTGTGCCGCCCCATGTCCTCGACAAGCTCGCCCAGGCCGAGGACCCCCGTCTCTCCGGGCCCGCCCGCCGCACGCTGGAGGTGGACTCCGCCCACCGCACCCGCCGCCGGATCACCGGTCTCCGCGCCATCGACCCGCCCACGGCCGCCGCCACCGGAAACCCGCACCGCACCCTCCACGACTGCGAGCACCGCACCACGCTGCCGGGAAGGAAGGTGCGCGGCGAGGGCGACGCGCCCGGCCGCGACGCCACGGTCAACCGCGCGTACAGCGGTCTCGGCGCCACGTTCGAGCTGCTGCGGTCGGCGTACGGACGCGACTCGCTCGACGGCGCCGGGCTGCCACTGGTCGCCAGCGTCCACTACGACGAGGGGTACGCGAACGCCTTCTGGGACGGCGAACAGATGGTCTTCGGCGATGGTGACGGCGAGGTCTTCCTCGATTTCACGCTGCCCGTCGATGTGATCGGCCACGAGCTGGCGCACGGCCTCACCCAGTACACCGCCAACCTCGACTACCAGGGGCAGCCGGGCGCCCTCAACGAGTCCGTCTCGGACGTCTTCGGCTCGCTGGTCAAGCAGTACACCCTGGACCAGACCGCCGACCGGGCCGACTGGCTGATCGGCGCGGGCCTGCTCGCTCCCGGGGTCACCGGAGAGGCGCTGCGCTCCATGAAGGCGCCGGGCACCGCGTACGACGACGATGTCCTCGGCAAGGACCCGCAGCCCGCCACCATGGCCGGCTTCGTACGGACGAACCAGGACAACGGCGGGGTCCACATCAACTCCGGCATCCCCAATCACGCCTTCTATCTGCTGGCCGCGGCGCTCGGCGGAAAGGCGTGGGAGCGGGCGGGACAGATCTGGTTCGACGTGCTGACCGGCGGCGAGCTGGCGGCCGACGCGCAGTTCGCGGAGTTTGCCCGGCTGACCGTCGCGGCGGCGCGTTCCCGCTTCGGGGACGGCGCGGAGCTGGAGGCGGTGACCAAGGCGTGGTCCCAGGTCGGGGTCCCCGCGGTGTGAAGCACCAGGTGTGGCACGAGCGGCGGCTACCGCCGCCGCCCGTCACGTACTAGACAGGACCCATGCGTATCCAAGTACGGCGCACAGGCGGCTTCGCGGGCATCGAGCGCAGGGCCGAGATCGATACCTCGGGCCTGCGCGATGCCGGTGACTGGCGGGAACTGGCCGAGCGGGCGACGGCGGACGGCGCGGACACACCGTCCCCCGGCGTACCGGACGGCTACCACTACGTGATCACCATCGATGACCACGCGGTCCATTGCGCGGACCCGGGGCTGACGGACGCGCAGCGCGCGCTGATCTCGCGGGTGCTCAAGGAAGGCGCTTAGGCCGCGCTCAGGCAGCGCTTGGGCCGCGCTCAGGCCCTGTCCGGACGAGAGCCTGTCGTCCGGATCACGCCGGGCAGGTCGACCGACACCTCCAGCCCGCCCGGTTCGAGCGGCGCCGCGCCGAGCGTGCCGTTGTGGGCGCGGACGATGGACTGGACGATGGCGAGACCGAGGCCGTATCCGGCCGGACGGCCGGCGGAACCCCCCTTCCGGGTGTCCAGGCGGTGGAAGGGCTCGAAGGCGCGGTCGACCGCGCCCTGGTCCAGACGCGGACCGGAGTTGCGTACGGTGAGGGTCACCCGGCCGTCCTCCGGCCGCTCCAGGGTGAGCGTCGCGGTGCCACCGCGGTGGTTGTGTCTGAGGGCGTTGTCGATCAGGTTGCCGATGAGTTGCCGCAGCAGGGTCCGGTCTCCCCTCACCGGGGCCTCGCCGATCGGCCCGGTGAGGTCCACACCGGCCTCGCGCGCCTGCGGGCCGGCCTGGACGCAGAGTTCCCGCGCCATCTCACCCAGGTCGACCGGCTCCTGGGCGATCGCTCCGTGATCGGCCCGGGCCAGGGTCAGCAGGGCCTCGGTGATCTCGGTGGAGCGCTTGTTGAGGATGAGCAGCCGGTCCCCGGCGGCCCGCAACTCGTCCGGTTCCGGTGAGGCGAGCGCCACTTGGAGGATGGTCCGCATGCTCGCCAGCGGGGTGCGCAGCTCGTGCGAGGCGTTCGCCGCGAACCGCCGCTGGGCCTGGAACGCCTGGTCGAGGCGGCGCAGCATGGAGTTGAAGGTGCCGGCGAGTTCCCTGATCTCGTCCTGCGGTCCGGCCAGGACGATGCGCTCGTGCAGCGTGGAGTCGGCGATGCCCCGCGCCGTGGCCGTGATCTGCTGGAGCGGCGCCAGCATCCGGCCGGCGACGAACCAGCCGACGACGACGGAGAGCAGCAGCACGAGCAGAAAGAGGACGGCGCTGAAGACAAGGAGCGCCTGGAGGAAGTCGGCCTTCGTGGCCACCCGCATCGACAGCAGACCTTGGGTGGGCTTGGCGTCGTACGAGACGGTGCCCGCCGAATCCGGGGTGGGGGGGACGGGTTTCACCGGCGGGTTGAAGGCGCTGTCGAATGTCTCGCCGACCGTCGAGGTCAGGGGTATGGAGTAGCTCGGGCCGTACCTCATGAAGAAGTACAACAGCCCGACCATGACCACGGCCGATGCCGCGAACAGTGCCGCGTACGTGAAGGTGAGCCGGGCGCGCATGGTCACCCGGGCACGGGTGGGGAAGATCTTCACAAGGAATGCCCCAGGTAGTAGCCGGCCCCGGTCCGGTTGTGGAGGAGGGCCGGCTCGCCGAGTTTGCGGCGCAGGGTGGACACGGTGACGCGCACCGCCTGGGTGAAGGGGTCCGCGTGCTGGTCCCACGCCTTCTCCAGCAGCGTCTCGGCGCTCACCACACCTCCTTGAGCGGTCATGAGCAGGTGGAGGACGGCGAATTCCTTGCGGGTCAGCCGCAGATACCGGCCGTCGCGGTACGCCTCACGGCGGAAGGGGTCCAGCCGTATGCCGCAGTGGTCGAGTACGGGCGGCGGCGGTGCGCCCGACCTGCGGTGCAGGGCGTGCAGCCGGGCGACGAGTTCGGGGAAGTCGAACGGCTTGGGAAGGTAGTCGTCCGCGCCCAGGCGCAGTCCGTCGACGCGGTCGTCGAGGGAGGACGCGGCGGTCAGCATGAGGACCCGTACGGAGCGGTGGTCCTCGGTGATGCGCCGGCACACCTCGTCGCCGTGCACACCGGGCAGGTCACGGTCCAGGACGACCAGGTCGTAGTCGTGACACCTGAGCTGCTCCAGGGCCGTCTCCCCGTCGGCCGCGTGGTCGACGGCTATGGCCTCCCGGCGCAGACCGGTCACCAGAGCCTGCGCCATGAACGACTCGTCCTCGACAATCAGCACACGCACGTGCGCTCCTCCCTGTACCGCCCCCGATGTGGTGATGTGCGTCGGGCGGCAGCGGCCCGAGTCCGGATGTCCTCACGGCGACCCTCATGAGGAAGGGCCGCCGGGGCAGTGTTGGTTATGGGGCGGCCAGGGCGACCGTCGGAGGGGTGCGTGCCGCCCGCAGGGCCGGATACAGCCCCGCCACCGCTCCGATAAGGGCTGTCGCGCCGACACCCGCGGCCAGTGCGGCGAAAGGAACCGCGGTGGGCCAGCCCTGGCTCAGAGCATAACCCGCGGTCACGACCGTGCCGAGGGCCGCTCCGCCCAGCCCGCCGAGGCAGGACAGGAGCAGTGCCTCCACGAGGAACTGCCGGGAGATGTGCCGCCGCGCCGCGCCCAGCGCGCGTCGCAGCCCGATCTCGCCACGTCGTTCCATGACCGCGATGACCATGGTGTTGGCCACGCCGATCCCGCCGACGAGCAGGGCCACCGCCCCCAGACCGACGAGCAGCCCGGTGAACGAGGAGTCCGCGGCCTGTCGGGCCTTCAGCGCGTCCGACGGCCGGCTGACGGTGACGTACTGGGGGTTCTCCGGGTTGGCGGCGCGCGGCAGCAGCCTGCGTACCTTCTCCACGATCTCGTCGGCGGAGCGCTCGTACACCATGGTGGGACGGCCGTCGAAGCCCAGCAGGCGTGCGGCCGCGGTGTTGTTGACGAGCACGGCCGTGTCGAGCTCGGGGGCCAGGGGTACCGGATCGAGGACGCCGAGCACGGTGAAGTACCGGTCGCCGACCCATACGCGTTCACCGGCGTCCGTGACTCCCAGCCGGGACGCCGCGCGGTGGCCGAGGACGGTCGTCGGATAGCGGTCGGGGGCCCGGTTCAGCCAGCCTCCCCGGCCCATGGTCGCCTTCAGGGTTCTGAGCAGCCGGGTGTCGGTGGCGAGTACGGCCAGTTCGTTCGTCTCCGCAGGATCGACACGTGGATTGCGATAGGCGTCCACGTCCTCAAGCTTTCCCGTTCCGCTGACGGAGTCCACGCCGTCGGCGCGGGCCATGGTCGGCACCGCGGTCACGGGCAGCGGGACGATTTTTCCTGTTTCGGGGTCCTGGCCCGGCTCCACCGTCAGCATGTTGGTGCCGAGCTTGTCCAGTTGAGCGTCGAGATAGGCCCGGCTGGAGGCGGAGATGCCGATGACGGCGATCATCGCGGCGATACCGATGGCGATACCGGCGGCGGAGAGCACGGCGCGCAGCGGCCGGGTACTGAGTCCGTTGGCACCGAGCCGCAGCAGATCCCCGCCCCGCAGGCGCGAGCGTCCGGTGGCGTCGCGGTTCATCCGAGCTCCTTGGCCGGTCGTGGTTGGATCGCGGGGGCTGCGGCGTCCTCCACGAGCCGTCCGTCGCGCATGACCAGCCGGCGCGGCAGGCTCGCCGCCAGCTCGGTGTCGTGGGTGATGACCACGACGGTGGTACCGGAGTCGTGCAACTCGCGCAGCAGTCGAACGACCATGGCGCCGGAACGGGTGTCCAGTGCCCCGGTCGGCTCGTCCGCCAGCAGGATCGCCGGATCGCCCACCACGGCGCGGGCTATGGCCACCCGCTGCCGTTCGCCGCCGGACAGCTCGTGGGGCCGGTGATGCAGGCGGTGGCCGAGACCGACCCGGTGCAGGGCGGCGGCGGCGCGCTCCCGGCGTCGGCGCCGGGGCAGGCCCGTGTACAGCAGGCCGTCGGCGACGTTGTCCAGGGCCCGGGTGCCGTTGGAGAGGTGGAACTGCTGGAAGACGAAGCCGATGCGATGCGCGCGCAGCGCCGACAGCCGGCGGTCGTCGAGCCGGTCCACCCGCTTCCCGTCCACCACGACGCGGCCCGAGGTGGGACGGTCCAGGGTGCCGATCAGATTGAGCAGGGTCGACTTGCCGGAACCGGAGGGTCCGACGACGGCGACCAGTTCACCGGGCGCGATGGCCGTCGTCACCCCCGTCAGCGCGTGCACCCGGTGCGGTCCTTTGCCGTAGGAGCGGCCGGCCTCGGTCAGGCTCACCACGGGAACCGGTGAGCCGGTCGCGAGCCGCCCGTCGTCCTGGAGAAGGGCGGTCACAGCCTGGGCACCCCCACACGCACGCCTTCCTCGATGCCGGGGCCGCTGACCTCTGCCCGTCCGTTCCCGAACGCTCCCGTCGTCACCGCGACCCGGCGCGTCCTGCCGTCCTTCACCAGCTGCACCGAGTAGCCGCCGCCGTCAGCCGGAATGAGTGCCGTGACCGGTACGGAGAGTACGTCCTCGGCCTCCGTCCGCGTCAGCAGCACCACGACGTCCGCGCTCTGAAGCTTCTCAAGCGTCTTCGCGGAATCCGGCTCCACGGTGATCGGGACGACCTTCTTGTTCTCCTCGGCGACCTTCTCGGCGCCGACGGAGGAGACGGTTCCCTTCATCCGTCTGCCGTCGAGGAGTTCGATCTCCGCCTTCGCGCCCTTGACGGCCAGATCCTGTTCCTCGGAAGGAACCTCCGCCGACACCCGCTGACGGAATCCGGTGACCCGCAGCACCTCCTGGTCGGGCGCGACCGAGTCACCCGACCGCGCCGTGGTGCTCGCGATCCGCAGCGGCCCCGGGGCGAAGACCACCCGGCCCAGCTCGATCTCGCCGCTCTGCTTCAGACCGTTGTTCTTCTGCCAGCGTTTCACCGCGGCCTCGGTCTTCTCGGTGAACTCCTCGTCCACGGTGAAATCGGTGTAGCCGAGTTCCGCGAGGTTCTCCTCCAGCATGCGGACGTCTTCACCGTCCGGCATGGCCGACTTGAAGGCCCGCCATGCCGGGAGGGAGCCGCGCAGCAGGAACACGGGGGTGTCGTTGACGGCATAGAGGCGCTTCCCCTGTGTGACGAGGGTGTTCGCCGACGGCACCCATGTGACGATGCCCTTGAGATGGTTCTTGACGGCGCGGGAGCCGGAGAACTGCACCGAGCCCGTCGCGCGCACCTCGGAGACCAGATCACCCCGGGTGATCCTCTCCGTGCTGGGAGGCAGCCGCTCCCTCGGCGGCGGGGACTGTTCGGGGGCGGTGGCCCGTACGTAGGCCACGCCGGCGAGCGACGTCGCCAGCACGGCTCCCACCGCGACGGCGACGAGAACCCCGCGGCGCCGGCCTCCGCGACGCCTCCGACGTGGTGGTCCGTCGTCCGCCCCGGCGGGGAGCAGCGGCGGGACGGCCGTGCCGGGACCCTCCCGCGTCACTGACCCATCACCCCCTCGACGTAATCGTCGAGGGCCTTGCCAGTCGGCTTGCAGGCCTTCTTGGCCTTGTTGAGTACGGGGTTGTTCAACTCGGGAGTGACCGCGATGTTGTCGCCCTTGGGCTTCTTCATCTCCCAGCCGTTCTCGCGCAGGCACTTCTGGTTCTTGAGAAAGAGCTCCTGGAACTTGGGGTCGTCCTTGAACTCACCACCACCGGCCCGCGCCTGCGAACCGGGCGCCTCGCCGCATTCCTTCTTGGCCTTGTCCAGGACGGACCGCGGGACTCCGGTCGGCAGCTGCGGTACCCCACCCGGCTCCGGGTCCGCGACATCGACACCGTTCTTCCGCATGCACCCCGCGTACGTGACACCGGATGCCCCGGAGGATCCGTCAGCCGCGGACGACCCGTCCGATCCAGAAGATCCAGAAGATCCGGACGACCCGGATGACCCCGAAGACGCGGAATCCCCCGTCGAGCTCCCGCCCGCGGCGGGCTTCTCCTGACCGCCGCAGGCAACCGCGCCCGCCCCCAGCAGCACAACCGCCGCTGTGGTGGCGAAGCCACGGCGCCAGGCGTGAACCGACGATTTCATGAGCGCCTCCATGAGCAGGCTCCTCTCCGGGAGCCGCGAAGTGAGAAGTTGGCGCGACCGGTACCGGGCCGCCGGGGGGAAAGCGAGCGCCCGGCAACCGGTCACGAGCGCAATTCCAGCGGATCACCCATTGCGTGCTGGTGAGGGATTTTCCTTACCTTTACGCAACATGCCCCCAGGCGTGGTCGAGGAGGCTCTCGACCACGCCCGGGGGCATGGGTACGGGAAGGAGGTCACCGGGCAGCGCGTCGCTTGTGCGGGCGGTGAAGGGGGGCGCGCAGGGGGGCGTGTCCGGGACGCAGAGCGTGATTTGTGGCGCGCGACCGCCCGTTTCCTGACTGTGGCCCGTTACGCGCCGTAAATCATGCGGTCCCCGGCGCGAGCCCGGAGCGCCACCCGGCGACAACCCGCACCGCACCACCGGCCCCAGCCGAAACGCACCCCGGGCAACGCGAGTGAGGCGCCGGTCAGAACCCGAGCTTGCGCAGCTGCTTCGGGTCGCGCTGCCAGTCCTTGGCGACCTTCACATGCAGGTCGAGGTAGACGGGGGTGCCGAGCAGCGCCTCGATGTGCTTGCGGGACTTCGTCCCGACCTCCTTGAGACGCTTGCCCTTCGGGCCGATGATGATGCCCTTCTGGCTGGGGCGCTCGATATAGACGTTCGCGTGGATGTCCAGCAGCGGCTTGTCCGCCGGGCGGTCCTCGCGCGGCAGCATCTCCTCGACGACGACCGCGATCGAGTGCGGCAGCTCGTCCCGTACGCCTTCCAGCGCGGCCTCGCGGATCAGCTCGGCGACCATGACCTGCTCGGGCTCGTCGGTGAGGTCGCCCTCCGGGTAGAGCGGCGGGCTCTCCGGGAGGAGCGGGACGAGCAGATCGGCGAGCAGGCCGACCTGCTGGTCGCCGACCGCCGAGACCGGGACGATCTCCGCCCACTCCAGGCCGAGTTCCTTGCCGAGCTGGTCGATCGCGATGAGCTGTTCGGCCAGCGTCTTGGAGTCGACAAGGTCCGTCTTGGTGACGACGGCGACCTTCGGCGTCTTCTTGATCGCGGCCAGTTCCTTGGCGATGAACCGGTCGCCGGGGCCGAGCTTCTGGTCGGCGGGCAGACAGAAGCCGATCACGTCGACCTCGGCCCAGGTCGTCCGTACGACATCGTTGAGACGCTCACCGAGCAGCGTGCGCGGCTTGTGCAGGCCCGGGGTGTCGACCAGGATCAGCTGCGCCTCGGGCCGGTGCACGATGCCGCGCACGGTGTGGCGCGTGGTCTGCGGCCGGTTGGAGGTGATGGCCACCTTCTGGCCGACCAGAGCGTTCGTGAGGGTGGACTTGCCCGCGTTGGGGCGGCCGACGAAGCAGGCGAAGCCGGCCCGGTGGGGGGCTTCGGTTGCCTCGGGTGAAGTCTCGGGCGAAGAGGTACGAGCGCTCATGGCGCCCATTGTCCCCGATCGTTTACCTCGCGCCGACCAGACAGCCCCACACGGCCGCTGTGCCGCCACTTTCCACGCACTGATCGCGCGCCCGGGGGCCCGCCGCTCAGCCGGCCGTAACGGTCACCCGGAGCGTGCCGTCCGGCCCCGCCACCAGGACCGGGGTCGCGGGCCCGCCGAGGTCGCGTACGGCCGCGCGGTCCTCGTCCGACACGCTCTGCTCCGCCGTGACCACGGCCGCCGCCTCCAGCGAGGTGGCACCACTGGCCACGGCCATCGCGACCGCCGTACGCAGCGCGCTGAGCTTGAGCGAGTCCAGCCGCACGCTGCCGGCGACATACGTACGCCCGGTCTCGTCCCGTACCGCCGCGCCCTCGGGCACGCCGTTACGCGCGCGGGCGCTGCGGGCGAGCGTAATGATCTTGCGGTCCTCGGCGGAGACGCCGGTGCCGGGGTCGGTGCTCTCAGTCATACGCCGAGCATAGGCATCACGGCCACCACGCCCTTCAACGGGCTATGCCAGGGCGCGGTCTTCGGGAACGGCCCGGGAACGGACGCCCGCAGGTCCTGGGCCGTCGCGGTCAGGGCCGGTCCAGTCTGAGTCGTTCCCGCTTCGGGAGGCCCGCCACCACCAGGTCGTACGAGTCCTCGATCAGCTCCCGCACCATCCGGGCCGGCAGCGGGCCGACCGTCACCGTGTTCCAGTGGCGTTTGTTGAGGTGCCAGCCCGGGACGATTTCCGGGTGGGTCTCGCGGAGGCGGATCGCTTCCTCCGGGTCGCACTTGAGGGAGACCTTCAGCGGGCGGTCCTCCAGGGAGCAGATCGCGAAGATCTTCGCGGCGACCCTGAAGACGGTGATACCCGGGTTGCGCGGGAACGGGACGTCCGAGGATGTTCCGTTCAGTGCCAGGCAGCACGACGTCAGCTCCGCCGGGGTCACGACGTCTGGGCTTCCTTCCGCACCGGTTCCGCGAGGACCGTGACGATCTTGTTCCGGCGGCCGGCCGGGGATTCGGCCGTGAGCCGGAGCGTGCGGCCGTCCGGCAGGTCGACGCTGGCTGTGGCGCCGGCGATCGGGACGCGGCCCAGGGCCTTCGCCAGGAGGCCGCCGACGGTCTCCACGTCCTCGTCGTCGTACTCGTCCAGCCCGAACAGCTCCCCGAGGTCACCGATGTCCAGCCGGGCCGTGACGCGGTACGAGCCGTCGCCCAGCTCCTCGACCGGCGGGAGCTCGCGGTCGTACTCGTCGGTGATCTCGCCGACGATCTCCTCCAGGATGTCCTCGATCGTGACGATGCCGGCCGTGCCGCCGTACTCGTCGATCACGACCGCCACATGGCTGCGCTCCTGCTGCATCTCGCGCAGCAGATCGCCCGCGTTCTTCGTGTCGGGCACGAAGGCGGCGGGGCGCATCGCCGTGGAGACCAGATCGGCTTCGGAGTCCCGGTTGATATGGGTTTTCCTGACCAGGTCCTTGAGGTAGACGATGCCGACGATGTCGTCCTCGTTCTCCCCCGTCACCGGGATACGGGAGAAGCCGGAGCGCAGCGCCAGCGTGAGCGCCTGACGGATCGTCTTGTACCGCTCGATGCAGACCAGGTCCGTACGCGGGACCATGACCTCCCGTACGAGGGTGTCGCCCAGCTCGAAGACGGAGTGCACCATCCGGCGCTCGTCGTCCTCGATAAGGGACTCCGACTCGGCGAGGTCGACCATCGCCCGCAGTTCGGCCTCGCTGGCGAACGGTCCCTTGCGGAAGCCCTTGCCGGGGGTGAGCGCGTTGCCCAGCAGGATCAGCAGCTGGGGGATCGGGCCCATGATCCTGGCGAGCGGCAGCAGCACATACGCCGAGGCCGTCGCCGTGTTCAGCGGATGCTGGCGGCCGATCGTACGGGGCGAGACTCCCACCGCGACGTACGAGACGAGCACCATCACGCCGATGGCGACGACCAGCGCCGCCCAGGTCTCCTTGAACTCCTTCAGGCAGACGTAGGTGACAAGCACCCCGGCCGCCATCTCGCAGGCGACCCGTACCAGCAGGGCCACATTCAGATAGCGCGTCGGGTCGGCGGCGACCTGTGCCAGCTTGGCCGCGCCCCGGCGCCCCGAGCGGACGGCCTCGGCCGCCCGGAAGCCGGCGACCCGGGCGAGGCCCGCCTCGGCGGAGGCCGCCAGCCAGGCCACGACGACCAGGGCGACCGCTCCGACGATCAGTTGCGCGGTCATGAGACGGTCGGCGCGGGCGACGGGCCCGTGAGCCCCTGCTCGGACCGCCAGCCGTCGACGATGGCCGCCTGGAGGCCGAACATCTCGGCGCGCTCGTCCGGCACTTCGTGGTCGTAGCCGAGGAGATGCAGCACACCGTGGACGGTGAGCAGTTGAAGCTCCTCGTCCATGGAGTGCTGCGTCGGGGCCTCCTCGCCCTGCTTCTTCGCCACCTCGGGACAGAGCACGATGTCACCGAGGAGGCCCTGCGGGGGCTCCTCGTCGTCCTTGACCGGCGGACGCAGCTCGTCCATCGGGAAGGACATGACATCCGTCGGGCCCGGCAGATCCATCCACTGGATGTGCAGCTGTTCCATCGCGGCCTCGTCCACCACGATCACCGACAGTTCGGAGAGCGGGTGGATACGCATCCTCGTGAGCGCGTAGCGGGCGACGTCGAGGATCGCCTGCTCGTCGACCTCGGTGCCTGACTCGTTGTTGACGTCGATCGACATGGTGCGCGGTCGCTCTACTTCCCGTTTTGGCTGTCGTACTGTTCGTACGCGTCGACGATACGGCCGACGAGCTTGTGCCGTACGACATCCTGGGATGTGAGCCGGGAGAAGTGAATGTCGTCGACGCCGTCCAGGATGTCCTGGACCTGGCGCAGACCGCTCTTCGTGCCGCCCGGCAAGTCGACCTGGGTGATGTCGCCGGTGATGACGATCTTCGAATCGAAGCCGAGCCGGGTCAGGAACATCTTCATCTGCTCGGTGCTGGTGTTCTGCGCCTCGTCGAGGATGATGAACGCGTCATTGAGCGTCCTTCCCCTCATATACGCCAGCGGCGCCACCTCGATCGTGCCCGCCGCCATCAGACGCGGGATCGAATCGGGGTCGAGCATGTCGTGCAGCGCGTCGTAGAGCGGCCGCAGATACGGGTCGATCTTCTCGTAGAGCGTGCCGGGCAGGAAACCGAGCCGCTCGCCCGCCTCGACCGCGGGCCTGGTCAGGATGATCCGCGTGACCTGCTTGGACTGCAGGGCCTGGACCGCCTTGGCCATGGCGAGATAGGTCTTGCCGGTACCGGCGGGACCGATGCCGAAGACGATCGTGTGCTTGTCGATCGCGTCGACATACCGCTTCTGGTTGAGGGTCTTGGGGCGGATCGTCCGGCCGCGGCTGGACAGGATGTTCTGGGTGAGCACCTCGGCGGGCGTCTCGGGACCGTCCGCTCCGCCGTTCTCGCTCGCCCTGAGCATGGCGATCGAACGTTCCACTGCGTCCTCCGTCATCGGCTGACCGGTGCGGAGCACCAGCATCATTTCGTCGAACAGGCGTTGGACCATCGCGACATCCGCCGCGCTGCCGGTCGCACTGATCTCGTTTCCCCGGACATGGATGTCCGCGGCCGGGAACGCCTTCTCGATCACCCGCAGGAGGGTGTCTCCGGAGCCCAGGACCGTCACCATGGGGTGCTTGGCCGGAACGGTCCACTGGGCACGTGCCTGCCCCGACGCGGGGGTTTGGACTGTAGGTGTCTGAGTCATGGGCCGGCGCTGTGGCCTGCACATACCTCCCGTTGCAGGGTTCTCGCTGCTCGACAACCTCTGGGGTACCAGCGTACGACCCCGCACTGACAAGGCCCTAGGGCTTTTCCATGTGCCGTTGGCAAAGCCCGCGGGTCCGGCCGGCGAACCCGTCGGTGCCGCCGACGAAACACGCCCGGCGAAGCACGCCCGGCTCGGACCCGGCTCGGACCCCGGCTCGGACCCGCCCGGCTCAGGCCGAGCGGCCGAAGCCGATGGTCGGTACGGCCCTGCGCAGCGGCCACGGCCTGCTCGGCGCGGGCAGCAGCTCCTCCAGGAAGGCGTAGCGCCGCAGCGCCGCCGGGTCCTGGTCCGGGGAGGTCCGTACGTACTGCCACCAGGTCGCGACCTCCGACCAGCCGGGCGCGGAGAGCGAGCCGCCGAACTCCTGGACCGAGAGCGCGGCGGTCAGCCCCGCGAAGGCCAGCCGGTCCGCGAGCGGCCAGCCGGCGAGCGTGCCGGTGACGAATCCGGCCACGAAGACATCGCCCGCGCCCGTCGGATCAAGGGCCTCCACCGCGATCGCCGGGACCTCGGCGGTCTCCCCGGTGGCGCCGTCCACCGCGTACGCGCCGTCCCCGCCGAGCGTGACGACGGCCAACGGCACCCGCTCGGCGAGCACGCGCGCGGCGGCCCTGGGGCAGTCGGTACGGGTGTAGCGCATCGCCTCCTCGGCGTTGGGCAGGAACGCCTCGCAGTGCTCCAGATCGGCCAGTCCCGCCAGATCCCAGCGGCCGGTCTCGTCCCAGCCGACATCGGCGAAGATGCGCGCTCCGTGGCGGGCGGCGCGGGCGATCCACTCGTCGCGGCGGCCGGGGGTGAGCGCGGCGACGGCGGCGCGGGCGCGCGGCGGGCACTCGGGCAGGGCCCCTTCGGGCGGCGGGGCCTCGTGGCCGTGCGAGACCATCGTGCGCTCGTCCTCGTACGCCATCGAGACGGTGACCGGCGAGTGCCAGCCGGGGACCGTCCGTGACCGGGACAGATCGATGCCCTCGCCCTGCTCCAGCGCGTCCCAGCAGTACTCGCCGTAGTGGTCGTCGCCGAAGGCCGCCGCGAGTGAGGTGTGCAGGCCGAGGCGGGCCAGGGCGGTGGCCATATTGGCGATCCCGCCGGGGCTCGACCCCATGCCCCGCGCCCAGGACTCCGTGCCGCGTACGGGCGCGCTGTCCAGCCCGGTGAAGATGATGTCGAGGAAGACCGTGCCCGTCAGATACACATCGCAGTCGGGATCGTCCGGGGCGCGCACGGCGCGCAGCGGGTCGATATGGGCGGAGTGTTCCTGCGGGTCTCCGTTGGATGTGATCACGGCGGGCTCCCGGTCGCGTGCGGATCCGGACAGTCTGCCCGATCGGCCGGGCGCGGGCGGGCGGTCCCGCCGCGGCGGAGCGGTTCTCAGCGGGAACGCTTGGGCAGCGGTACCCGTACGAGGTCGGCCGCGACCGTCAGTTCGCCCTCGAATCCCGCCGCGCGTGCCTGCCGCTCGAACTCGTCCGGGTCGCCGTAGCGCTGCGAGAAGTGTGTGAGCACCAGATGCCCCACGCCCGCGTCCCGCGCGGCCCGCGCCGCCTGGCCGGCGGTGAGATGGCCGTGGTCGGTGGCCAGCCGCTCGTCGCCGTCGAGGAAGGTCGACTCGATGACCAGCAGATCGCACCCCTCGGCCAGCGCGTGCACGCCGTCGCAGAGCCGGGTGTCCATGACGAAGGCGAACCGCTGTCCCCGGCGCGTCTCACTGACCTCCGCCAGCGTGACGCCGTTCAGCACGCCCTCGCGCTGGAGCCGGCCGATGTCCGGGCCCGCGATGCCGTGCGCGGCCAGCCGCGCCGGGTCCATGCGGCGCCCGTCGGGCTCGGTGAGGCGGTAGCCGTACGACTCGACGGGGTGGGAGAGCTTGTGCGCCTCCAAGGTGTACGCGGGGGTACGCGCGAGCACGCCGTCGCCGGTGACCGGCGCTTCGGTCAGCTCGACGGACTCGCGGTAGGCCGTGGCGTACCGCAGCCGTTCGAAGAAGCCCTGCCCGCTCGCCGGGTAGTGCGCCGTGATCTCGTGCGGCACCTGGTCGAGATTGATGCGCTGGATGACCCCGGCCAGTCCGAGTGAGTGATCGCCGTGGAAGTGCGTGACACAGATGCGGTTGATGTCGTGCGCGGCGACCCCGGCGCGCAGCATCTGGCGCTGGGTGCCCTCGCCCGGGTCGAAGAGCAGGCCCTCGCCGTCCCAGCGCAGCAGATAGCCGTTGTGGTTGCGATGGCGGGTGGGCACCTGGCTCGCGGTGCCCAGCACGACCAGTTCCCGTACGGACAAGACGCCTACCCGGGGGGCCAGTTGAAGCCGCGTCCGCCCAGGACATGGGCGTGCGCGTGGAAGACGGTCTGGCCCGCGCCCGCGCCCGTGTTGAAGACGATCCGGTAGCCGCTGCCGTCGGTCTTGTCGCCGACGGCGACCGCGGCGGCCTCGCGCAGCACATCGGCGGCGATCGTGGGCTCCGCCGCGGCGAGGGTGCCCGCGTCCGGGGAGTGCACCCGCGGGATGACCAGGACATGGGTCGGGGCCTGCGGGTTGATGTCACGGAAGGCGAGGGTGGTCTCGGTCTCGCGGACGACGGTGGCCGGTACGTCCCCCGAGACGATCTTGCAGAACAGGCAGTCGGCCTGTGGTTCTCCCGCCATGGTCCGGGCCTCCTCGACACCACTGGTGATCAGTTGAGTACGTCGCATGCTATCCGGTGCGGTCGGGGCCCGAGGCCGTCACCACCCACGGCCCGGCGGCCCGTCACCATCCATGGCCAGGCGGCCCGTCACCGCCCATGCCAGGCGGCCCGTCAGGACCAGCGGCCGGTGCGGCCGAGCAGGAGCGCCGTGGCCGCCGTCCCCGCGGTGGAGGTGCGCAGTACGCTGCGGCCCAGCCGGTACGGCCGCGCGCCCGCCTCCGCGAAAGCCGTCAACTCCTGCGGGGACACGCCCCCTTCCGGCCCCACGACCAGCACGATCCGGCCCTCCGTGGGCAGCGGCGCGGTGGCCAGCGGCTCGCTGCCTTCCTCGTGCAGTACGGCGGCGAAGTCCGCGTCCGCGAGCAGCGCCGCGACCTGCTTGGCCGACAGCGCGTCGGTGACCTCGGGGAAGCGGAGCCTGCGCGACTGCTTGCCCGCCTCGCGCGCCGTGGCCCGCCACTTGGCGAGCGCCTTGGCGCCGCGCTCGCCCTTCCACTGCGTGATGCAGCGCGCGGCCTGCCAGGGCACGATCGCGTCGACACCGGTCTCGGTCATCGTCTCGACGGCCAGTTCCCCGCGATCGCCCTTGGGCAGCGCCTGGACGACGGTGATCAGGGGCGTGGGCTCCGGCTCGGTGCGTACCTCGGTGACGGCGACGTCCAGCCGGTCCTTGCCCTCGACCGCCGCGACCGTCCCGTGGGCGCCGGTGCCCGCGCCGTCCGTCAGGACGATCTCCTCGCCGACGCGCAGCCGCCGTACGGAGACGGCGTGCCGCCCCTCGGGGCCGTCCAGCGTGACCGTACCGGCCCGCAGTCGGCCGCCCTCTACGACGAAGACAGGAGCGGTCACGAGACGTTGCCCAGACCCGGCATCAACGAGGCGCGGGTCGCTTCGAGTTCACCGTTCAGCACCTCGACCAGCTGTCCGGCCGGCAGATCGCGGGCCATCCGGTGGCCCTGTCCCGCCCAGAGCGCCATGCCCTGCGCGTCGCCCACCTTGGCGGCGGCCTTGCGCAGCCCGGAGGTGAGGTGGTGGATCTCCGGGTAGGCGGGCGGGGCGTACGGGCCGTGCTCACGCATGAAGCGGTTCACGAGGCCGCGCGCGGGGCGCCCGGAGAACGCCCGGGTCAGCTCGGTCCGTACGAACAGCGGATTGGTCATGGCCTGCTTGTGCAGTGCGTTCGCCCCGGACTCCGGGCACACCAGGAACGCCGTACCGAGCTGCGCCGCGTCCGCGCCCGCCGCGAGCACCGCCGCGATCTGGGCCCCGCGCATCAGCCCGCCGGCGGCGATCACCGGGAGCTCCACGGCCTCCTTGACCTGGGTCACCAGCGAGAGCAGCCCGATCCCCGCGCCGTCGGTGGCCGGATCGTCGCGGTGCGTGCCCTGGTGGCCGCCGGCCTCGATGCCTTGGACGCAGATGGCGTCGGCGCCGGACCACTGCGCGGTCTGGGCCTCCTCGGGGGTGGTGACCGTGACCACGGTGTACGTTCCGGCCTGGGCGAAGGCGTCGAGTGTCGTCCTGGTCGGGCAGCCGAACGTGAACGACACGACGGGCACCGGGTCGTCGAGCAGTATCGCCAGCTTCGCCTCGTAGCCGTCGTCCCGTCCGGCGTCGGGATCGCCGAGGGGCGTCTCGTACCAGGTCGCCTCACCGGCGAGCTGGTTGCGGTAGACCTCCACGGCCGCGTGGTCGGCGTAGCGCGGCTGCGGCATGAAGAGGTTGATGCCGAAGGGCCGGCCGGTCAGCCCGCGCAACTGTTTGACCTCTTCGTACATGCCGTCCGCCGTTTTGTACCCGGCGGCGAGGAACCCGAGACCGCCGGCCTCGGAGACGGCCGCGGCCAGCTGCGGGCAGGAGGCGCCGCCCGCCATGGGGGCCTGCACGATCGGATACCGGCAGAGATCGGTCAGTGCGGAGGACATGCAGGCATCGTGCCATGCCTTGTATGACAGCTACGAATCGGTGCCGCGTCGGGCATGTGACAGAGGAATGCGCGGCGGATCACGGGCGTCACGCCGGGGGACAACGCGAATGGCCCGGGGAGCGGTCCCCGGGCCATTCACCGAAACCCGTACCGTCAGCGGCCGTTGAAGGCGTCCTTCAGCCGCGAGAACAGCCCCTGCTGCCCCGGCTGGAACTGGCCCGTGGGCCGTTCCTCGCCGCGCATCTTCGCCAGCTCCCGCAGCAGCCGCTCCTGCTCGGGGTCCAGCTTCGACGGGGTCATCACCTCGACGTGCACGATCAGGTCGCCCCGGCCGCCGCCCCGCAGATGCGTGATGCCCCGGCCGTGCAGCGGAATCGACTGGCCCGACTGCGTGCCAGGACGTACGTCGATCTCCTCCAGGCCGTCCAGCGTCTCCAGCGGACACTTCGTGCCGAGCGAGGCCGCGGTCATCGGGATCGTGACCGTGCAGTGCAGATCGTCGCCGCGCCGCTGGAACACCGCGTGCGGCAGCTCGTGGATCTCGACATACAGATCACCGGCGGGGCCGCCGCCGGGGCCGACCTCGCCCTCGCCCGCGAGCTGGATGCGCGTGCCGTTGTCGACCCCGGCCGGGATCTTGACGGTGAGCGTCCTGCGGGACCGGATCCGGCCGTCGCCCGCGCACTCGGGGCACGGCGTCGGCACGACCGTACCGAAGCCCTGGCACTGCGGGCACGGCCGCGAGGTCATGACCTGGCCCAGGAAGGACCGGGTGACCTGCGAGACCTCGCCGCGGCCTCGGCACATGTCACAGGTCTGCGCCGAGGTGCCCGGCGCCGCGCCCTCGCCCGAACACGTCGTACAGACCACGGCCGTGTCGACCTGGATGTCCTTGGTCGTGCCGAAGGCCGACTCGTTGAGGTCGATCTCCAGCCGGATCATCGCGTCCTGGCCGCGCCGCGTCCGCGACCGCGGGCCGCGCTGCGACGCCGTACCGAAGAACGCGTCCATGATGTCGGAGAAGTTGCCGAAGCCACCGGCCCCGAATCCGCCCGCGCCCCCGCCACCGCTCTGCGAGAGGGGGTCCCCACCGAGGTCGTAGACCTGCTTCTTCTGCGGGTCCGACAACACCTCGTAGGCGGCGTTGATCTCCTTGAAGCGCTCTTGCGTCTTGGGATCGGGATTGACATCCGGATGCAGCTCGCGCGCGAGTCTGCGGAATGCCTTCTTGATCTCGTCCTGAGATGCGTCGCGGCGCACGCCGAGTACGGCGTAGTAGTCCGTGGCCACTTACGACTCCGCCAGGATCTGTCCGACGTAACGTGCCACTGCGCGTACCGCTCCCATCGTTCCGGGGTAGTCCATGCGGGTCGGTCCGACCACGCCGAGTTTGGCGACTGCCTCGTCGCCCGAACCGTAGCCGACCGCGACGACGGACGTGGAGTTGAGGCCCTCATGGGCGTTCTCGTGCCCGATACGTACGGTCATGCCGGGGTCCTTGGCCTCGCCGAGCAGCTTGAGGAGCACCACATGCTCCTCCAGCGCCTCAAGCACCGGCCGGATGGTCAACGGGAAATCGTGTCCGAAGCGGGTGATGTTGGCGGTACCGCCGATCATCAGCCGCTCCTCGGTCTCCTCGACCAGGGTTTCGAGCAGGGTCGCGAGCACCGTGGTGACGGTCCCCCGGTCCTCCTGCTCGAAGGAATCGGGCAGGTCCTGCACCAGCTGCGGGACATCCGCGAAGCGGCGCCCGACCACCCGGCTGTTGAGCCGGGCCCTCAGGTCCGCGAGCGAGGTCTCGCCGAACGGCGCGGGACAGTCGATCATGCGCTGCTCGACCCGTCCGGTGTCCGTGATCAGAACGAGCATCAGCCGCGCGGGCGCCAGCGCCAGCAGCTCCACGTGCCGCACCGTCGAGCGGGTCAGCGAGGGGTACTGGACGACGGCGACCTGCCGGGTGAGCTGCGCCAGCAGCCGTACCGTACGGCCCACGACATCGTCGAGGTCGACGGCTCCGTCCAGGAAGTTCTGGATGGCGCGGCGCTCCGGCGAGGACAGGGGTTTGACCCCCGCCAGCTTGTCGACGAAGAGCCGGTATCCCTTGTCCGTCGGGATGCGGCCCGCGCTGGTGTGCGGCTGGGCGATGAAGCCCTCGTCCTCCAGCACCGCCATGTCGTTGCGTACGGTCGCCGGGGAGACACCGAGCTTGTGCCGCTCGGTGAGCGCCTTGGAGCCGACGGGCTCTTCCGTCCCGACATAGTCCTGGACGATGGCGCGCAGCACCTCCAGCCTGCGTTCGCTGAGCATCGCACACCTCCAGCTCTCGTCCGTCGTTCCGGCCTTGGCACTCGCTCTGGAGGAGTGCCAGCACTCCCCCTGCCAGTGTACGGCCGTGGGGTACACCGCTAGCAAGAGCAGCCGACCACGCTACCCCGCGATCGCGCTGGTCGTTGCCGATAGCGTCCCGTAGCGTCCCGGTATGAACGTCTGGGAAGAGTCCGGGTGGGAGCGGCTGGCTCCAGGAGTGGGGCGGCTGCGGCTGCCGGGGTGGGACGCGACGACCGGACTGGCCGTCGGCTCCGACGGGGCACTGCTGTACGACACGGGCTCCACGCTCCGCGAGGGCGCGGGAATCCGGGCACGGACGCGGACGCCGCTCGGCGGCCGTCGTGTGACCCATATCGCGCTGAGCCACCCGCACTTCGACCATGTGCTGGGGACGGCCGCGTTCGCGGGGGCGGAGGTGTACGGGGCCGTGGGCATGGCGGAGCTGTTCGCCCGGGACGCGGCGGGCCTGTACGAGGACGCCGTACGCCACGGGGTCGCCGCCGCGGAGGCCGCCGAGGCGGTGGACGTCCTGGTGGCGCCCCGGCACGCGGTGTCCGGGGAGGTGACGCTGGACCTGGGTGGCCTCCGGGTCCTTCTCGCGAACGCCGGGCCCGGTCATACCGCCCACGATCTCGCGATGCTGGTGCCCGGCTCCCCGGCGGTGGTCTTCTGCGGCGATCTGGTGGAGGAGTCCGGGGAGCCGCAGGCGGGCCCCGACGCGGTCCCCGCGCGCTGGCCGGCGGCCCTGGACCGGCTGCTGGCGCTGGGCGGCGAGGACGCGCTGTACGTGCCGGGGCACGGGGCGGTGGTGGACGCGGCGTTCGTACGGGCGCAGCGCGACGCGCTGGCAGCGCGCGCCGGGGCGTCGTGACCGGAGGGGCGCGGTGGCGCGTGCCGGGGCGTCGTAACGGGAGGGGGCGTAACCGCGTGTGCCGGGGCGTCGTAGCCGGGGCGCCGCGCTCCGGCCTATCGTCGTGCGCATGCGCAGCTACAGCCCTGATCTGACGCCCCCGTGGAAGAAGTCCACGCCCGCGCCGGAGGTCCCCGCCGAACCGGATCTGGTGGTCGAGGAGGTGTCAACGGGCTTCTGCGGCGCGGTGATCCGCTGTGAGAAGACCGCCGAGGGGCCGACGGTCACTCTGGAGGACCGCTTCGGTAAACACCGGGTCTTCCCACTGCTGCCGGGCGGCTTCCTCCTGGAGGGTCGGCCGGTGACCCTGATCCGCCCGGCGACGGCGGGCTCCTTCCGCCCGTCCCGTACCGCCTCCGGCTCGCTCGCCGTCCCCGGGGTCCGCGCGCGCGTCGCCAGGG
Organism: Streptomyces sp. NPDC056835; assembly: GCF_042789485.1. Taxonomy (NCBI): domain Bacteria; kingdom Bacillati; phylum Actinomycetota; class Actinomycetes; order Kitasatosporales; family Streptomycetaceae; genus Streptomyces; species Streptomyces sp. NPDC056835. The sequence continues at coordinate 421,732 of NZ_JBHUBB010000001.1, forward strand.
CGGGCCGCATCTATGTGGAGGGCCGGCACGACGCGGAGCTGGTCGAGAAGGTGTGGGGCGACGATCTGCGTATCGAGGGCGTGGTCGTGGAGTACCTGGGCGGCATCGACGATCTCCCCGCCGTCGTCGGTGAGTTCGCCCCGGCCCCGGACGCGCGGCTGGGCGTCCTGGTCGATCATCTGGTGCCGGGCTCGAAGGAGTCGCGCATCGCGTCCGCGGTGACGAGCGCCGACGTCCTGGTGGTGGGCCACCCCTATATCGACGTCTGGGAGGCGGTGAAGCCGTCGTCGGTGGGGATCACGGCGTGGCCGGCGGTGCCGAGGGGCGAGGACTGGAAGACGGGCGTGTGCCGCGCGCTGGGCTGGCCGGAGAACACGGGGGCGGCGTGGCAGCACATCCTGTCCCGCGTGCACTCCTACCGGGACCTGGAACCCGCGCTGCTGGGCAGGGTGGAGGAACTGATCGACTTCGTCACGGTCGGCGGTGCCGTTTGACGGGGGGAAGGGTCCCGAACTCGCTGGTGTCGAGCTCGATGCCGAGCACTTCGAGCGGCATGGAGTCCCCGAACTTGACGGTCCGCTTCACCTGGTAGTCCGCATCCTCCCCACTGCCCACCGGCACGGTGAGCAGCACGCATTGGGCCTCCGGCGGATCGGCGATCAGATAAGCGGGCACTCGGCCCGCCGCGTAGATGGAACGCTTGACGCCGTAATCACGGTCAATGCTGCTCTTGGAGACAACCTCCAGCACCAGGGTGACCGCGGGGGCGGGGACCAGACGTCCTGGGCCGTCGAAGGCGTCGTGCTCAACCACGACAAGGTCCGGCTGTGGCTGCGTCGACTCGCCCGGAATCGCCAGGTCCTGTGTCTGAACCGGATACCAGCGATCAAGAGGAATCTGCCTCAGCACAAACAGAACGATCAGGTTGTGCACCCAGTCGGGCCCAGCCGTCATGACAATTTCTCCGCGGAGGAGTTCGGCCTTGAATCCTTCGGGGACCTCAAGGCCCTCGTAGATCTCGGCGTCGTCGGTGATCAGTCGCTCATCCACAGCGGTCATCTCCGTGAACCTCCACATTCCGCCGCTTCTGTTAGCGGCAGACCAAGAATCAGCGCAAGCAGATTCGCCCCGAATCCGCTCGGATTCACACCGGCGAGTGATCAGTCCACCAGGTCCCTGACGACCGCGTCCGCCAGCAGCCGCCCCCGCAGCGTCAGGACCGCACGCCCCTCGTCGTACGGCCGCTGCCGGAGCAGGCCGTCGGCCAGCGCGCGGCGGGAGGCCGCCAGGCCGTCCGGCCGCAGCAACGACAGCTCGCAGCCGTCGGAGAGCCGTAGCTCCAGCAGGATGCGCTCCACCCTGCGGTCCTCCGCCGTCAGGATCTCCCGCCCCGCGCCCGGCGACCGTCCCGACGCCAGCGCCGCCGCGTACGCGCCCGGGTGCTTCACGTTCCACCAGCGCACGCCCCCCACGTGGCTGTGGGCGCCCGGACCCGCGCCCCACCAGTCCGCGCCGCGCCAGTACAGCTCGTTGTGCAGGCAGCGGGCCGCCTCCGAGGTCGCCCAGTTGGACACCTCGTACCAGGAGAAGCCCGCCGCCGCCAGCGCCTCGTCCGCGATCAGATACCGGTCCGCGTGCTCGTCGTCGTCCGTCATCGGGACCTCGCCGCGTCTGATGCGCCGGGCCAGCTGGGTGCCCTCCTCCACGATCAGCGCGTACGCGGAGACATGGTCGGGCCCCGCCCCGACCGCCGCCGCGAGCGATGCGCGCCAGTCGTCGTCGGTCTCCCCCGGCGTGCCGTAGATCAGATCGAGGTTCACATGCTCGAAGCCCGCCGCACGGGCCTCCGCGACGCACGCCTCGGGCCGCCCGGGGGTGTGCGTACGGTCCAGGACCTTCAGTACGTGCTGTTTCGCGCTCTGCATCCCGAAGGAGATCCGGTTGAAGCCGCCTTCCCGCAGGGCCGCCAGATACGCCGGATCCACGGATTCCGGATTCGCCTCCGTGGTGATCTCGGCATCGTCCGCGAGCCCGAACTCGTCGCGGATCGCCCCGAGCATCCGTACGAGATCGGCCGCGGCGAGCAGTGTCGGCGTACCGCCGCCGACGAACACCGTACGGACCTTCCTCGGGTCGTCGCCGAGCACCTTCCTGGCCAGCCGTACCTCGTCGGCGAGGGTGTCCGCGTAGTTGTCGCGGGAGGCCAGGACACCGCCCGAGCCACGCAGCTCGGTCGCCGTGTAGGTGTTGAAGTCGCAGTAGCCGCAGCGGCTGGCGCAGTACGGAACGTGCAGGTAGAAGCCGAGGGGCCGGTCCGCCGCGCCCGCGAGGGCGTGCGGGGGCAGCGCGCCGGTCTCGGGCATGGGGTCGCCGTCGGGCAGTGCGGAAGGCATGCCCCCAGTGTCCCGTACGCGACGGGTGGACCGGGCCGGCGCCGGTCCACCCGGGTCCGGGCGGGTACGGCTCCGCTCAGGTCGCCTGGAGCACCAGCAGCGCCACGTCGTCCTCCGGCGGCGTCTCGTCGAAGTCGTGGACCACCTGCCGTATCCGCTCCGCGACGCCCTGCGCCGTCAGCCCCACACACCCCGCCATGGCCCGCGCGAGGCCGTCGCCGTCGTCGAGCATCCGCCGGCCGGAGCGGCGCTCCGTGACGCCGTCGGTGACGCAGAGCAGCGTGTCACCGGGCTCCAGGTCGAAGGTGCTGCTCTCGTACGCGACCTTCTCTACGACCCCGAGGAGCAGCTGCGGCTCCCCCGCCGCGCGTACCGTCCCGTCCGGCCGCAGAAGCAGCGGCAGTGGATGGCCGGCGCTGGCGAGGGTGCACCGTACGGCGCCGCCCGCGCCCGGCAACGGCATCAGCTCGCCGTACAGCAGGGACAGGAAGCGGGCCTGGCCGCCCTCGGACGGTGACGACGACGGGGGCGCGGACGCGGCGGACACGGCGGACGCCAGGGACGTGGACGACGCGGCGGTCGCGGCGGCCATCAGGGACGCGGAGTCGGCGGCCTCCGTCGCGTTGTCCAGGAGCAGCCGGTTCAGCCGGTCGAGGACCGCGCCGACGCGGTAGCCCTCGCGGGCGAGCAGACGCAGCCAGGGGCGGGCCAGGCCGGTGACGACGGCGGCCTCGGGACCACTGCCCTGGACGTCGCCGAGCATGAAGCACCAGCGGTCGCCCGGCGGGCACGGGAAGACGTCGTAGAAGTCGCCGCCGGCCAGACCGTCGTCGCTCGGCTCGTACACCAGCGAGCTGGCGATGCCGGGGATGCGCGCCACCTGGCTGGGCAGCAGTCCGCGTTGCAGGACGCGGCTGATGGTGACCTGACGGGTATAGCGGCGGGCCGCGCCGATCGCGAGGCCGACGCGGCGCGCGAAGTCCTCGATGAGCCCGGTCACTTCGTCGGGGACGGGGCCCTGCCCCGGCCTGCCGAGCATCAGCGTGCCGAGCGCGCGCCCGTTCGCGACCAGCCGGCAGGCGAGCGCCGCACCGGAGCCGGAGCCGAGGCCGGCATCGGTCCCCGCCCCGGACCCGGGGCCCGCGCCTTCGCCCCCGCCCGAGCCCTCCCCCGAGCCCTCGCCCGAGCCCTCCCCCGGCCAGGGCACCCGCACCGGGCCGCCCCTCGGCGAGACCGGAAGCCGTGGCGGCTCCTTCGCCAGGATCCGGCGCAGCGGCTCGATCCTCGCCTCGTCCGCGTGCCAGACCCGCGCCAGCCGGGGCGTCGCGCCGTGCTGGCCGCCCTCGCCGTCCAGCCAGACCGCGCACCACTCCGCGAGCCGTGGCACCAGCAGCTGTCCGGCGAGCGCCGCGACAAGATCCTCGTCCAGCTGCCCGGCGAGCAGTTCGGACGCCTCGGCGAGGAACGAGAGGGCGCCCCGGCCGGTCCACTCGGGGTCGTCGCGCGCCGTACGCCGGGTCGTCGGCGCGAGGATCTCGGCGGCGCGCAGCCCGCGCCGCAGGGCCGGCTCGGTCCCCTGGTCCCGCCCCGGGTCCCGGCCTTCGAGCGGGAGGCGGGCCCAGACGGTCTTGAGCCCGGAGCGATAGGTGATGCCCCAGCGTTCGGCGAGCGCGGCGACCAGTTGCAGCCCGCGCCCGTACTCGGGTGTACCGGCCGGTGCCTGCCCCGCCGCGTCGCTCTGTATGGCGCGGGCGGGATGGTGGTCGGAGACTTCGAGGACCACGGCCGCGGGCTCCTCAGCGTCCCCTGCCGGGCTCCCGGACGCGTCCTCACCGGGGTCTTCGAGCCTGCAAAGCAACTCGACGGTGGTGCCCGCGTGCACCACCGCGTTGGTGACGAGTTCGTCGACGATCAGCACCGCGTCGTCCGCGAGCAGATCGGTGCTGTGTTCCCCCGGGGAACAGCCCTCGTCCCCCTGGCAGAAGGTACAGGTGGTGAGCAGCCCGAGACTGGTCCAGTCCGCCAGCGCCGCGCGGGTGAAGCGGCGGGCTGCGGACGGGGCCAGCGGGTTGCCCGGCAGGCTGGTACGTGATGTCGACCGCGTGTCCCTCCGTAACGGCACCTGGGGTGCCGGGAGATGAAGGGTCTCGCGCGGGATCGGAATGCGCCCCACTGCGGCTCCTGATCCGGTTCTGGCGTTGTGCCGCTTACGATCCCGACAGAGTGACAGACGGAGCCCGCTCATACACGCCTAGTCATGGAAGTGGACAAGATTTGACCATGAACCGGAAGCACACCGGCCGTATCCGCGGTGGCACGGCGGGGAGCACTGCCGGCGCGGTGGCGACACGGGGCCAAACCGCCGGAAGGACGTGCCAAAACGCTTCGCACAGAGCATCCTTGCCTCCCCGGCCGGAACACGGGGGCCGGACAGGGGGAGCGGGATGAGCAGGACAACAGCCACCACGGACCGCGCGAGCATCCTTCTCGTCGATGACCTGGAGGACAACCTCGACGCACTGGAAGCGGTCCTCGCCTCGCTGGACGAGCCGCTCGTACGGGCCCGTTCGGGCGAGGAGGCGGTGCGGGCGCTGCTGCGGGAGCCGTTCGCGCTGATTCTGCTGGACGTCCGGATGCCCGGCATGGACGGCTTCGAGACCGCCGGCCGGATCAAGCGCCTCGACGGGGCCAAGGACATCCCGATCATCTTCCTGAACGGTCCGGAGTCCGGCAGCGGTTATGCCTTCCGTGGCTACGCGTCGGGCGCGGCGGACTTTCTGACCAAGCCCTTCGACCCGTGGATGCTCCGTGCCAAGGTCAGCGTCTTCCTCGATCTGCACCGCAAGAACCGCCAGTTGGAACGGCTGCTGGCCCGGGAGCAGGAGCATCTGGGCGAGATCACGGACCGGCTGGCCTCGATCGAGGACGAGTTACGCGCGGGCGTCCCCGGCGACCTCGACTCGGTGGGGAAGCAACTGGCCCGAATAGAGGAGACGCTGGACGAACTGCGGCGCGGCCGGGGCCAGTAGACCCCGGCCCACTGGCCGCCCGTGAGCCGCCCGTTGGCCTCCCTCAGGCCTCTCAGGCCTCTCTCAGGCCTCCCGGGAGCCCTCGTACATCTCCTCGATCAGGTCCTTGTACGTCCGCTCCACCACCGGCCTCTTGAGCTTGAGGCTCGGTGTCAGCTCGCCGTGCTCGATGTCCAGATCGCGCGGCAGCAGCCGGAACTTCTTGATGGTCTGCCAGCGCTGAAGGCCCTCGTTGAGCCGCTTCACATAGCCGGCGATGAGCCGCTCGGTCGCCGGGGAGGCGACCACCTCGGCGTATGTCCTGCCCGCCAGGCCGTTCTCGGCGGCCCAGCCGAGGATGGCCGGCTCGTCGAGCGCGATCAGCGCCGTACAGAAGTTACGGTCCGCGCCGTGCACCAGGATGTTGGAGACGAACGGGCACACCGCCTTGAACTGGCCCTCGACCTCGGCGGGGGCGATGTACTTGCCGCCCGACGTCTTGATGAGGTCCTTCTTGCGGTCGGTGATCCGCAGATAGCCGTCGGGGGACAGCTCGCCGATGTCCCCCGTGTGGAACCATCCGTCGGGCTCAAGCACCTCCGCCGTCTTCTCCGGCAGCCCGTGATATCCGGCCATGATCCCCGGGCCGCGCAGCAGGATCTCGCCGTCGTCGGCGATCCGTACCTCGGTGCCGGGCAGCGGCTTGCCAACCGTGCCGGTGCGGTACGCCTCCCCCGGGTTGACGAAGCTGGCGGCGCTGGACTCGGTCAGTCCGTAGCCCTCCAGGATGTGGATCCCGGCGCCGGAGAAGAAGTAGCCGATGTCGGGCGCGAGCGCGGCGGAGCCGGAGACCGCGGCGCGCAGCCGGCCGCCGAACGCCTCGCGCAGCTTGGCGTAGACGAGCGCGTCGGCGGCCTTGTGCTTGGCGCCGAGGGCGAACGGTACGGAGGCCGTGCCCGTACGCCGGAAGTTGTCCTGGGAGACCTTGGCGTACTCGCGGGCGACCCCCGCCGCCCACTGGAAGATCTTGTACTTGGCGGCGCCGCCGGCCCGCGCCTTGGCCGCGACCCCGTTGTAGACCTTCTCGAAGATCCGCGGCACGGCCGCCATATAGGTCGGCTGGACCACCGGCAGATTCTCGATGATCTTGTCGACGCGCCCGTCCACGGCGGTGACATGCCCGACCTCGATCTGGCCGGAGGTCAGCACCTTGCCGAAGACATGGGCGAGCGGCAGCCACAGGTACTGGACGTCGTCCTTGGTGATCAGTCCGGTGCCGGCGGTGGCCTTGGCCATGTACGACCAGTTGTCGTGGGGCAGCCGCACGCCCTTGGGCCGGCCGGTGGTGCCGGAGGTGTAGATCAGCGTGGCGAGCTGGGTGGCCGTGATGGCCGCGACCCGCTCCTTGACCGCTTCCGGATACGTGCGCAGATACTCCGTGCCACGCGCCTCCAGATCGGCCAGCGAGAGCACCCAGCCGTCCGGATCACCCTCGGCGGGGAGCGCGTCGGCGGCGTCGATCACGACCACATGGCTGAGATGCGGCAGCTCGGTCCGGCGTTCGTGCGCCTTGGCGAGCTGGGCGGCGTCCTCGGCGATCAGCACCCGGCTCTCGGAGTCGGCGAGGATGAACGCGGACTCCTCGGTGTTGGTCGAGGGGTAGACCGTGGTGGTCGCGGCGCCCGCGCACATCACTCCGAGGTCGGCGAGGATCCACTCGACGCGGGTGGACGAGGCGAGCGCGACGCGCTCCTCGGGCCGTACGCCCAGCGCGATCAGGCCCGCGGCGATGGCGTACACCCGCTGGGCCGCCTCGCTCCAGCTCAGGGAGCGCCACTCGTCGGGGCCCTGGCCGGCCGGCGCGGGTACGGGAAAGCGGTAGGCCTCCGCGTCCGGCGTGGCGCTCACGCGCTCAATGAAGAGGGTCGCCACGGAGGGCGGCCGGTTCTCGATCAAGTTCTGTGTGTCGCTCACGACATCCTCCGGGCCCGCGGCAGCGCTGCGTGACTGACCTGATTGTGTGACTGACGAGTAACTAACCGACGAGTAACTAGGATCAGTGATCAGACTAGATGCCACCCGCCCGGTACGTAAGGGGCAGCGACACGCCGCTTCATAACGAACCGCCCCAGGGGGCACGGACTACGCGAACGGGCCCCTGCGCCGCGGCGCGGGGCCCGTCCTGTCCGTGGATCACACTCTGCTACTTCTTCGCCTTACCGCCGGACTCGTCGCTGGAGAGCACCGCGATGAAGGCCTCCTGCGGGACCTCCACGCTGCCGACCATCTTCATCCGCTTCTTGCCCTCCTTCTGCTTCTCCAGCAGCTTCCGCTTCCGGGAGATGTCACCGCCGTAGCACTTGGCGAGGACGTCCTTGCGGATGGCGCGGATGGTCTCGCGAGCGATGACCCGGGAGCCGATGGCCGCCTGGATGGGCACCTCGAAGGCCTGGCGCGGGATCAGCTCGCGCAGCTTGGCGACCAGTCGCACGCCGTACGCGTACGCCTGGTCCCGGTGGGTGATGGCGGAGAAGGCGTCCACCTTGTCGCCGTGCAGCAGGATGTCGACCTTGACGAGCTGGGCGGTCTGCTCGCCGGTGGGCTCGTAGTCGAGCGAGGCGTAGCCCCGGGTCTTGGACTTCAGCTGGTCGAAGAAGTCGAAGACGATCTCGGCGAGCGGCAGCGTGTAGCGGATCTCGACCCGGTCCTCGGAGAGGTAGTCCATGCCGAGCAGGGTGCCGCGGCGGGCCTGGCACAGCTCCATGATCGAGCCGATGAACTCGCTCGGGGCGAGGATCGTGGCCCGTACCACCGGCTCGTGCACCGAGTCGATCTTGCCCTCGGGGAACTCGCTCGGGTTGGTGACCGTGTGCTCCTTGCCGTCCTCCATCAGCACGCGGTAGACCACGTTGGGGGCGGTGGCGATCAGATCGAGCCCGAACTCGCGCTCCAGGCGCTCCCGGATCACATCGAGGTGCAGCAGCCCGAGGAAGCCGACGCGGAAGCCGAAGCCGAGGGCCGCGGAGGTCTCCGGCTCGTAGACCAGGGCCGCGTCATTGAGCTGGAGCTTGTCGAGGGCGTCGCGCAGCTCGGGGTAGTCAGAGCCGTCCAGCGGATAGAGGCCGGAGAACACCATCGGCTTGGGGTCCTTGTAGCCGCCGAGCGCCTCGGTCGCCCCCTTGTTGAGGGTGGTGATCGTGTCACCGACCTTGGACTGCCGTACGTCCTTCACGCCGGTGATGATGTAGCCCACCTCACCGACGCCGAGGCCGTCCGCCGGGGTCATCTCCGGCGAGGAGACACCGATCTCCAGCAGCTCGTGGGTGGCGCCGGTGGACATCATCCGGATCCGCTCACGCTTGTTGAGCTGGCCGTCGATGACACGTACGTAGGTGACGACACCGCGGTAGGAGTCATAGACGGAGTCGAAGATCATCGCGCGGGCGGGCGCGTCCGCGACACCGACCGGCGGCGGTACGTCCTTGACCACCCGGTCGAGCAGCACGTCCACGCCGACGCCGGTCTTCGCCGAGACCCTGAGCACGTCCTCCGGCTGGCAGCCGATGAGGTTCGCCAGCTCCTCGGAGAACTTCTCCGGCTGGGCGGCCGGCAGATCGATCTTGTTGAGCACCGGGACGATGGTGAGATCGTTCTCCATCGCCAGATAGAGGTTCGCGAGGGTCTGCGCCTCGATGCCCTGGGCGGCGTCCACCAGCAGGATCGTGCCCTCACAGGCCGCGAGGGAACGGGACACCTCATAGGTGAAGTCCACGTGGCCCGGCGTGTCGATCATATTGAGGACATGCGTCGTGCCCTCGCCCTCACCCGTACGGGGAGCCCAGGGCAGCCGGACCGCCTGGGACTTGATCGTGATGCCGCGCTCGCGCTCGATGTCCATCCGGTCGAGATACTGAGCGCGCATCTGCCGCTGGTCGACCACTCCGGTCAGCTGGAGCATCCGGTCGGCGAGCGTCGACTTGCCGTGGTCGATGTGCGCGATGATGCAGAAGTTGCGGAGCAGCGCCGGGTCCGTACGGCTCGGCTCGGGCACGTGGAGAGGGGTCGCGGGCACGCAGGGTCCTGATTCTTGAGACGCGCGGCGTCTCGTCTCGGGTCGACTCGGATCGATACGTAGGCTCCATGGTCCCATGGGTACGGGACTGCGCCCGGTTTGGGCCGGTCGGAGGGTGACTGGTAGCCTGAACAGCTGTGTCTCGTGCCGTCTCGGCGCGAGGCGGCTCAGTCAAGATTCACCGAACCTGAAAAGGCTCTTTCGTGGCGAACATCAAGTCCCAGATCAAGCGGAACAAGACCAACGAGAAGGCACGCCTGCGCAACAAGGCTGTCAAGTCGTCGCTCAAGACCGCGATCCGCAAGGCCCGTGAGGCCGCTGCCGCGGGCGACGTCGAGAAGGCCTCGCTGGCCGCTCGTGAGGCGTCCCGCAAGCTCGACAAGGCTGCCTCGAAGGGTGTCATCCACAAGAACGCCGCCGCCAACAAGAAGTCGGCGCTGGCTGCCAAGGTTGCCTCCCTCCAGGGCTGAGCGCTCTCTTGATTTGACCGCCGGACGGGACTCAGCGGGCCCTCTCTACCGCTCCTGACCGGCGTCCCCGAGCTCGCACGCGACTGCGTTCGCCACGCGGGTGCGAGCTCACCAGGTTTGACGTCGAGGCCCCGGCCCCGTCCTCCCCAGGACGGATCACCGGGGCCTTCGGCGTACCCGCTCGCCCGTGGTGGCCGCCCACGGTCGAGCGGACAGGACCTGACGGTTGGAGCGGGCGGCTAACGGTTGGAGCGGGCGGGCTAACGGTTGGAGTGGGCTGCTAACGGTTGGAGCGGGCTGCGCGAGCGATCGCGACGACCGCCTTCTCCAGCGCGTACTCCGGGTCGTCACCGCCGCCCTTGACGCCGGCGTCGGCGGCGGCGACCGCCCGCAGCGCCGTCGCCACACCGTCCGGGGTCCAGCCGCGCATCTGCTGGCGCACGCGGTCGATCTTCCACGGGGGCATCCCCAGCTCCCGCGCGAGATCGGCGGGCCGGCCGCCGCGCGCGGAGGAGAGCTTCCCGATGGCCCGCACCCCCTGGGCGAGGGCGCTGGTGATCAGTACGGGCGCCACTCCGGTCGACAGCGACCAGCGCAGCGCTTCCAGGGCCTCGGCGGTCCTGCCCTCCACGGCGCGGTCGGCGACATTGAAGCTGGACGCCTCCGCGCGGCCCGTGTAGTAACGGCCCACGACCGCTTCGTCGATCGTGCCCTCGACATCCGCCGCGAGCTGGGAGACGGCGCTCGCCAGCTCCCGCAGATCGCTGCCGATCGAGTCGACCAGCGCCTGGCAGGCTTCGGGTGTGGCCGAGCGGCCCAGCGCGCGGAACTCCGAACGTACGAAGGTGAGCCGCTCCGCCGGCTTGGTCGTCTTGGGGCAGGCGACCTCACGGGCCCCCGCCTTCCGGGCGGCGTCCAGCAGCCCCTTGCCCTTGGCGCCTCCGGCGTGCAGCAGGACGAGCGTGATCTCCTCGGCCGGGGCGTCGAGATACGCCTTGACGTCCTTGATCGTGTCGGCGGAGAGATCCTGCGCGTTCCGTACGACGACGACCTTGCGCTCGGCGAAGAGCGACGGGCTGGTCAGCTCGGCGAGGGTGCCGGGCTGGAGCTGGTCGGAGGTGAGGTCGCGTACGTCCGTATCGGCGTCGGAGGCGCGGGCCGCCGCCACGACCTGCTGCACGGCGCGGTCGAGCAGCAGATCCTCCTGGCCCACGGCGAGCGTGAGCGGGGCGAGCGGGTCGTCGGGGGAAGCTTTTTTGGTGGCCATCGTGATCCAGGGTCGCACGGCCCACTGACACCCGGACGCATGGCTGTCGCCGTAAGGTCACCGGGCCACGAAGCGCGGCTACGGCGCCTCCAGCCAGCCTCCCCACTCGGCGGCGAACGCGTCAAGCGCGAGCGTGTCCATCCGCGCCTCCGGGTCCTCCACGACCACCAGCCACTGGGCGTCCTCCGCGTCGTCCTCCCCGGCCAGGGCGTCCCGCAGCAGCTGGGGCGCCTGGGTCACGGCGAACCGGTCCCCCAGCTGTTCCGCCGCGTCCTCGGCCGCGTCACGGTCGGGGAGCACAAGCAGGTGTCTCACATCGCTCACGGACCCATTATCGGCTGTCGTCACTTGTACTTCAGCTGCGTGTCCTTGGGCACGATCTGGATGTCGAGCTCGATCCTGATGTTGGAGCCGACGACGGCGATGCCACGGGCCAGCATCGTCTGCCAGTTGACGGTGTAGTCCTCACGGTGCAGTTCGGTGGTGGCGACGACGGCCGCTCGGGTCTCGCCCTCCATACCGACGCGCATACCGCCGTAGTTGGCGTCGAGGGTCACCGTGCGGGTGACGCCGTGCAGCGTGAGCCCGCCGGTGATCGCCCAGGTGGTGCCACCGCGGTGCACGAAGCGGTCGCTGTAGAACTCCATCGTCGGGTACTTCTCCACGTCGAGGAAGTCCGCCGAGCGCAGATGGTCGTCGCGCATCCGCACATTGGTGTTGATCGAAGCGGCGTCGATGACGACATGCATCGCCGAGTTCTCGACGGTGTCGCCGATCCGGATCGCCCCGGCGAAGTTGTCGAACCGGCCGTGGACGCGGGCGAGTCCGATGTGGCGGGCGGCGAAGCCCACCCGCGTGTGGGCCTGTTCGATCTCCCAGTCGCCGGAGGTGGGCAGCGGAAGCGACGGGGCCACCTGGAGCACGATGTCCCCGAGACCGCTGGGCTCCGCGCCGTCGGCGAGCGACACATTGCCCCGGTACGGGGCGAAGCTCTCGGCCGAGATGGCGAGCCGGTACTCCCCGAAGGGCACCATCGCCACGATCATCCCGAAGGGGTCGGTCTCACCGCTCACGATCTTACGGCCGGCGCTGTCACTCACCGTGAACTCGGCCTGCCCCACAGGCTCGTTGACAGGGTCGAGGACCCGGCAGGTGAGCGGCCCCGCGCCGGAGGGCACAGAGAGCGCGGCGAGCGGATTGTTTCGCTGATGAGCGGCCGTCCGTCGGCCGAGAAGGCGGCTGATCATGGTGTACGTACCCCTGTGCGTTCGGGCTCTGCGGGGCCGCGCACGGGAGACGTCATCGTCGAGGGCGGCGACCCATGACGAATAGGCATTCGATCACCCTTGCTTTGTCGGAGGCAAACGTACCCACTGGTACTGGACTTCGCGGGGTCGATTGTCACCCGTTGTTAAGCAGCCGCCTTGTCAAAGAGTCGCCGCCGGATCGCCGCGCGCGTCGAAGCCGACGGGGCGGTGACTGTGGCCGCCGGGACCAGCTCCCCGCGCCTGGGACAAGGTCCGGCCCCGGGGCACGGCCCGTAGCCCGGCCCCGGTCCCCACCACCGCGATCGCTCCGTCCGTATCCGTACGGAGCACCGCCGCTCCCCCGGCACGGAGCGCGTCGACGGTACGGGGCGAGGGGTGTCCGTACGGGTTGTCCCGGCCCACCGAGATGAGGGCCAGCCGGGGGCGTACGTCGCGCAGGAGCCCCGGGTGCTGGAAGGGCGAGCCGTGGTGGGCCACCTTGAGCACATCCACCGGTGGCAGCGTCGGAGAGTCGCGCAGCAGGCCCCGTTGAGCAGGTGGTTCGAGATCGCCGAGGAGCAGCAGCGTCGGCCCCCGGGCGATCCGTACGAACAGGGTGACGCTGGAGTCGTTCGGCCCCCCGGCCGCCGGGGCCGTCCCCGCCCCCGGCCACAGCACCCGCCAGGTCAGCGGTCCGATCCGCCGCTGCTCGCCCGGCCGCGCACGGACGACGGGCACGCGCGCCCCGGCCGCCGTTCTCCGTACGAACGCGGCCTGTTCCGGGGGGTCTTCGAAGACCGTCGTCTGGATCGCGCCGATCGCCCGGCCCCGCAGGACGCCGGGCAGCCCCGCGACATGATCGGCGTGGAAGTGGGTGAGCACCAGCAGCGGGACACGCGTCACGCCGAGGTCCCGCAGACAGCGGTCGGCGGGCCCGGGGTCGGGTCCCGCGTCCACGACCACGGCCGTGGAGTCGCCCGCCGCGAGCACGGTCGCGTCGCCCTGCCCGACGTCGCACATCGCGAACGTCCATCCCGGCGGCGGCCATCCGGTGACGATCCGGGTGAGCGGCGGCGGCCGGAGGACCGCGAGCAGCAGCAGTACGGCGCAGACCGCGGCCGTCCAGGGATGGCGCGGGACACGCCGTAGGGCGAGCAGGACGAGGACCGTCACCACGGCGAGCAGCAGGCCACCACGCCAGCCGCCGGGCCAGGCGGCCTCCGCGCCCGGCAGAGCCGCGCCACCGCGCGCGACGGACGCGATCCATCCCGCCGGCCAGCCCGCGCAGTGGGCCAGCGCCTCGGCCACGGGCATCGCCACGGGCGCCACGGCGAGCGCGGCGAAGCCGAGGACCGTGGCCGGGGCGACCGCCAGTTCGGCGAAGAGGTTGCAGGGGATCGCCACCAGCCCGACCCTGGCCGCGAACACGGCCACCACGGGCGCGCACACCGCCTGCGCCGCGCCGGCCGCGGCCAGCACCTCCGCGAGCCGAGGCGGCACCCCGCGCCGCACCAGCGCCGCGCTCCACCGCGGCCCGAGGGTGAGCAGGGCGCCGGTGGCCAGTACGGAGAGGAGGAAGCCGTAGCTCCGGGCCAGCCAGGGGTCGTAGAGCACCAGCAGCAGTACGGCGGCGGCCAGCGCCGGAAGCAGGGATCTGCGGCGGCCCGTGCCGATGGCGAGGAGAGTGATCGCCCCGCAGGCCGCGGCCCGCAGCACACTGGGCTCCGGCCGGCAGACGATCACGAAGGCGAGCGTGAGCACCCCTCCGAGCAGCGCCGTCGACCGCAGTGAGATCCCCAGACGCGGGGCGAGCCCGCGCCGTTCGGCTCTGATGGCCAGCCCGGCCGGCCCGATCAGCAGAGCGAGGACAATCGTCAGATTGCTTCCGGAGACCGCCATCAGATGCAGCAGATCGGTCGCCGCGAACGCGTCGTGCAGCTCGGGCGGGACGCGTGAGGTGTCGCCGACGACCAGCCCCGGCAGCAGGGCGCGGGCATCGGGCGGCAGCCCCTCGGTGGCCTCACGCAGCCCGGCACGCAGCTCTCCGGCCCTGCGCTGTACGGGCGTCGGCGCGCCGATGACCAGCGGCGGGCCCGTCCCCTCCACCCGTAACGCCGCGGCGTAGCGGTCGTCCTCACGGAGGGGAGGCGCGAGCTTCCCGGTCAGCCGCAGCCGCGTGGAAGGCAGCAGCAGCCGCCACCGGCCGGAGTGCTCACCGGGCGCGACGATGACGAGGACGGGCGTCCGGCCCGTGGTGGTCCCGGCCCGGGGCGTCCTCACCCGGGTGAGGTCCGCGTCCAGGACGAACCCACCACCCGCGATCCGATCCCCGCGGACCCTGGGACGCGTGGGCCGGGGGTCGGAGGTCACCGTCAACTCCGTGGTGACGCGGGCGTACCGCTCCGCGAGGCCCGGTACGGGGCCCCGGTGCAGATCGGCGGCGTGCAGCCCGGCGGACGCCGCTCCGGCGGCGGCGCAGAGCAGCACCCCCGCGACGGCCACACCGTTGAGCCTTCGCTTGAGCCGCTGCTTGAGCCGTCGCTTGAGCCGTCGCTTCGGCCCGGAATCCGGCCACACCAGCAGCAGACCCGCGCCGAGCAGACAGGCGAGCACGCCAACGGCGGTCCAGCGCCCTGGGGTTCCCAGCGCCAGGGCCGCCGCGCCCCACGCCGCCAGGGCGAGCGGGACCAGCCGGAGGTCGGCCGGTGCCTCCTGGCGGGGGTTGGCGGACCCCGGGCCGTGCCCGGCCGTCGGGTGAACCACCGGGCGCGTCATGGCCGTACCAGGGACTGGAGGTCCGCGAACCTGCGCTCCCCGATGCCGTTGACCTCGCGCAATTCATCGACGGACCGGAAACCGCCGTGCCTGCCGCGGTAGTCGATGATGTGCTGGGCGAGCACCGGACCGACCCCGGGAAGCGTGTCGAGCTGTTCGGGCGTGGCCGCGTTGAGGCTCACCGGCCCCGCGGCGGCCCGGGCACCGTCGGCCGCGCCAGCGCCGACGCCCGCGCCGACGCCCGCTCCCGGTGGAGCGGGGCCGCCCACCAGGACCTGTTCGCCGTCCATCAGCACCCGCGCCCGGTTGAGCCCGGTCAGATCCGCACCGGGCTTCGCTCCCCCGGCGGCACGCAGCGCGTCGGCGACCCGTGATCCGGCGGGCAGCCGCAGGACTCCGGGCCGCCGCACCTTCCCGCTCACATCGACGACGACACGAGCCGACCATGACGGCGAGGGCGAGGTCTCCGGCCGTACCCCGGGGATCACGGCCTCCGCGCTGACAGCCTCCGCGCCGACGGTCTCCGGAGCCTTGACGGTCTCCGGCCGACCGCTCCAGAAGTGATGACCGGCCAGGATCACGCCCACCACCAGGACCACCGCGAGCGCCGCGAGTGTCCGGGGCTCCAGACCGCATCTGAGCTGCACCCACAGGGGAAGCCGCTCGCGCAGCGCGGACACCGCCCACGCGCGCCCGCGCCCCGCCCGGGCCGCGTCCGGCGCCACAACCGCCTCTGCCGCCACAGCGGCGCCCGGCGCCACACCCCCGTCTGCCCCGCGCGTCGTGCCGCCGTCCCCGCCACCCGTCCCGGGCGTCCCACCGGCGAAGAGCGCTTCCGCGCGACGGCGCACGTCCGTTCGGGCAGGGGGTGGGTCTGGGGCAGGTGCCGGGGTGCTGATCGGGGCCGGAGCCGTACCGTCCGCGCCGACGACGCGCGGCAGCGCCGTACGCGGGCTGGTCCGTACGCCGCCGGGACGGCCGTGACGCCCATGACGGGCCCGGCCGTCGGAGCCCGGGGCACGGCCGGGGCCGCTGGTGACAGAGGTTGCGGAGGTTACGGAGCGTGTTCGGAGAGCCATGACACAAGACGGTAGGCACCTCCGCCCGACCCCGCTGAGCAGGCCGAATTCTCGTGGACAACAAGCGAGTTGTGGATAACTCGGTCACCCCTACGAGTGGTCACACCCCCACCGAAGTGGTCACATCCCCGCCGAAGTGGTCACATCCCCGCCGAAGTGGTCACACCCCCGCCGAGCCGCGACCGGCCGCCGAGCCGCCGCCCGGCCGCCCCAGTCAGCGCGGGGAGATCACAGCCCCCAGCAGCCCCGGCCCGGTATGCGCCCCGATCACCGCGCCCACCTCGCTGACATGCAGATCCACCAGCCCCGGCACCCGCTCACGCAGCCGCTCGGCCAGCGTCAACGCCCTTTCGGGTGCGGCCAGATGGTGCACGGCGATGTCCACCTCGCTCGTGCCCGCCCGTTCGGCGACGATCTCCTCCAGCCGCGCGATCGCCTTCGACGCCGTACGCACCTTCTCCAGCAGCTCGATACGCCCGCCGTCCAGTTGGAGCAGCGGCTTCACCGCGAGCGCGGAGCCCAGCAGCGCCTGGGCGGCGCCGATCCGGCCGCCCCGCCGCAGATAGTCCAGCGTGTCCACATAGAAGTACGCGGAGGTCCCGGCGGCCCGCTTCTCGGCGGCGGCCACCGCCTCGTCGAGCGTGCCGTCCCCCTCCACCGCCTCGGCCGCCGCCAGCGCGCAGAACCCGAGCGCCATCGCCACCATGCCGGTGTCCACCACACGTACCGGCACGGGCGCGTCCTTCGCCGCGAGCACGGCGGCGTCGTACGTCCCGGAGAACTCGGCCGACAGATGAAGGGAGACGATCCCGGTCGCACCGGCTTCCGCCGCCTCGCGGTACGCGGCGGCGAAGACATCCGGGCTCGGCCGGGACGTGGTCACGGAGCGTCGCTTCTGAAGCGCCACGGCGAGCGAACGCGCCGAGATCTCCGTGCCCTCCTCCAGCGCGCGGTCGCCCAGCACGACGGTCAGCGGCACCGCTGTGATGCCGTGCCGCTCCATCGTCTGCGGCGGCAGGTAGGCCGTGGAATCGGTGACGATCGCGACATGGCGGGACATGAGCGGGAGGTTACCCGTCATCGCCCATGGTCGGCAGCCCGCCCCCATGTCAGTGATCGTTTCCGCCTCCGCACATGCCGTGATCCCGCATCGGACCGTGGTCCCGGACGGGCAGCCGTCCGTGGCCCCGCACCATCAGTCCGTGGCCCCGCACCATCAGTCCATGGCCCCGGACCACCAAGTCACGGTCTCGGACTGTCAAGTCGTCGTCTCGGGCCTGGTCCGCCCGGGCGCCTTCTGCCAGGGATACGTCTGCTGCCGCCGAGGATCGGGCGGCTCGATCGCCTCCGGCCCGCCCTGGTCGCCGGTCGCGGGGCCGGCCCGCTCCGCCCCGGCGGCCCCGGCCCCGGAGCCCTCCGGCTCCGGCCACACCATCGGCTCCCGCTCCGGCCGTTCCTCCGCCGTCGACCAGTGCCGGAGCGCCCCCGACTCCACATCGATCTGCGCGCTCAGCGACGACAGGTCGTCCTCCGCGAACTTCCGGGCCCGGTCCCGCGCCGCCCAGCGCAGTGAGTCCGCCGCGTGCGTGATCCGTTCCGTACGCTCGCGCACATCCTGAAGCCGCTCCGCGACCCTCACCCGGTCCGGATCCCGCTCCAGCTGCCGCAGCTCGTCGTCCAGCTCATGGCCGTGCGCGCTCAGCCGCTGGAAGAGCTCGATCGACTCCGACAGCGAGGCGTCCTCCGCCACACCGGACTGGAGCGCGTCCTGCGTCGACCGCATCGAGGTCCGCAGACTCAGCCGCAGCTGCGCCAGCTCCCCCGCCGCGCCCGTCTGACCGATGCTTCTGGCGCGCAGCGTGGTGTCCTCGACGGTCCGGCGGGCCTGCGAGATCGTACGGTCCACGCTCCGCTTGGCCGCGCGCACCGCCTTCACGCTCACAAACACTCCCAGCGCCACAAAGGCGACGAAGAGCAGCGCCACGATCAGGATCACGACGTCCATGGGCGCCCCTTCGCGTTCGGGTCATGTTCGGAGCGGCTTTCCGCGGGCCGCTTCCTCCACCGTAAACGCAACAGGCAGGCCGAGGGTTCCGTAGGAAACCCTCAACCTGCCCGTAGGGGAAAGCCCTGTGCCCGCGAAGCGGCACCAAAGGCGCCCACCGACCGAGATAACGCCCGGAAACACCGGGAGCACCGAGGTGCTACGCCCAGGAACTACGCGGGAACGATGTTCACCAGCTTCGGCGCCCGCACGATCACCTTCCGGATGCCCCCGCCGTCCAGCGCCGCGACCACCGCCGCGTCCCCCAGCGCCAGCGCCTCCAGCTCCTCGTCCGAGATCGACGGGGAGACCTCCAGCCGCGCCTTGACCTTGCCCTTGATCTGCACCACGCAGGTCACGGTCTCGTCGACCACATACGCCGGGTCCGCGACCGGGAAGTCCTGGTGCACCACCGAGTCGGAGTGGCCCAGCCTGCGCCACAGCTCCTCGGCGATATGCGGGGCCAGCGGCGCGACCAGCAGCACCAGCCGCTCGGCGACCGAGCGCGGGACCGGGCCGTCCGTCTTGGTCAGGTGGTTGTTCAGCTCGGTCATCTTCGCGATGGCCGTGTTGAACCGCAGCCCCGCCATGTCCTGCGAGACCCCGTCGATCGCCTTGTGCAGCGCGCGCAGCGTGTCCTCGTCGATGTCGGCGTCCGCCGTGTCCACGACGGTGACCTCGCCGGTCGTCTCGTCCACCACATTGCGCCACAACCGCTGCAGCAGCCGGTACTGGCCGACGACCGCGCGGGTGTCCCACGGCCGCGAGACATCCAGCGGGCCCATGGCCATCTCGTACAGCCGCAGCGTGTCCGCGCCGTACTCGGCGCAGATCTCGTCCGGAGTGACCGCGTTCTTCAGGGACTTGCCCATCTTGCCCAGGACGCGGCTGACCTTCGCGCCCTGGTACCAGTGCGCGCCGTCCCGCTCCTCGACCTCGGCGGCCGGCACCGCGATGCCACGGCTGTCCCGGTAGACGAACGCCTGGATCATGCCCTGGTTGTACAGCTTGTGGAACGGCTCGACCGAGGAGATGTGCCCCAGGTCGAATAGCACCTTGGACCAGAAACGCGCGTACAGCAGATGCAGTACGGCGTGCTCCTGACCACCCACGTACAGATCGACACCGCCGTGCGGCTGCCCTTCGCGGGGGCCCATCCAGTACTGCTCGATGGCCGGGTCGACCAGCTTCTCGCTGTTGTGCGGGTCCAGGTAGCGCAGCTCGTACCAGCACGAACCGGCCCAGTTCGGCATGGTGTTGGTCTCCCGGCGGTAGCGCTTGACGCCCTCGCCCTGCCCCAGGTCCAGCTCGACATCGACCCAGTCCGCGTTCCGTGACAGCGGCGTCTCCGGCTGCGTGTCCGCGTCGTCCGGGTCAAACGTGCGTGGCGAGTAGTCGTCGACCTCCGGCAGCTCCAGCGGCAGCATCGACTCGGGCAGGGCGTGCGCCGTGCCGTCCTCGTCGTAGACGATCGGGAACGGCTCGCCCCAGTACCGCTGCCGGCTGAACAGCCAGTCGCGCAGCCGGAAGTTGACGGTCCCCTCGCCGATACCGCGCGCGGCCAGCCACTCCGTGATCCGCGTCTTGGCCTCGGTGACGCCCAGACCGTCCAGCGAGATGTCCTCGCCGGCCGAGTTGATGAGACGCGCGTCGTACGAGGCGAACGCGTCGTCCCACTCGGCGGGGTCGGTGGAACGGCCGTCCGAGGGCTCGACCACACAGCGCATCGGCAGCTCGAAGGCGCGCGCGAACGCGAAGTCACGGCTGTCGTGCGCCGGTACGGCCATGATCGCGCCTGTGCCGTACCCCATCAGCACATAGTCGGCGATGAAGACGGGTACGCGGTCACCGCTGACCGGGTTGGTGGCGTACACGCCGGTGAAGACACCGGTCTTGTCCTTCGCCTCGGCCTGCCGCTCGACGTCGGACTTCGACGCCGCCTGCTTGCGGTACGCGTCGACGGCCTCGGCGGGGGTGGCGTGGCCCCCCGTCCATACGTCGTGCGTGCCCTCGGGCCAGGCGGCCGGAACGACCTTCTCGACCAGGTCGTGCTCCGGCGCCAGCACCATGTACGTGGCGCCGAACAGCGTGTCCTGGCGCGTGGTGAAGACGGTGATGGCGTCCATGTGACCGTCGTCACCGACATGGACGGGGAAGTCGACGCGCGCGCCCTCGCTGCGCCCGATCCAGTTGCGCTGCTGCAGCTTGATGGCCTCGGGCCAGTCCAGCGCGTCCAGATCGTTCAGCAGCCGGTCCGCGTAGGCGGTGATCCGCATGTTCCACTGGCGCAGCTTCGCCTTGAACACGGGGAAGTTGCCGCGCTCGGAGCGGCCGTCCGCGGTGACTTCCTCATTGGCCAGGACGGTGCCCAGGCCGGGAGCCCAGTTGACCGGTGCGTCGGAGGCGTACGCCAGCCGGTACTCGCCCAGGACATCGGCGCGCTCAGCAGCGTTCAGCGCGCTCCAGGGGCGCCCGTCGGGCGTCGTGCGCTCCCCGCTCTCGAACTGCGCCACCAGCGCCTCGATCGGGCGCGCCTTGTCCGCGTCCTTGTCGTACCAGGAGTTGAAGATCTGTACGAAGATCCACTGGGTCCACTTGTAGTAGTCCGGGTCGATGGTCGCCACGGACCGGCGCTTGTCGTGGCCCAGACCCAGTCGGCGCAGCTGGACCTTCATGTTGTCCATGGCCGCCTCGGTCGACACGCGGGGGTGCGTGCCGGTGGCGACCGCGTGCTGCTCGGCCGGCAGGCCGAAGGCGTCGAAACCCAGCGTGTGCAGCACGTTGTGCCCGGTCATGCGCTGGTGGCGGGCGAACGCGTCGGTGGCGATATAGCCCAGGGGATGACCGACGTGCAGCCCCGTGCCCGACGGGTACGGGAACATGTCCATGATGAACTTCTTGGGCTTCGCGACCAGCTCCGGGTCGCCGGCCAGATCACCCGTGGGGTTCGGCGCCTCGTACGTGCCCTCGGCGTCCCAGAAGTCCTGCCAGCGTGCCTCGATGTCGGCGGCCATGGCCGCCGTGTAGCGGTGCGGCGCCACGGGCTCGGCGGCAGCGGAATTCGTCTCGCTCATGATTCTCTGAAGCTCCATCGATCGTCTCTGCCAGCGGATTCGGCCGTGCCATTCGGCGAATGGTGGCGCCGGTCGGTGAACGAAAAAGCCCCTCACACAGGAGGGGACGCCGCGCTGATTCCGACCGGATCTCTGTCATCCGTCGGGACTGATCAGCGCGGCCCGCTAAGCAGAAGGCGTACGGCACGCATGGCGTCAGGGTACCGCAGCGTCCGACGGCCCGCACCGACGTATCACGCGGGGCCACCTCCGACCAAAGTCATGACCGAGGGGCGCCCCGGAGGGGGAGAGTCCGGGGAGACGGCGGGGAGGAGACGGGGAGGGCCCGGGGAGGGTGTGCGCAGAGCACGGGTGAGAGTGAGCGAAAGGGTTGACAGAAGGGCTTGACAGGGAAACGGCGTTGGGCATGTCGCGGGCCCCCGCGAAACCGCCGGGGCGAGCGCCGCACCCGGCTTACTCCGCGTATCAGCCCCTATCCGGGCAACCGCGGAGTCGGATAACTCACCTCTCCCCGGCTAAACCCGCAAACCCGGTACTGCCCGGTATGGCTCCACCTAGCATGCGGCCACGGGACCGCTTTCCCGAGCCATTCGGAGTTGCCCCCATGAACCCTCAACGCAAGCCCAGTTCATCGCTCAACCTGGATCCCGACAAGAGCCGGCAGATACAGGGCGGAGTATCCGTCGCCGCACTGGTACTGGTGCCGCTACTCGCCGTCGCGGGAGGTGACGATTTCCGTGACTTCCTCGATTTCGGCGCCGGCGTGCTGTCGCTGCTGTCCCTGTCCGGGGCCGTCGTCTGGGGCCTGATAGCCACCGACCGGTTATTGCTCTCCCCACGGCACCGGCTGCTGGCTCAAGGCGTCCACCGGGCGACCGCGGTGGCCTCGCTCGGCTTTCTGCTGCTGCATGTCACCGTCAAGGTGTCGCTCGGACATGTGGCGCTGATCGGCGCCCTGGTGCCGTTCGGCCTCGGTATCAACGGCGCCAACGGCCTCATCGGCTTCGGTTCGCTCGCCGGACTGCTGATGATCATCGCGGCCACGACCGGCGCGATGCGCAGCGCCTTCGCCCTCCCCGGCCGGTTCGCGGGGCGCTGGCGGGCGGTGCACATGCTGGCCTACCCGGCCTGGTGCTTCGCTCTGGTGCACGGCCTCTTCGCGGGCCGCCCCGCGGCCACCTATGTCACCACGCTGTACTGCCTCACCCTGGCCGGGGTGGCCGCCGCCGTGTCCGTACGGCTCTTCCCACGCCCGCTCAAGCGCCGGATCGCCGACAAGATCGTGTCGCTGACCGGCGCGAACGGGGTGAACGGGGTGAACGGAGTGAACGGAGTGAACGGAGTGAACGGCGCGAACGAGGCCGCCCATGAGACGGCGGAGACCGAGCCGTCCCGGCGCGATCCCGCCTCGGACCCGCTCCCGGGCGCGACGGGCGTTCCCCCGCGGCCCCGGTACACGGGGCGCCTCCAGCGCGAGCCCGCCGTGCCCGGCCCGTCGCTGGGAACGCCGCTCGACCCGCCCCGTACGCCGCCACGGCTCGCCGCCCCTTCCCCGCCGTTGTACGAGGCGCCCCGGCCTCCGGGCGATCCCTTCCCGGCCGTCGACCCCCTGGCCGACACCTTCATCGCCCCTCGCGCCGGCGCGTACCAGGGCCTCGGCGCCGATCCGCTGTCGGACACCGGTACGGGCATCTCCGCCGGCTACCGCGCGGTCTCGCTGGGGACGCCGGGGACCGAAGCCACCACGCGGATGCCGGTGCCGCCCCCGCCCCCGGAACCGCCCCCCGGCGGGATACCGCTCGCCGAGCGGATACCGATGACCGAGGAGATCCCGGTCGTCCCCGAAGAGCCCCCGGGCAGGACGGGCGGCTGGCCCGCCCCTTCCCCGCCCCGGCCGCCGCAGGCTTTCGCCCCGCCCGCACCGCCCCCGTACGACCCGCCCCCGTACGACGCGGGCCCCACCTCGGCCTACGGCCCGACGGGAGCCTCCCCGTACGGCACGGGCTCCTACGACACCGGTTCCGTCCCCGCGTACGGGACGGGCGTCGTTCCCCCGTACGACACCGGCCCCACCCCCGCCTACGACGGCGGGTCCTACGCCGGCGGGCCCTATACCGGGCAGGCGTCGGCGTTCCCCGGCCCGGCCACACCCGGCCCGGGCACACCCGGCCCGGCCTCCCCAGGGCAGGACACGCCCGGTCCCGCCGATCCGCCGCCCGGCCCCCTCTATCCGCCCCCGGCCGGGGAACCCTGGCACGCACCCGCAGGAGACCGACCGTGAACACCCCGCTCCCCGATGTCCCCGAAGTCCGTGTCGTCGGCCTCCCCCAGCTGACCCAGGGATTCGACCTGGTCGAACGCCTCGATCTGCCCATGCATCTCAAGGTGCACGGCCCGCTGGAGCCGATGACCGGCGAGCGGCTGGCACAGCTCGCCGAGAACATCTCCCTGACGGGCCGCGGCGGCGCCGGCTTCCCGTTCGGCAAGAAGCTGCGGGCGGTAGCCAAGGCCGCGATCCGCCGCGGCGTACGGCCGGTCGTCGTGATCAACGGCAGCGAGGGCGAGCCCCCCTGCCGCAAGGACACGGTCCTGATCAACCGAGCCCCGCATCTCATACTCGACGGCGCGCTGCTGGCCGCCGAGGCGCTTGGCGCCCGCACCCTGGTCGTCGCCGTCACCCGCAACTCCACCGAGGTCTCGATCCGCGCGGCCCTCGCCGAACGCGGACTGTCCGACCGGCGCGGCCAGGCGCTGCGCGCGCGGGTGATCCGTACCCCCGAGCGCATGGTCTCGGGCGAGGCCTCGTCCGTGATCCGTGCCATCGGCGGCGGGCCCGCCCTGCCGCCCGGCCGCCGCGAGCGCGCCGCCGAGTCCGGGGTGGCCGGTCTTCCGACGCTGCTGTCGAACGCCGAGACCTTCGCCCAGCTGGCCGTCGCCGCCCGTATCGGCGCCCGCCGTTACGGTCACACCGGGCTCGACAGCGAGCCGGGCACGGTCCTGCTCACCATTTCCGGCGCGGTCGCCCGTCCCATGGTGGTCGAGGCGCCGTCGGGGGTGCCGCTGCGGTACGTCCTCCAGATGGCCGGCGCCCCGCCGATGCCCCAGGGCGTGCTGACCGGCGGCTACCACGGCAACTGGATCGACGCGATGGCCGCCCATGAGGCCGTCATCTCCAAGGAGTCCTTCGCGTCCTTCGGCGGCGCGCTGGGCGCGGGCGCGATTCTGCCGATCGGCCCCGAGACCTGTCCGCTGGGTGAGGCGCTACGGGTCGCCAACTGGCTGGCGGCCGAGACGGCGGGGCAGTGCGGCCCCTGCAAGCTCGGGCTGCCCGCGGCGGCGGGCGGCCTCTCCGATGTCATCAACGGCGGCGGCCAGGCCGCGCTGGAGGCGCTGCGCGCGGTGACCCAGGCGGTCAAGGGCCGGGGCGCCTGCAAGCACCCCGACGGTTCCGCGCGGTTCTTCGCCTCCACCCTGTCGGCGTTCACCGACGACCTCGCCGCGCATGTGCTGGACGGCGGCTGCGGGCGCGAGACGACGGGGGTGCTGCCGCTGCCGGGACCGGGCTACCAGGAGGCGGAGGAGTCCATTCCGAGCGGGGAGAAGCTCGCGGTGGACTGGACGCTGTGCCAGGGCCACGGTCTCTGCGCGGACATCGTCCCCGAGCTGATCCGGATGGGACCCGACGGCTATCCGGCGCTCGCGGACGCGTCGGTTCCGATGCATCTGCGCGGGCGTGCGCAGCGCGCGGTGCGCCGCTGCCCCGCGCTCGCGCTCCGTATCGAACAGCCCGCGCCGGTGCGCCCCGAACGGTCCGCGCGCGCGGCGCTGCCGCCCAGCGGAGGCCGCAAGGCCCTGGGCCCCGGGCGCGGTTGAGACATACGGCCGGCGGGTGCCCACCACGGGCGCCCGCCGGCCCACGGCCCCATGGACACAAGTGCACAGCGGACAGCACACAGCACACAGACGAGAAGCGGGGGGGGCCCGGGGGGGGGGGCGGGCGCGGGACGCCAAGCCGGAAGAGGGGTTGGGGGGGGGGGGCGGCACTGCGGTGGGGGGCAGGTGGGTTGTCGTCGGGCGCGCG